>JBBSLA010000057.1:0-17969 GCA_038255665.1 Lysobacterales bacterium | reverse complement strand
GGAAACGCGTCAACGCGGGAAGGCTGGCACTCGCGAACTGATACGCCCTTTCGCAGGCATCTCGATTCTTGGCGACCTTTTTCAACCGTTCTTCCAACGGCTGCTCCAACGTTTCGGCAAGCCGGCCGAGCGCCTTTTCGGTCTTCTCATCCAACTCATCTCCAGCGATGAACTGGCGCAGTGCCTTGAACCCCGAAAGTAGTGCGGAATTGGCGCGGGTGTAGCTGGGCACATCGGAGATCGCCGCATCCATCAAAGCCAGATTTCCGTGATCCTTCAATTGGGCGACGCCTTCCTCGGACACCTGTTCGACGGCAACGCCAGCTCCCAACGCCGTTCGCAGCGTCTCGCGTAACGCCTTGCGGTCACTCCACCACGCTGCTTCGCCTTCCGACAGCTCGGCCTCACCTTGTCCCAGCCGGCGGATCAGGTCGTCGATCAGTTCGTTGTCGATGCTTTCCGTCGATACCATGTCGCCAAGATCGAACGCGCTGGCGCTGCCGAATGGCAGCTCGGAAAGTATGCGTCGGCATAGGCTATGCAGCGTGCTGATCGGCGCGCGATCCAGATCGACCAGGGCCAGTTGCAGGCGATTGCGGTCCGCCGCGGCGAGTGCCGGATCAAACGCGCCGCCGTCGTCGAGCCAGCGCTGGCGTAACCATTGTTCGTCGTCATCGGTGGACGAATCCTTGGAAGTTGTCGACCCGTTGCTCGACGCTGAAGTCGCAAGGCCGACTGCCCAGAGGATGCGCCCACGAATGCGCTCGCGCAGTTCCTGCGCGGCGGCGTCGGTGAAGGTGGTCACCACGATCCGGGTTGGATTCAGTTCCTGCTCCAGCAGCAGACGCAGGTAGATCACCGAGATCGTCCAGGTTTTGCCGGTGCCGGCGCTGGCCTCGATCAGGCAGCGAGTGCCGGCTTGCAGGGGAACGTCGCGCCAGCTCGACGCGTCGTCAACGGACTTGGGCACGGCGGCGCTCACGGCGCGGTCTCGTCGGACATCGGCTCGTTGCAAACGCGGAGATCGATCAACGAGCGCAACTGCTCGGCGTTGGCGAAAAGCTGGTCGAAATCGTCGCCCTCGTCGAAGTCGCGATCACCCGCGAGCATTCGCGCGTAGCCGGGCGAGTAGTCGCGCTCGCCCGCCGAATGGCCACCCATCCAGACTGCGCTGGCAGCCTGTGGCTGAAGTGGGTTGGCGGCCGATGAGGTTTTCGGAAAGTACCAACGCGGAGCGGCGACGGACTGTTTCCAGAACGCAATCAGGCTCGCCAGTCGCCGGCGCAGGTCATCCAGCATCGCGTTTGCGAGATCGGAATTGTCGTCCTTCATCGCGGCGAGGAATCGCGAGTCCCGATCGGCGTACGGATCCGTCATGCTGCCATCCGGATCCGTGGTGACGACGCAAACGCGTATGGCGTGCAACCCGGTTTGATCGCTCAAGCGCAGCAGCGCCCACTTGATGAAGAAGCCAATCGAGAGTTTGAAATCGAGATCAGCTTCCTTCTTGCCGGGGACGACATCGAGCAACCAGAGCGTGTCATCGCGAACATGGACGTTGGCGATCTCGCCCTGAATCCGATTCGAGCCGACGACCAGGTCGATTGACTGCGGCGACGAATCCGGCAATCCATTTCGGAACAATTCGTGATCTGCGACCGCGGCAAGTAGTTTCTCGACCTTGTTCTTCTCGCGTGTCCATGCGCCCTGGCCCGCACGACCGGGCGGCAGCCGACCGTGCAGTCGCAGGTAAGCCGGAGTGAGTTCGGCCGGTGCATCGCCGTGCTCCGCAGCGCGCAGGAAAGCGCGTTTGGCAATGGTGTCGAGCGCTTCGGCCTTGTCTTCGAGCGGCTCACTGTCGCGCAGGCGATCGTCACTGAGCGCATCGAGGCGCAACTGCATCTCACCCTCCAGCAACCGCCTGGCGGGGTCGCGGAAATATCCGAGCAGGTTGCGCAGGGAAACGATCATGTCGCCGTCGCTGGAGGTCGCGTCGGAGAAAACCGGGGCGTCGTCATTGCGAACGAACGAAGCCGGCAGCTTCGTCTTGTCGCCGATCTGCAAGTCGGCCAGATCCGCGCGGAACGAAAACAGCGCCTCGTCGCTGCCGTTGAAGTAGCGATCGTCAAACGCTTGCAGCGGATGCCGAATCAACCACGGCCGGTTTGCATCGTCATCGTCGTGGGACAGGCCGGCAGCCTGGTCGAGCACGGTCATCAATTCCGCAAGCGGCGTCGCGGGATTGCGTGGTCTGGCATCGCGCACGCCTTCGCCGATGTAACTCAGGTGCAGCATGTCGCGCGCCGACATCAGTGTTTCCAGAAACAGATAACGATCGTCGCTGCGCTGGTCGCGGTCTCCGAGGCGCGGATGCTTCAGCATCAGGTCGAGGCCGCCATCGGCATCAGCGCGCGGATATTCGCCATCGTTGAGACCGAGCACCGCGATGACCCGGAATGGCACGGCACGCTGCGGCACCATTCCGCACACCGTCATGCCGCCGATCAGGAAGGCTTGCCGATCCGACACGGCGGCAAGATTGCCGAGCAACACATCGCGAACGACGCTGAAGTCGAGGATCGGATCGAGTCCGCTGTGGGCAGGTTCGCTGGCGATCGC
Source organism: Lysobacterales bacterium (assembly GCA_038255665.1). Classification (GTDB taxonomy): domain Bacteria; phylum Pseudomonadota; class Gammaproteobacteria; order Xanthomonadales; family Rhodanobacteraceae; genus Dokdonella. Next base: position 15,350 of record JBBSLA010000057.1, on the reverse strand, counting down.
GCGCACGAAACCGAGTGTGTGGCTACGTGCATCGCGGGCACTGCTATCGGTCGAATCGATCTGGAACATCGCTTCAAAGCGCTGCTCCAGCAGCGCGGCCCATTCACTCGCGGGACGACTTTGTGCGGCTTCACGGCACCACGTTGCCAGTTCGACCAAGACGCGATCCAGCGTGCCGAGCAAGGCCGCCTGCGGCCCATGGATGCCTTGCACTGGAGCAATCAAAGTGTCGCCTTCCAGCTTCACGATGGCCTCTTCATCGCCGCTGTCGCCCATCACATAGCCGGTCAGCATCCGATCCATCGCCCAGGCGAAGGTGTGTTCGCTGATCGGCGGCGCATCGAAGCGTTGCCGGAATGGGCCATCCAGGCCCCATGCCGCGCGCGTGTTTTGCAGCCAGCCGCTGATGACATCGACATCGCCCTCACTGATGCCGAAACGCCGTGCTATTGGCGCGGTCTTCAACAGGTCAATCACTTCGGGCGCGGTGATTCGCGACTGCGGCACGTCCAGCAACTGGCGGAACGCGGCGAACAGCGGATGCGCGCTCGCCACGCTGACGTCAGCCAGGTGCCAGGGCAGGGCACCGCCGTGACGACCAGGCTCGCCGAACACCGCCGGCACCAGCGGCAGATAGGCCGCGACGTTTGGCATCGTCACCAATATGTCGGAGGGTTTGAGCTGCGGATTTTCGGCTCGCTCGCGCAGCAGCGCATCGCGCAATACCTCCAGCTCACGCAGGCGCGTGTGGCAGGCGTGGATGCGCAGCGAGCGATCGGCGCGCGGGTCGGGTTCGTCGCCAGCGATCAGCGCAGGTGCCAACTGCCGAACGCTTTCCTGCACGCGTTGCAGTCGTGTTTCCAGCACGGGTGTATCGAGTCGATCCTGCCAGTGGCGCTCGTCGATCCGTGCGTCACTGTCGGAAAGGCTCAGCATGAAGTGCTGGCCGAGCCGCCCCCAACTCGCCAGCAAGGGATGGTCCTGATCGAGGAAAGCGGTGGCGATCTCGTTCGTCATATCCGACTGCTCGGCGGCGTCCGGGGTCTGCTTGAGCAGGTCGAGCAGATGTCTGCGATGACCACGCAAGCCTCCCCAGTACTCGCGACAGGGATCGGGCACGTAGAGCACCACCATGCGATGCGCAGCGACGGCGCGAAGCACGGCCAGTTCCGACGGCGCCAGGTGGGAAACACCGAACACGTGCAAGGGTTCGCTGGCACCAAGCGCGAGCTTGTCATCGCGCAGCCGCGCAATCAGTTGACCAAGCCGCTCACCACGATGTGGCTGTGCAATCGCGGTGCGGAGTTCGCGCCACAACGGCGCCAACAGCCCCGAGTCTGCCGGACCGGTTTCCCCGCGCGCCCAAGCCTGTAGCCAGTCGGTTCGATAGACCAGGTACTGGCTGTAAATCCGCGCCAGTCGGTCGGCAAGCTGGAAACGCCGACGCGGCACCTCGTCGCCGCGCAGGTAGGCGGCAACTTGCGGATCGACGGTGCCACCGAGCGCTTCGTGGATGCGCCAGCGCAAGGTTTCGCGCCGATACGGCCGCAGCGCGATAGCGTCTTCGCCCAGTACCTGCTGGGCCAGCCGATCCAGCCAGACGCTGGGCAGGACGATGTCGATGTTGGCAGCGATGCCGCCGGGCCCACGCTTGCGCGCAATCGCACGGGTCAGCCATTGCTTCAGTCCGGGATGCGCGGCGATCACGCTGTGCGGCTGCAGCACGTGTTCCGGCGGCGCGCTGTCCATCAGCGCGAGCAGGGGATCGAGCAAGGCTTCGAGGCGACTGGCGCGATAGATCACCAGGCCTTTGGCCTGGTCGATGGCGTCGGATGCTGGTGGAGAAGTCGATTTCAGCGAGGGACCTGTGCGTTGATCGAGATGGGCCAGATAGTGTCGCAGGACCGCGACGCCCAGTGTCGCGAAGTCCGGAATCACCGTGTGAGACTGCACAGCTAACCCGCCCGCGCCGAAAGCGTGGACGACGGAATTTCCGGCCAACCCTGCAAGAAGCGTCACGCTTGCGTCACAATGGCGGCCCTGTGTGTCCGAATCGCGTGCCCCTGCCTTGAATTCGCCTGAACAAACCACGTCGATCCCTTCGCCCGCCATGCTCTGGCGGGCCGTGTCGAGCGCGCCGCGTCGCCTGCTTGATCGCATCATTGCGATGGCGACGACGCGCGCCAATTACTGGATCGAATTTGCCGTCAGCAGCACGCTGTCGGCGACCTTGCTGGTGTTCGGCGCGAGGCACTTGCAGGGCTCGTGGTTGCAGGTGCCGCTGACCATCGTGGTCGGGCTGTTTGCCTTCAGCTTCATCGAATACCTGGCCCATCGCTGGGTTTTCCATGGCCCCGAGTCGATGTACCAACGCGGCCACCATGCCCATCACGAGTTCCCGCAGGGCTACGACTCGCTGCCATTCTTCCTGCCGGCGGCGATCCTTTCGGTAATTGCCGGTCTTCTCAGCGTGGTCCTGCCGGCCGGTTACGGCCTGCTCATCGCTGGCACCATCGGCAGCGGGTACGTCGCCTACGGTTTCAGTCACTTCGCCATCCACCACCGCCGATTCCAGCATCCGTGGATCCGGCGCTGGGCAGCGCGCCACCATGTCCACCACTATCATCCGGATCGCAATTTCGGGGTGACGTCGACCTTGTGGGATCATGTCCTGGGCACGCTCTACCGGTCGCGTTCGCGCGTCTGAGGCGAGCCGCGAGACACGGCCGGCTGCACTGAATTCCAGTCGGTCTTCGCCGACGCGGCGTGAGCTGCGGGCAGAGGAATCCGAGACGCCTGCGCGGACTGGTTCAGAGCATCCCTGGCCCATCGGGCATAATTGACGGCTGATCCGGCGAGCGCTGCGCTTGCCCCTGCCTTCGGAAGCCCATGCTCAAGTCCACCATTGAACTGCATCGCCAAGGCGATCTCGACGCCGCCGAAAGCGGCTACCGCGCGTTCCTGGCCGAACATCCGAGCGACAACGAGGCGCTGCGCCTGCTCGGTGCCCTGCGCTACCAGAAAGGCGACCGCGATGGCGCCATCGACCTGCTGCAGCGCTCCCATGACGCGGCACCGGAGCAGCCCGCGCCGCTACTCACTCTTGGCAAGGTCTACTTCGACAGTCGCCAGTTCGACCAAGCCCGGGATGCGCTGTCAAAGGCGCTGACGCTGGATCCCAACCAGGGCGGCGCGCACACCACGCTTGGCCATGTCGCGCTGGCCCAGGGCGACACCCGCCTGGCGGAACAACATTTCCGCACCTCGCTGCGTGCCGGCGACGATCCGCACGCATTCGCTGGCCTGGCCATGGTTGCCTGCGATTTCGGTCAGGTCGACACTGCTGTCAAGAATGCGAACCAGGCCGCGCAAATGCAGCCGCAGGATCCACTGATCCAGTTCACCCTCGGCCGTGCGCTGCTGCTCAACGGCAACCATGCGTTTGCCGAGCAGGCCTTCAACAACGCCTTGGCGCTGCGCCCGAATTTCCCCCAGGTCCACCACGCGCTCGGCATGCTGATGTTGGACAACGGTCGGCCCACTGAAGCCGAGCAGCAGTTCGGCCGGCTGCGTTCGGAGCCCGGATTCGAAGTTGGCGCCACTGTCGGCATTGCCGACGCGATGCGTGCACAACAGCGCTACGACGAAGCGATTCCGCTTTACCAGTCCGCGCTGGCCGCTGCACCGGGCTGGGAAAAGGTGGTCGAGGCCTTGTTGTTTTGTCAGGGCCAGACCCAACAACTGGGCGACGCGTTGACCTTGCTCAACCAGCAAGTGGAAGCCGGTGGCGAGCGCGAGGGTTTTTGGCGCAACCGCCGCGTGCTGTTGTGCACGCATCTGAATTTGCTCGAAATGGCCATCGCCGACAACGAATGGCTGCACGAAGGCGAACCGGACGAGTTGCAATATCAGGAAAACCTCGGCTACTTGAACGAACAGGTCGGCAATTTCGAAGCGGCCGAGCCCTTTGTCGCTGCCGTGCTGGCGAAGAACCCGGGTAGCCCGGAGATGGGCCTGGTGCGCATCCGCGAGGCATTGCGCAATAGCGACTTCGACAGCGCCAGCGATCGGCTCGACGCATTGGCGAACAAGGAGTTGAGCGAAGGTCAGCGACGTTTGCTGGAAAATTATCGCGGCCGGGTAGCCGACCACAATGCCGAATACGCCACCGCCACAACGCACTTCCTCGCCGCCCAGCGTGGCCTGCAGAGCTTGCTGCCGGCATTGTCAGACATCCCCGAATCAATCGACCGCTGGCTCGATGCGCCGGCCGGACCTGTTTGGGAACATGCACCCACCCTGCTGATCGGTACGCCCGGCAGTGGCGTGGAGCGCATCGCCGCGCTGCTCGCCGACCAGCCAACGCTGGCGGTGCCGCGCGATCGTGTTGCCGACCGCGATCGCCGCGACCTGTTCGGTGCGCCAGCGTTCGATCACAGCGACGCCGATATCAGCGACGACGAAATCCAGCACATCCGCGACGAATACGTCGGCCCGGCCAGGGCGATGGGCATTCCGCCTGATCTTCGCCAGATCGATTGGCTGCCTCGCTGGGATGCGCGCCTGCTGACCCTCATCCACCGGATCATGCCGGGCACGAAGATCATCGTTGCTGATCGCGACGCACGAGCAGCGCTGGTCGACTGGATGGCATTTGGATGGCTGCGGACCGCACCCGTCAACGACCTGTCGGCGGCAACCGAATGGTTGGCTCGTGCACGCGAACACATGCTGTATGGCGTGGATCGTCCGGGCCCGCAGCATCTGGTCGTGGACGCCGAAGCGATTGCCGTCGATCCTGCCGGTGCGGGTGATGCGCTGGCCAGGTTCGTCGGCCTCGACAAACTCGTGGTCGGTGACAATTTCAAGCGCGGCGCGACCGGCGTCGGCGGCTTGCCGGTACGCTTTGCCGGCGATCACTGGCGCAACTATTCCGACCCGTTGGCCGACTCTTTCGCCAAACTGAAATCGTGAGGCAACTGCAATGAAACTCACCAGTACCCGACTCATCGACCAGCATCCAGTTCCCGCCGACTTCGCGTTCGGCCAACCCGGTTCGGACGGCGAGCGCTTCGTACCAGCCGGCAACGCCACGCCGCCGTTGGCATGGAGCGACGTGCCCGATGCGACGCGATCCTTCGTCATCACGGTGATCGATCCCGACGTGCCCAGCGTCGGCGACGACGTCAACAAGGAAGGCCGCAGCGTGCCAGTCGATCTGCCGCGCGTCGAGTTCGTGCATTGGCTGATGGCCAACGTGCCGATCGACTGCCGCGAACTGGGTGAGGGCAGTTGTGGCGAAGGTATCGTCGCGCACGGTGACAGCGAACCCTGGGGTCCATCGGGTTCGGTGCAGGGCAAGAACGACTACACCGGCTGGTTCGCCGACGATCCCGAGATGGCAGGCACCTATCTCGGCTACGACGGCCCGTGTCCGCCGTGGAACGACGAGCGCCTGCACCGCTATCACTTCGAAGTGCACGCGATCGACGTGCCGCAGCTGCCTCTTGAGAACGGCTTCAGCCTGGCCGACCTGCGCGTCGCAATGGACGGCCACGTGCTCGCATCTGCGGTGATCGTCGGCACCTACACGATGAACCCCGCGCTGCGATAACGCAGCAACCCGGTTTCAGTTCGCCAGCGGCAGCAGCAACAGCACCACGCCCAGCGCGATGCGGTAGTACGCGAACGGCGTGAAAGTGTGGGTGCGGATGTAGCTGAGCAGCCACTTGACGACGACGAAGGCGACGATCGCCGAGACCACGAAACCGACCAGCAGCGCCCGCCATTCGTCGGGGCTGTCGGGGGCGTCGGAGTCCTTCCATAGCGACCACGCACTCGCGGCGTACATGGTCGGAATGCCGACCAGGAACGCGAACTCGGTTGCCGTGGCGCGGCTGCAGGCACCGACCAGCATCGCGATGAAGATGGTCGCGGCGGAGCGCGACGTGCCGGGGAATACGCCAGCAACGACCTGCGCGATACCGACCCACACGGCGACGTTCCAGCTGACGCTGTCGAGTACCGGTCGGCGTGCCGCGATGGTTTCGGCGATCAGTATCCAGACACCGCCGATGATCAGCGCCCACGCGATCGGCGTCACGCTTTCCGGCAACTCGAAACCCAGCTTGTTGACGACCACGCCGAGAACGGCGGTGATCGCGAAAGCCAGTGCCAGCTTGTACGCATAGTCGCGATTGGCCGGGTCGCGCCAGCCGAACAGCAGGTCGACGATACGGCGCCAGTAGATCAACGTCACCGCCAGCATGGCACCCGCCTGGATGACGATGTTGAATGTGTCCGAACGCTGGCCCAGCCACTGTTCCGCGATCAGCAAGTGACCGGTGCTCGATATCGGCAGGAACTCGGTGATGCCTTCGATGATGCCGAGCAGGATGACGTTGAACAAGTCGGGCATAAACTCGCACTTCAATCGGATTCGCGCATCGCGCAACGAGGGGCGATGATAGACGAGATGCAACACCGCTCGCCCCATGGGCGGCTTCGGTTAGCATCGCAAGAGCGGCCAGCCGTCCGTCCATCGATCAGGAAACCGATCTTGTCGTCACCCACCGAAGAGTCGAGCTTTGTCCCGCTGGGCACGTACAAGTGGCCGGCCATGCCGACCCAGGAAACCGTGCGGCGATGGGTCGAGCGGGTTAGCCACAAAATCGCAAGCCGGTTCCGCGACGACGACGAGCCGGCCGTCGCCAAGGACAAGCTGCAACGCATCACCCGCAGCGTGCTCGATAACGTGATCGCGCCGCCTTCGTGCGGACCGCTGAAGCGAGAGCTTGAGCAGACGATTGCAGCGCGTGTTTCGTCACCCGACCCGCTGACGCGTTCGATGTTGATTGTGCTGCCGCCCTGCGACCGCAGCTGCGTTATCCGCAGTTGGGCTGAGCGGAACAGCCATCAAATTCTCGAACCGCCGGCGCGTTCCGAGCTGATTGGCGCGGTCGACGGTCCACTACCTGATCTGGATGGCGACGGCGTTCTGGTGATACCGCGGTTGGAACACTGGTTCCTGCGCCATCACGATGGCCTTGGCCGCGTGCGCCGGTTGCTGGGCGCGCTGGATCGTCTTGACCGGCCCTGCCTGATCGGCTGCAACAGTTGGGCCTGGCGCTACCTGGTTGCCGCGGTCGATGCCGACCTCGTCCTGCCCAGCGGCATCACCTTCCAGGCGTTCGACGCTGAGCGCTTGCATCATTGGTTTTCGGAATTGGTCGGCGAGGATGGCCTGCAATCGCTGCGTTTCCGGCAGTCCGACAGCGGCAAGGATGTGATGGCTGTCGACAAGGACGGCAAGCTCGAGAACGATTATTTCCAGACCCTCGCCGCAACCAGTCTCGGCATTCCATGGGTGGCCTGGCATTTGTGGCGGCGCAGCCTGCGCGCCGAGAACGGTGATGTGCACACCGACAGCGACGACGCGAACAACGAGCAACGGGACGAGCAGACGCTGTGGATCGAGGCGCTGGAAGAATTCCAACTGCCCGGCAGCTCGCGACAATCGGCATTGCTTGTGTTGCAGTCGTTGCTGATCCACGGCGAACTCAGCGAAAGTGACCTCGCGCTGAGCTTGCCGGTGCAAGGCATTGCTGCGGTACTGGCGGCCTTGCGCACCGCGGGTTTCATCCACCGCGACGGCGACGCCTTCCAGTGTCACCCGGCCGCCTATCCATCCATTCGCAGCGGGCTGTCCGCAGCGGGTTTTGCAACGGATCGACTGTGATGGCCAAGCCCGCCGAGGAAGGCCAGGAAGCCACGGTCAAGCTGATCAACGATCTGCAGGACATCAGCTTCGACAGGATCGCGCTGATCGTCGTTGGTATCTGGTTTGCAATCTTCGTGTTCCGCAAGGTGCTGCCCTACCTCGCCGAACGCGGTCCCAAGCAGTTTCGACTCTACCTGCTCGGTGCGGTGCCGATCATCCGGCTGGTGCTTCTGATCGTGGCCGTGCTGTGGGTGGTGCCGATCATCTTCAACATCACCTTCCAGAATTTCCTGATCATCGCTGGTGCGGCCAGCGTGGCGATCGGTTTCGCGTTCAAGGATTACGTCAGCAGCCTGATCGCCGGCGTGGTGGCGATCATAGAGCGACCCTACCGGCCCGGCGACTGGGTCGAGATCGATGGCGACTACGGCGAAGTGAAATTTGTCGGCATGCGCTCAATCCGCATCGTCACTGCCGCCGACAACACCGTCACGATTCCGCACGATTCCATCTGGAAAGAGAACATCTCCAATTCGAACGATGGCAGCCGCACCCTGATGTGCATCGCCGATTTCTACCTCGCGCCGGACCACGATGCCGCTCGCATGCGCGCCGCACTGCGCGATGTCGCGGTGACCAGCGCTTTCTACAACTACGACAAGCCGGCGGTGGTGATGTTGAACGAAACGCCGTGGGGCACGCATTACCGGCTGAAAGCGTACCCGTTCGACCTCAGCGACCAATTCAGTTTCATCAGCGACCTCACCGTGCGCGGCAAACTGGCGATAGCACAGGCCGGTGGCGTTGAGGTGATGGCGCCGGTGAATGCGGGACCGTCTCCCGGAACGGGTTGATCGCGCACCAAACCACGCCAATTCATACCACTTCGTCATCCTCGCGCAGCCGAGCAAAAATAGTTCTTCGTCATTCCTGCGAAGGCAGGAATCCATTCTGATTTCGCTGTTCTTTCTGCAAATTGACGAAGATCAAAATGGATTCCTGCCTTCGCAGGAATGACGAGGGATTTGGGTGGTGTCGCTTTTGGCAATTTGCGTCGCCCGTGCCGTAGACATCACCTAAACCAATCGCCACAACGGGCTCCGGGACACCAACAAAGCGCAAAACGCGCAACTCCAAACCGCACCAATTTGGTGCAAGCGCGCTAAGCTCGCGGAATGGCCGAAACCGATGCGCCGCGAAGCCTGGATGTCGATGATCTGCAGATGACCGGTGTCGCCCGCGTCACCGCGGACCTGCGCATCGCGTCGCTCAATCCCGCGCTGGCCGAATTGCTCGCTACGGGCATGAAGCGCTGGGTCGGCGCGCCGTTGATGACCTTGGACGACCAGCCGCCACGGCTGGAACAGGCAGCACGGCGCGCGCTCGACGAGCATCGCAACGTGTTGCTCTGGCAGGTCCGTATTGCCAGCGGCGGCGAACGCGAACTGGTCTGCGATCTTGCCCTGAGTCCGATTGACGATGGCCTGTTGCTGGAAGTGCACCCGACCGCGAATGCGGTTCGGCCGGCGGCAGCAACGAACGATCTGTCGGCCTCGCTGCGCGGCCTTGCCCACGAGGTCAAGAATCCGCTGGCCGGGATGCGCGGTGCGGCGCAGTTGCTGCAACGCCGTGTGGTCGGCGAGGAGCTGACCGAACTTGCCGGCTTGATCATTGCCGAAGCCGATCGCCTCGCTGCACTCGCTGATCGCCTGTTGATTGATGGTGCCGCACCACGTCGCAAACCGATCAACATTCACGAGCCGCTGGAACGCGTTGCGGCCTTGGTTGGCGCGCAAGCCGACGCACCACGCGTGCAGCGAGACTACGACCCCAGCCTTCCGAAAACGCTCGGCGACGACGATCGTTTGCAACAACTTTTGCTCAACCTCGCCCGCAACGCGGTTGAGGCCGCCGCGCGCACGATCACCTTGCGCACGCGCGTCGAGCATGGCGTGCGTGTCGGCGCGCGGTTGCGCCGCCAGGCCTTGCGCGTCGATGTCATCGACGATGGTCGCGGCGTGCCGGCGACGATTGCCGAAACGCTCTACCAGCCACTAGTTTCCGGTCGCGCCAACGGCACTGGTCTTGGCCTTGCCTTGGCTCGCGAAATCGCGGCCGAACACGATGGCGAACTGCGCCACAGCAGCCAACCCGGCGCCACCACCTTCACCCTGTTGCTGCCGAGCGAAGCCAGCCATGAAGAATGACAGCGCCTGGATCGTCGATGACGACCGCAGCATCCGCATCGTGCTTGCGAGCGCGCTACGCGATGCCCATTTGAACGTGCGCGAATTCGCCGACGCTGAAGCGATGCTGGCCGCGCTCAAACAAGCCACGCCACACGTGTTGTTCACCGACGTGCGCATGGACGGCATTGGCGGCTTCGAGTTGCTGGAACGGCTAGCCAAGTTGCCGACGCGCTTCCCGGTGATCGTGATAAGCGCCTACACCGACGTCGCATCGACCGCCGCAGCGTATCGGCTCGGCGCGTTCGATTACCTGCCCAAACCATTCGACCTCGACAGCGCGGTGGAGATGGCGCAACGCGCCTTGCAGCAGCAACCCGCTGCGCCCACGGATGATGAAATCACGACGACCTCGTCAAACGACGATGCCGAACTGATCGGCCGCAGTGCGCCAATGCGCGAGTTGTTCCGCGAAATCGGCCGCGCCGCCGCGAGTGGCTTGAGCGTACTGATCACAGGCGAAACTGGGACCGGCAAGGAACTGGTCGCGCATGCACTGCATCGCGAAAGCGCACGCGCCGGCAAACCCTTCATCGCAATGAATGCCGGCGCCGTGCCATCGGAACTGCTGGAGACCGAACTGTTCGGCCACGAGGCCGGAGCATTTACCGGCGCCATGCGTCGCCATGCCGGACGCTTCGAGCAAGCCGCTGGCGGCACGCTGTTCCTCGACGAAATAGGTGACATGCCGTTAGCGCTGCAAACACGCTTGCTGCGCGTACTGGCCGCTGGCGAGTTCTACCGCGTCGGTGGTCGCGATTTGCTGCGTGCCGACGTGCGCATCCTCGCCGCCACCCATCAAGACCTTGACGCAAAAGCCGCCAGCGGCGAATTTCGCGCCGACCTGTTGCATCGACTCGACGTGATCCGCATTCACCTGCCACCACTGCGGGAGCGCCGCGATGACATCGCCATGTTGAGCACGCACTTCCTCGCCCGCGCAGCCCACGAAGCGGGCACCGAGCGAAAGCGATTCAGTCGCGATGCGCTGGCACTGTTGCGCGAGCACGACTGGCCCGGCAACGTGCGCCAGCTCTACAACGTCTGTCGCCGCGTCAGCGCCTTTGCAAGCGGTCGCGATGTCGACGCGGCTGATCTTGAACGCGTACTGCGTCGCGATTCGACACCGATTGCATCGTCGGACTGGACCGTCGAACTTCGCCACTGGGCCGACGCCGCATTGGCCAGCGGTCGCGAAGAAATTCACGGCGAAGCGCTGGCCGCATTCGAGCAAGTGGTATTCGAAGCCGCGCTCGATTTCCACGATGGCCATCGCCAGAATGCCGCTCAACAACTCGGTGTCAGCCGCAATACGTTGACCCGCAAGCTGGGTAGTTCACGGAAAAATAGCCGGTGAGGAATCGGAAGCGATTCAGTCGCGCACGTTAAAAAGCGGGCGAATGGTCGGATGGCGAACGCCTCATGACTCCTGATAGGCACTCAAAAAATCGTCGCGTGACGTGCCGATCTGGGTCAGAACCGTTCGGATTGTTGAACCCTTGATCGTTCGATGTCCTGGCAGCGTCATGGGCGTAACGGATCCGTCCAGTTCGGTTCGAGCCAGCGAGATGTGATTCCCGGCACCAATCACCTGGAATCCGAGCGTCCGAAAAGCGCGAAGGACTCTATCGAGGGGCGCATCGACAGGAAACTTGGCCCCGGTGTGAGACGGAAAGCTCAGGCGGGGACGGCGGTCTCGGCCACAAAGGCTTCCAAAACTGGGTCATCTTCGACCGATTCGAGCGCTGCTGCACCGAAGGTTTCGACGTGGAACGCGATTGCGGAACGAACGTCCGACAGCGCTTCCTCGTAGGAATCACCTTGGCCGACGACCACCCCCCGAGCAATCCCGAGTGGATAGGCCACGTAGCCATCGGAGTGCCGCTCAACGACGATTTTGAGTGGTGGTGCCATAGGGGGAGGATGGACTTCGCCCGAAGTCCGGGCAAGTGCCCGGATTCGCAGCGAGTTCAAGAAGGCGCTGCAGGGGGCCGCAAGGGGATCCACGCCGGAGTGTTGGCGTCGTTCGAAGATGTCTACAAAATCCTGGTCGGATCAGACTTGAGTGAATTATCAGGCGACACGCCGACCATCGCTTGACGGCTAGCCCTCGGGCGCTGGAATCAGGTCTGGCATCAAGGCATCGCGCAGTTGTATGGCGGCGTTGGAAGCCATAGTTGAGGGCTACTTTGCTATATCTGACCCCAATGCTTCTCTGGGCGAGCACACCGGCGTGGTGGCAGCTTCGTACTCCCAAGCGCCACGACGCAACCGAAAATTGAGCTGGTAGCGAATATCGATGCCGAGGACCTCATTTGTATCAGGGCACTCATCGGCGCAAAGCATGAGTCTTCCTGAGGAATCTTCAAACCAATACTCTTGCCCCCAAGACACGCCGCGATCCAGGAAGCGGCCCTCCTCTGCGGCAAGACGGGCCAGCTTGGTCGCATCCGATTGTGCAACGGCATGCCACCCAGAATCCCGCCGTACCTCGGAGCACTTTGGAAATGACACACAGCCGCATAGAAGAAATACAACACTGCCCGCGAAGAAGTACCTCATTCTTCCCGACGCCAAGTAGAACCCACAGCGGGGCACAGAGCCGCATCGTACATGACGACACGTGAGTCGTCATGCCGTCTCTCCATCGGCCCGTTGGTGCTACAGCGGAAGTTGCTTGCAATGAGTGTGTACAATCAAGGTGCCAACAAGGGTTAGGCAGTCTCCGACCAGCTCATGTCGGCAATGCCTTCCGGCGCCTTGAAGGTGTCGGGTCGGGCCAGATTCCAGAATCGCTCGAACACGAGGTGGCCGGGCATGCTGCCGTTGAGCAACTCGCCGTGGCGGACGTGTGGATAGAGGCCGGCGATGGAGCGCACTTTGGTCGATGAGATGCGGCGGATGATGTGTTCGGGGCCGAGTTCGCCGGGATGGTCCAGGCCGGCGGCTTCGATCAATTCCTTCAGCGCGCGCAGGGTGTTGGCGTGGAAGCGATGTACGCGGGTGCCCTTGTCGTCGGTGTCCAGCGATTTCCAGCGCATTGGATCTTGCGTGGCGACGCCGGTCGGGCAGCGGTCGGTATGGCAGGTCTGCGACTGGATGCAGCCCAGCGCGAACATGTAGCCACGGCCCGCATTGCACCAGTCCGCGCCGATCGCGATGGTGCGGGCGATGTCGAACGCGGTGATGATCTTGCCGGCAGCGCCGATGCGAATTTCGCGGCGAAGGTCCAGGCCCACCAGCGTGTTGTGGACCAGCATCAGCGCTTCGGCCATCGGTGTGCCGACGTGGTCGGCGAATTCCAGTGGTGCCGCGCCGGTGCCGCCTTCAGCGCCATCGACAACGATGAAGTCGGGCCGGATGCCGGTGGTCAACATCGCCTTGGCAATGGCAAACCATTCCCAGGGATGACCAATCGCCAGTTTGAAACCGGCCGGCTTGCCGCCGGACAGTTCGCGCATTTTTGCTACGAATCCGAGCAGGTCTTCGGGCGTCGAAAACGCGCTGTGGCCCGACGGCGAAACGCAATCAACGCCGACTGGCACGCCGCGCGTCGCCGCGATTTCCTCGCTCACCTTGCGACCCGGCAGCATGCCGCCGTGGCCAGGTTTGGCACCTTGCGAGAGTTTCAATTCGACCATCTTGATCTGGTCGAGGGTTGCCTTCTCGGCGAACTTCTCCGCGTTGAACGTTCCGTCGTCGTTGCGAGCGCCGAAGTAGCCTGAGCCGAGCTCCCAGACGATGTCGCCACCGTTTTCGCGGTGGTATGACGACAGCGAACCTTCGCCGGTGTCGTGATAGAAGCCGCCGAGTTTGGCGCCCTTGTTGAGTGCACGGATCGCGCTCGGCGACAGCGAGCCGTAGCTCATCGCCGAAATGTTGAACACGCTGGCCGAATACGGCTGCGTGCACGCGGAACCTCCGACCGGCACGCGAAAATCGCAATCCAGGATATGGCTCGGTGCGATCGAATGATTGATCCACTCGTAGCGGTCCGCGTAGACGTTGCGCTCGGTGCCGAACGGCCGCGTTTCAAGTTCGCTTTTGGCACGCTGGTAGACAATCGTGCGCTGCTGGTACGAAAACGGCACCTCGTCGTCGTCGGCTTCGACAATGTACTGGCGCAACATCGGCCGCAGCGCCTCGAACAGATAACGGAAGTGCGCGATCAGCGGATAGTTGCGGCGCAGCGTAGAGGTCTGCTGCAACAGGTCGATCGAGCCGAACAGCGTCAAAGTACCGGCCAGCACTGCAAGCACGCGCCAACCCCACCCGGTCTGCCAATAGACAATCGCCAGGATGAACGCGGCGATGCAGATCAGGTAAGGCAGGTAACGCAGCGGTGGACGAACCATTTTTCACTCCAGCAAGACGTGCCGGGAGGATAGCGCAGGGTCTGCGTGACATCGGCGTCGCGGCGTTCTTTTAGCCAGACGCGCATCTGGTGGCGACGACAATTCATCGGGCCCCGGTCGCCTGTTTGATGGATGAGTCGATGCTGGCAAACCGATCGTCATCCATCGGGGCCGTGCCCGCGTTCAGCCACGCTGGTCACAATGATGGGTCGCGCGATTCGCGCCACCGCAGAAGGGGACCACTATGCGAACCATTCACACGCTCACCGCTTCATTGGCCATCGCCTTGATGGCCAGCGCCGGAACCGGCTACGCAGCCGACAGCGCCACGCAAGGCAACACCGCCGAAGTACTGCAAGGCGGCGTCGCCCGCTGGTCCGGCATGGATGCCAAGGAATGCGGCATCTTCGGCAAGCGCTACGCCGCCATCGAAGGCGTTTGCTATTACCCGATCGGGCTCGGCACACGCACCGGCAGCCACGAGATCGCGCTGTGGGACAAGGACGGCAAGCGCACCCTCGGCGGACTGACGGTGATGGAACGCGAGTGCACCGAAACCGAAATCACCCTCGACAGCGACACGTACACAATGGTCAGCGACGACAACAAGAAGCGCAGCGGCGAGGACCGCACGCGCATCTTGAACGCCGTCGCAGGCACGGATGCCGAGCCGACGTTCTCGCTTCCGCTGGGCCCGCCGGCGAAGGGCGTCGCCACCAAGGACCGCAGCGATTTCTGCGAACTGCGCGTTTACAACGGCGGTGAGGAGAAGAGTCGCCATAGTGGCTTGGACTATCCGATTGGCAAGGGTACGCCCGTGGTCGCGGGTGCCGATGGAACGGTGACACTGGCCGAAGAACAGTTCTTCACCGGCAACACCGTGGTCGTCGATCACGGTGGTGGATTGGTCACGATGGTGTTCCATCTTTCCGACCTCGCGGTGGAAAACGGTGCCACCGTGAAGCGCGGCGATCGCCTGGGCAGCGTCGGCAGCACCGGTCGCTCGACCGGCCCGCACCTGCACTACGG
>JBBSLA010000056.1:0-17994 GCA_038255665.1 Lysobacterales bacterium | reverse complement strand
GCCTTGCAGGGCACGACCCAAGCCGTCGATGAAGCGTCGGCGGGTCGACTCAGCATCTGGGGCGCAGCACGCGGCATGATCGGAGATCACCCGTGGACCGGCGTCGGCGCGCGCGGATTTCGTTACGCCTATCCCGACTACGCCGCGAAGGGCGATCGTTTCGTTGAGACCACGAGCGATACGGGTGCCTCGCACGCACACCAGATCGTGCTGGAAGTGCTGTCGGAAACCGGCGTGATCGGTTTGCTGCTGTGGTTGTTTGGCGCGACGCTCGCGGTAAGCGCATGGCTGCGTGCCTCCGTGCAGGCACGCGAGCAAGCGCTCGCACCCGCGCTCGCGCTGGTCGCGATGACGTTTCCACTCAACACCCATCTGGCCTTTTTTTCGGCGTGGTGGGGGCTGCTGTTCTGGTGGCTACTGGCGCTCTATGTCGCCGCGCTGCACTCGCGCGATCAGGCTGACATTTCCAACGACGTGTCGGGACCACCGCCGGACGACCAGCTCCACTTCAAGTAGACGCTCGACGACGGATTGCTACACCCGTGCTGGACTCTACCGTCCTGTCTCCGACAGTCCTACGAAGCACCCGATCTTGACTCATTGAATCGCGACGCCGTCGGCAACAGACGTTCGACCAGCGGATGCATCACTTTCTTTTCCGTGGCGATTGCAAAAAAATGCTCTTCTACCCCTTTGCAGAGCCCGACGCGCTGAACTCCATGGCTGGCGCTTGGTTCATCGTGGACGAGGTCAGGTGCCGGAAATACACCCATGCCGCTGGCCCCGAACGACTTGAGCAATGCGCTGTCTTCGAACTCGCCGGCGATGTTGGGTTGAATGCCATGACGCGCGAACCAGTGATCCAGCCGCGTTCGCAATGCTGAGTGCTCCGTCGGCAACAGGACCGGGACGGTCGCTAGGCTGTTGGGAAAATCCTGACGTGCCGCTTCTGCGCACGATGGTGCTGCCCACCAGCTGATCGGGGAGTCGGCAAGCGCATGACTGTAGAGCCTGAGGTTGCGATTGGGCGGAGCGGCGCGATCCGCAAGCACCACGTCGAGTCGGTGCAATGCCAAGTCCGCCAACAGGTCGTTGAACTCGTCGACATGGAACAACACACGCAGGTTCGCGTCGCGCATGGCAGGCTGCATCAGGTGCCAGACCACCGACTTTGGCACGCTGTCCGCCACGCCGACCGCCAGACGCATTTCGGGCGACGCCTCTGCATCGCGAACCGTGCGGGCCAGTGTCTCGCCCAACTGAAAAATCTCTTCTGCTTGCTGCATGGCCATGCTGCCCGCCTCGGTCAAGACCACGCCGCGGCCGGCCGGCTTCAGCAACGCCACGCCGAGCGAGCGCTCAAGCTCGCGCACTTGCGCGCTGACGGTCTGCACCGCCATGCCGAGGCGCTCGGCCGCGCGTGCCATCCCCCCTTCCTTGGCGACGACCAGGAAGTAGTAAAGATGGCGGTAATTGAACTTCAAGCCCATGTTTCGTTTCTTTCGATGTGATAGTTCGCAATTGTCTGCTTTTTTGTGACTGATCGATCACCTATCGTGTCGCGTCATCGAAACGCCCCGGTTCCGAGCAGCCGGCTTCAGCACGCCCGTGCTCAAAGCCGAGACGCCCGTGGTCTGAAGCCTTCGAACAAACCGTATTGATCACTGGAGAGTCAACATGTCACCCGAAGAAACCCGTGCCGTCCTTGCACTGAGCCTGCTCGCCGCCTTCGCGGACGGCGAGAAGCATGAGCGCGAGCGTGAGGAAATCAGGCGCGTGGCGGATGGATTCCAGCAAAGCGACCCGGTTCATCTGGCGACGATCTATCAAGACGTGCTCATGAAGCGCGTCACGCTGCCTGACGTCGTTACACAATTGGAAAGCGCGCAGTCGAAACGACTTGCCTACGAAATGGCGGTCTGCGTTTGCGATGCCGATGGCGCGCTTTCCGACGCCGAGCAGCGCTTTCTGGCAGACGCGAGCACGGCGCTCGGACTCGACGCAGCTGCTTCGACGACATACAAGGACGAGGCGCAAGCTATCGCTTTGCTGCCGATGACCAGCGACGGCGAGCCGACGGTGCAAGCCGCCATGAGCGAGGTAGAACTCGACGGCGCCATCTTCAATGCCGCCATCGTGAACGGCGCACTCGAATTACTGCCCGAGGCGCTCTCGACCATGGCGATCATCCCGTTGCAGATGAAGCTGGTCTATCGGATCGGCAAGGCGCATGGTTTTGAACTCGACAGCGGACACGTGAAGGACTTCCTGGCCACCGCAGGCGTTGGACTGACGTCGCAGTATCTCGAGCAGGCCGGTCGCAAACTGCTGGGCGGGCTGCTCGGCAAGATCGGAGGGGGACTCTTGGGTGGCGTTGGCAAACAGGCAGTCAGCTCGAGCATGAGCTTTGCAACCACCTACGCACTGGGCCATGTGGCAAAGCGCTACTACGCTGGCGGTCGCCAACTTTCCACGCAGATGTTGAAAGAGGCCTACGCCAGCACGATGCAGGAAGCGAAAGGCCTCAGCGCCCGATACCTGCCGGATATCCAGGCCAAGGCGAAAACGCTTGATGCTCGCAGTGTGCTCTCGATGGTCCGCCGTGCTTGATCGAGCCGGCAGTGGAAAGACCAGCCTCGCCGGAATGCGATCTTTCCACTCCGGTAGTATTTCTCATGGCGACTGGCGAGGTCAGCGTCGTTGCCAAAACCGCGCGCTCTTGACCGGGTGGCCTCGCCCGTTGCGGTTCGTGTCATGCGGTTGAGTCCGGTGTCGCATCCGTCTTTTAGAGAGTTGTTTTACTGATGATGGTTTTCGATAGCGCCAACCTGACAACGACCGGTCCCAGCCTTTTGCAGCGTTTCCTGGACCGGGCCGCCGTCCGCCACATAGTGCTGGCCCTGATCATTCTCAACGCGTTGGTTCTCGGGCTGGAGACGTCGGACGCGGTAATGGCAAGCCACGGCACTTGGCTGCGGCTGCTGGATCAGGCACTGCTCTCCGTGTTCGTGCTGGAGATCGGCCTTCGCATCGTCGCCTGGCGCGGCGCGTTCTTCCGCGATCCGTGGAGCGTGTTCGACTTCGTGGTGGTCGCAATCGCGCTGGTTCCGGCCAGCGGCCCGTTTGCGGTGCTGCGCGCATTGCGCGTGCTTCGCGTGCTGCGAGTGCTGACCATCGTGCCGTCGATGCGCCGGGTCGTCGGCGGGCTGCTTGCGGCGCTACCCGGCCTGTTGTCGATTGCGATGGTGCTGTTGCTCGTGTTCTACGTGTTTGGCGTGATTGCGACCCAGCTATTTGGTGATCACTTTCCGGCATGGTTCGGCACACTGGGCCAATCGCTATTCACGCTTTTTCAGATCATGACGCTCGAGAGCTGGTCGATGGGCATCGTGCGACCGCTAATGGAGGTGTTCCCCTACGCGTGGATGTTCTTCATCCCGTTCATCCTCGTCGCGACATTCACGATGTTGAACCTCTTCATCGGCGTCATCGTCAGCGCCATGCAAACCTTCGTCAGCACGGAGACCGAGACGACCGTTGCTGCGGTGGACGATGCGCGCGATCATATTGAAGCCGATTCTCACGCGGAAATGCGCGAAATACGGGCAGATCTGGCGGAAATCAAGCGCATGTTGCGCGACTCGGAGGCAGGTTGACGATTTTGATGTTTCTCGCAGGTCTCGTCGCTTTGACGGCCGGGGCCGAGTTGCTCGTACGCGGCGGTTCGAAAATGGCGCTCTCGTTCGGAATCTCGCCACTCGTGGTGGGGCTGACCATTGTCGCGTTCGGCACCAGCACACCCGAGATGGCGGTTTCCGTAGGGGCGGTGTTGGACGGGCAGACCGACATCGCCGTCGGCAACGTGGTCGGAAGCAACATCTTCAACATATTGTTTATATTGGGTATTACGGCACTGATCACCCCACTGGTCGTCAACATTCAGCTGATTCGACAGGAGGTTCCGATCATGCTCGGCGCTTCGCTGCTGCTGCTGATGTTCGCGCTGGACGGACGGGTGGGGATGGTGGAGGGAGCAACCTTGTTCGCGCTGCTGCTGGCCTACACGGCGTTTCTGGTCGTGCAGTCGCGTAGCGAAACGCAGGCTGCCAATAACGAGTACGCCGCAGGATTTCCGCCTGCCACAACGGATAGCTGGGACGGGCGACTGCCCGTGCAGATCATGCTCATCGTCGCGGGCTTGGTGTTGCTGGTTCTGGGGTCGAACTGGATGGTCTCGGCTTCGGTGATTTTCGCCAAGGCGCTGGGTGTCAGCGACGTGGTGATCGGTCTGACCATCGTGGCTGCGGGCACGTCGATGCCGGAAGTAGCGACTTCGGTGATGGCGGCGATCAAGGGCGAGCGCGACATTGCAGTGGGCAATGTGGTGGGGAGCTGCACTTTCAATCTTCTTGGTTGTGTGGGTCTTTCGGGTCTGGCCGCAGGCGAGGCGGGGCTGGTCATACCTCCCGCGCTGCTGTCCTTCGACATCTGGGTAATGGTTGCCGTCGCCTTGACCTGTTTGCCCGTTTTCATCACCGGACGCGAGATTGCGCGCTGGGAGGGCGGAGTGCTCCTGGGCTTGTACGCGGCTTACCTGACTTACCTGGTTCTCACTGCCCAGCACAGTCCGGCGCTGGGCGACTTCAGCACAGCGATGATCGGCTTCGTATTGCCACTGGCGGTGATCGCACTGGTGATCTCGATGGTGCGCCGCACGGCGCATGTGGACCGATGACTGGTTTGACCTGAGCAACGATTCCGTTGCCTCATACGCGCACCAGTCTTGCTGGAAGAGGCCTTGGCAAACAGAACTTGCTGACCTGTCGCTGTGGTTGTTCGGAGCTCCGCTTGCGCCAGCTGAGCGGCCACGCATGCGCGGTCGCAAACAATCGGGCTAACCCGGCCAGCCCAACCAAAGCGTCCTGATCCAACCGCGTTTCCTGAAACGACAACGCCCGCGTTCGCAGGGCGAGACGCGGGCGTTGTGCTTGGCCATCCGTGGCCGGGAGCAGTCCGCGAATTACTTCGCTTCCTTCTCCATCAGCTTGTCGACCAGGCTGGTCGGCACTTCGGCGTAGTGATCAAAGATCATCGTGAAGTTGCCGCGGCCGCTGGTCGCGGAACGCAGGAAGTTGATATAGCCAAACATTTCCGCCAGCGGCACGAAGCCCTGCACGAATGCCTGCGGACCCTTCTGGCCCTGGTCGGTCACCTGGCCGCGACGGCGGTTCATGTCGCCGATAATGTCGCCAAGGTAATCCGCTTCGGTGACCACCTCGATGTTCATCATCGGCTCAAGCAGCTTCGGCTTGCTCATCTTGTGAGCCTCGCGGAACATCTGCTTGCCGGCGATTTCGAAGGCCAGTGCGGACGAGTCGACGTCGTGGTACTTGCCGTCGATTAGCCGTGCCTTGAAGTCGACCACTTCGTAACCGGCGATCTGGCCCTGATTGGCTTCAGTCTTGATCGCGTATTCGACCGATGGGATGAATTCGCGCGGGATGCGGCCACCGACGATCTCGTCGACGAACACCACACCCGAACCCTGCTCACCCGGCTCGAAGACCATCTTCACTTCAGCGTACTGGCCCGAACCACCGGACTGCTTCTTGTGGGTGTAGATGTGCTCGACACGCTCGCCGAATGCTTCACGGAAGCTGACCTTGGGCTTGCCCATGTTCGCTTCCACCCCGAGTTCGGTGCGCATGCGATCGATGGTGATTTCAAGGTGCAACTCGCCCATGCCCTTGAGCACGGTCTGGCCGGTTTCGCCATCCACTTCCAGGCGCAGCGACGGATCGGCCTTGACCATCTTGTAGAGCGCGGTCGACATCTTGTCGATGTCGTTGCGGCTCTTCGGCTCGACCGACACGCTGATGACGGGATCGGGGAAGCGCATGCGCTCGAGCAGGATCGGTGACGACAGGTCGCTCAAGGTGTCGCCGGTCTCGGTTTCCTTAAGCGAGACGAACGCGCAGATGTCGCCGGCGCGCACTTCGTCGATTTCCTTGGTGGCATTGGCCTGCACTTCGACGATGCGGCCGATACGCTCCTTCTTGCCGCGGGTGACGTTCATCAGGGTGTCACCCTTCTTGATGACGCCGGAGTAGACGCGTGTAAACGTGAGTGCACCGAACTGGTCGTTGATCACCTTGAACGCCAGCGCGCGCGCCGGTGCATCGTCGGTCACTTCCTGCTCGCCGATGATGTTGCCATCGACGTCGACCATCGAGATGCCGCCGTTCTCGCCGGGGTAGGGCATGTAGTCGACGACGCCGTCGAGCAACTGCTGTACGCCCTTGTTGCGGTAGGACGAACCGCAGAACACCGGGACCAGCTTGCCGGTAACGCAACCGGTGCGAATGCAACGCTTGAGCGTTTCCATCGACGGTATTTCACCGTTGGTGATGTAGGCGTCCATCGCCTCGTCGTCGAATTCGACGACGGTTTCGATCGCCTCTTCGCGCAGCGCGGCCAGGTCGGCTACCCACTTGTGGTCGCGCGTCGAGCTGAGCGCCTTGATTTTCGGATGGTTTGCGATTTCGTCCAGCGGAATGGTTTCCCATGTGCTGTCCTTGTCGTCGCTCTGCCAGATGTAGCCGACGTTGGCGATCAGATCAGCCATGCCGGTGAACTCGTCGTGGCTGCCAAGGGGGATCTGGCACAGCACGGCGTTTGCGCCGAGGCGCTCGCGAATGCCCTTGACGCAATGCTCGAAGCTGGCGCCGATGCGGTCCATCTTGTTGACGTAGCACATGCGCGGCACGTTGTACTGGTCGGCCAGGCGCCAGTTGGTTTCGGTCTGCGGCTCGACACCGGCAACGCCGTCGAATACCACCACGGCACCGTCGAGGACGCGCAGCGAGCGGTTCACTTCGATGGTGAAGTCGACGTGTCCGGGCGTGTCGATCACGTTGATCTGGTGATCTTTCCACTCGGTGGAGACAGCGGCGGACTGGATGGTGATGCCGCGCTTGCGCTCCTGCTCCATGTAGTCGGTCGTGGTCGAGCCCTTGCCGTCCTTGGTGTCATGGACGTCGATGATCTGGTGCTTGCGCCCGGTGTAATAGAGCACGCGCTCGGTGGTCGTCGTCTTGCCCGCATCGATGTGGGCGATGATTCCGATATTGCGGTAGAGCTTGAGCTCTTTCTGCCTGGCCATGATGTGTTCTCTGCTAAGGGTGTCTGGTTCCAGCCGGCGGGCGCATGCCGTGCCTGCCGAGTGGTTTGGTCAAATCTTCGCCACAGCGCGCCGTGCACTGATGGCGCCCTTCCGTATGAAACGAACGCAGCGCCTTCAAGCGCTGCGTGGGTGACGAAAGGGATGCCGGGTGCCGATCCTAAGTTGGCAAGTTGGGCGTTGCGGCCCGTGCCCACGGCTATCCTGCCGGCGCAGCCGCCGAATTCTACACGAATCCGCGGCTTTCTCGTGGATTGGGTGGCGTTGCGGTATGCCGAACAGCCGGATCCGTCCTCAGCGAGCCGTCTTGCGCAGCGCCTCCAGCGCGGGCAGTTCGACCGGCACGCCGTCGGCATTGCAACTGCCAATCTTGCACAACTGCGCGCGGATGCGCGGCTGCGACTGGGCGATCAGGTGGAACAACACGTTCTGTTCCAGCGATCCGTGCACCGCCGCCGCACCGGGACCGCGTGCAAAGACGGCCACGTCTTCACCGCTGTGGGTTTCGCTTCGCAATGGGATCGCGGCTTCCTGCAGGTAGTCCGGCGCGGTGGTGTCGACCTTGGTCAGGTCGGGTCGGGGCCCGCGTACTCCGGCACTTTTCGGGAGATGCGGGAATTGCTTGGGCCCTTCCGGCTGCTGGTCCGATTCGGCGCTGAAACCCGGCCCGTTGGCGTAGTTCAAGGTCGTGATGGGCTTTCCATTGAGGTCCTTGACCAAAACCTGCTCGCCTTCCTTGTCGGGATTGATACCGCGCAGCAGCCCAAGAATCGGATTGCCGCGACTGGGGTAGCTGGCCATCGTCAGCACGTGGCTGTGGTCGGCGGTGACCATGATCAGCGTGTCCTGCTCCGACGTGAGCTGGCCCGCCGTGCGCACGGCGTCCGAGAATGCAATCGTCTCGTCAAGCGCGCGGAAGGCATTGCCTGCATGGTGCGCGACGTCGATCTGGCCGCCTTCGATGACCAGGAAATAACCGTGCCCGCGCTTTTCCAGCAAGCCAATCGCGGCGCGGGTCATCTCCGCCAGGCTTGGCTGAGTACCGGGATGCTGGCGGCGCTCAAAATCGTAGTCGAGGTTGGAATAGGCGAAAAGTCCAAGCACGTGCTCACTCCGGGCCGGGTCCAGCGTGGCGAGTTGCTGCGCACTCCAGATGTATGAAGCGTCCGGACGTGTTGCCCATTCGGCGGTCAGGTCGCGACCATCACGGCGAACGCCCTGTTCGTTTGCGTCGATTGGGTCGGCAACGCCTAGCGGCAGGAAGTGGCCACGGCCACCGCCGAACACAACGTTCGGGCCGCCCGCGATCGGAAACTCGATCAACTGGCGAGCGATGTCCGTGCAGCCCTCGGCGACCGCAGCGGCTGGCAGTTTGGTGTCGTTTTCCCATTGCCTTTCGCTGGCGTGGGCGTAAGTCGCGGCGGGCGTCCCGTGGGTGATGCGGGTGGTCGTGACAACGCCGGTTGCCATGCCGGCAGCGGCGGCGAGTTCGAGCAAGCTGACCGTTTCATTACCTTGCGCCGCCGCACAGCTTCCGCGCGGCGCGCGCTGGTTGACGCCGATCGCCCCGAGGCGAACCTTCACGCCGCTCATGATCGCGGTCATCGTGCCCGCCGAATCGGGCGTCTGTGCGTCGACGTTATAGGTTCGACTTAGCGCCGTATGAGGAAAGTCCTCGAATGCCAGGCGGTTCTCTTCGCCGGATTCACCCTTGCGCTGGCCTTCCAGGATGCGCGCCGCCGCAATCGTGGTGAGGCTCATTCCATCGCCGAGGAACACGATCACATTGCGCGGCTGCCCAGCGGAAGTCGCGCCGGCCTTGAGCGCCGCCGCCGCACCATTGCGGAACCACCATTCCGGCGTCTCACCGCGCGGATGGGCAACGGTCGCAACGGCAATGGGCTGCACCGAAGCCCGCTTGGCTGGCGCTGACGGCGTCGCGGCGCAGCCGGAAATCAGGCTGCACACGACGATGGCGATGATGATGGACGTGTCGTTCCGGCGAGGCATGGAAAAGGTAGGAGGAAGGCGTCTGCGGTTGCTGATTATCGCCCGCCATCATGACCGCCGCATTGCGGCGTTGCGCGCAGGGAAGAGCTCGCTGGCGCGCCGCGGTCGATTCGGGCCGGCGAGTTGCGCGTCTCATCGCCCTGTCCGGCGAAGCTGAACAGCAGAGGTGGCCGCGAAATCGAAGCGCCCGAAAATAACGATCGTTTAATGGGTCGGCAGTGTAACGTTCTGGCAGCGCAACATTAGGGAGGGCGCATCCAGATGAGCAACGACAAAAAATTCGAATTTTCCAACGTGCAGAGCCCCGTTTTTCCCAACGTGAATCCCGGAATCAAAAAGCCGGACTTTTCCAATGTGGAAAGCGGCGCTGGTTCCAGCGCGCCGCAAGCACCGAAAGCCGATTTCGGCAACGTGCATAGCGGCGTCAGGTCGACCGCGGAGACGGTCCAGCATGCCGGCACTACCCACACGGTTGAAAAGGGCGAGAGCCTGTCGCTGATCGCCAAGCATCACTATGGCAAGGCCACTCTGTGGCCGCGCATCTACGACGCCAATCGCGACCAGCTCGACGATCCGGACCGCATCAAGCCCGGCCAGGTATTGAACATTCCGGCGGCCGACGCGGACGCCTGATCCCCACCTTCAAGAGGAATATCGCCATGAAATCCAACAACAAGACAGTCGCTTCCATAACCATCCTCGCACTCGCACTCGCACTCGCACTCGCGCTCGGCGCCTGCGGCAAGCAAGAAGAACCGGTACCGCAGCCGATGCCGCCAGCACCCGCACCGATGCCGGCACCGGAAGCCATGCCGCCACCGGCCGCGCCAATGTCGGCCGTCACCCTGACTGCAGTGACTCTCGGCAATGCCGTCGACGCCAGCAACAGCGTGACCGCGCCAACGGAAACCTTTGGCAGCACGGACACCATCTACGCCTCGGTCGCCACCAATGGCAGCAGCGCGAGCACGCCGATCACCGCAAAGTGGATGTACCAGGACGGCCAGATGGTCAACGAAAGCACGCAGACCATCGCCCCGACCGGCCCTGCCGTGACCGTTTTCCACATTGCCAAGCCGGACGGCTGGCCGCTGGGTGGCTACACCGTTGAAATCAGCATGGACGGCAACGTGGTCGACACCAAGAAGTTCATGGTGCAGTAAGCGGAAGCTGATCAGTTGAAACCGACGGGCGCGGAGCAATCCGCGCCCGTTTTCTTTTGCAGCTGGTCGGATGATTTCCAGACAGCGTGTCAGCGCAAGCGTTGCCAGATCAGGCAACAATTGTTGGCCGGCATTGTGACGGCAGCGATCAACTCCAGTCCGGCCGCCTGCGCGAGCGCATCGACGGCCGACTGATCGCGGATTCCCATGTGCGGCGCACGCGCTCTCAACGACGCATCGAACTGCGCGTTGCTGTCGCTGCTGAATTGGCCGTCGACGTTGAACGGGCCGTAGACCACGACGCGGGCATCGGCTTCGAGGATGTCCGCCAGGCCGCGAAACAGATCCTGCACTTCGTCCCAGCCCATGATGTGCAGGGTGTTTGCGCTGAACACCGCGTCGTAGCGATCACGCGGCCAGTCGTCGCTGGCGACGTCGAATTCGATCGGCTCGGGCGTGTTCGGCAACGCGGCGTCGTCGAGCCACAAACGGATGCCGGGGAGGTTTTCCGCTCGATCCGAACATTGCCATCGCCACTGCGGCATCGCCGCCGCGAAGTGCACCGCGTGCTGGCCGGTGCCACTGCCGATTTCCAGCACGCGCCGGTCACCGGGAAAATACTCCGCCAGCACGGCAAGGATCGGCTCGCGATTACGCTCGCACGATGGCGCGTCGGGTTTTTCGGTGGAACTCACCGTCAGCGTCGCTTGCCGCCATCGATGAACTGCAAAAACTCGGCGCGGGTGCGCGCGTCCTCGCGGAAGGTGCCGAGCATCTGGCTGGTCACCATCGACACGCCGCGCTTGTGCACGCCGCGCGTGGTCATGCACTGGTGCACGGCGTCGATCACCACGGCGACACCACGCGGCTTGAGCACCTCTTCGATGCAATGCGCGATCTGTGCGGTCAGTTTTTCCTGGACCTGGAAACGCCGCGCATAGCCATCGACGACGCGGGCCAGCTTGCTGATGCCGACCACCTTGTCGGTCGGCAGGTAACCGATGTGCGCGCGCCCGATGATCGGTGCCATGTGGTGCTCGCAAAACGATTCGAATTCGATGTCGCGCAGCATCACCATCTCGTCGTAACCGGCGACTTCCTCGAAGGTTCGGGTCAGGTAATCCTCGGGATCGACCGCGTAACCGGAGAACCAGTCGGCATAGGCGTTGACGACGCGCTTGGGCGTATCGCGCAGGCCTTCTCGGGCGGGGTCCTCACCGGCCCAGCGCAGCAACACGCGCACCGCGTCCTGGGCCTGTTCGCGGGTGATGTCGTTGCGCGAATCGTTGTCGGTCATGCTCGGCTCCTTCGCTCCCGATCGAGGTCGCGGACCGCGAAGTTTAGCGACTGGACGCGGCAGCCGTTCGGGGGTGCGTCAATGAGTTGCTAACAGGCACCAGCCTAGAATGCCCACTTTCCAGGTTGCGGTGATTTCCATGCGTACGACAACGTTGCTTGCTCTTTCCATCAGCTCACTGTTGGTACTCGCTGCCTGTGATCGCGCGCCGGAAACTCCGGTTGCTGAGGGCACCTCGCCCGCTCCGACCACTGCGGAAGCTGCGGAAGTCGCGCCCGTCGTTCCAACCATCGACGGCAAGACGGTCGCGGCAATCACGGCCGAAGACTACGCCGCGAGGCTCAAGCGCGTCTCGTCCGACGAGTTCGAAGGTCGCAAGCCCGGAACACTGGGCGAGCGCCTGACCACGGCATGGCTGGTCGACCAGTTCACCCAGATGGGCGTGAAGCCCGGTAACAACGGCGCATGGTTGCAGACGGTGCCGATGGTGGAGGCACGGGTCAGCGACCAGCAGAACGTCAAACTGACGGTGACGGCAGCCAACGAAGCCAGCGCCGATTTCGCCTTCAACACCGACATGGTCGTCGGCAGCCTCGACAACACGCAGGACATCGATCTCAAGGATTCGGACATCGTGTTCATCGGCTACGGCGTCAACGCGCCCGAGCAAAACTGGAACGACTATGCCGGACTGGACGTGAAGGGAAAAACGCTGATCGTGCTGGTCAACGATCCAGGCTGGGGCAACCAGGACGAGAACCTGTTCAAGGGCCGCACGCTCACCTACTACGGCCGCTGGGTCTACAAGTACGAGGAAGCCGCGCGGCAAGGCGCAGCGGCGACGTTCATCGTCCACGAGACCGATGCCGCCGCGTATCCGTGGCAAGTGGTCCAGAACAGCTGGGGCGGCGATCGCCAGAGCCTTCCGGGCAGTGAAGACCCGGCGCCACGCCTGAAGGTGGGCGGTTGGCTGACCACCGACGCGGCGCGCCGATTGTTCACGACCGCGGGCAAGGATTTCGATGCACTGAAAGCGTCGGCTGACCTGCCCGGATTCAAGCCCAGGGAACTGGGTGCAACGCTATCAACGCAGTTCACCAGTTCG
The DNA here is from genome assembly GCA_038255665.1 of Lysobacterales bacterium. Taxonomy (GTDB): domain Bacteria; phylum Pseudomonadota; class Gammaproteobacteria; order Xanthomonadales; family Rhodanobacteraceae; genus Dokdonella. The sequence continues at coordinate 5,239 of JBBSLA010000056.1, read as the reverse complement.
GTAAAAACGTCGTCATCGCAAAACGTGATCGGCGTCATCAAGGGCAGCGAGCGCCCGGACGAAGTGCTCGTCTACAGCGCGCACTGGGATCACTTCGGCAAGGATGAAAGCCTCAGCGGCGACCAGATCTTGAATGGTGCAGTCGACAACGGCAGCGGTGTTGCGGGCCTGCTCGAAATTGCCGAAGCGTTCGCGAAGCAGCCAACGCCGCCAAAGCGCAGCGTCGTGTTTGCGGCATTCACACTGGAAGAGGCCATGCTGCTCGGCTCGCAGTACTACGTGGCCCATCCGACCTTCGCGCTCGACAAGACGGTTGCCAACATCAACATGGACGCGCTGCTGATGATCGGTCCGACCAGGGACCTCACCGTGCTGGGCCTGGGCCAGTCGGAAATGGATGACCTGGTTAAAGTCGAGACCGATGCGCAGGGTCGCAGCATCCACGCCGAGGACGCGCCGGAGAAAGGCTTCTTCTTCCGCTCCGATCATCTCAACTTCGCCCGCGCCGGTGTGCCGTCGCTGTATGCAGGTACCGGCGTTGACCTGATCGACGGCGGCATCGAGAAGGGCCGCGCCCTGAGCGCCGACTACGTCACCAGCCGCTATCACAAGCCGAGCGACGAGTACGACCCGAACTGGGATTTCCGCGGCGTGGTCCAGGACCTGCAGACGATCTACACGGTCGGCAGCAAGCTCGCCGATGCGACCGCGTTCCCGGCATGGAGGCCAGGCAGCGATTTCAAGCGCCCGCAGTGAACCGTCAGTCGTCGATACCGGCAATAGTCGTTATTCGCGCAAACGCGCACTGCTGTTCGACGCATTTTTCGTGTCACGCGTCCAGCCGCTGGGACGCGTGGTCTTCGCCCATAGTGCGGTCCGCAGATTGAAGTGCGGCGGACGGCGACATCGACGAACGACGTTGGTCAGGTCGTTTGTTCGACGCCGAGTTTATCCATGCGCCGATACAGCGCCTGGCGCGACAGGCCGAGCGCCGCAGCGGCCTGGCTGATCACGCCGCGTGCCTTGGCAAGCGCAGCTTCGATATCGGCCTTGTCGGGCTCGGCATCGGGAGAAAGTCGGGGCGCATTGATTCGCGGCGACTGCAGTCCCAAGTCACGCGCCGTGATCACCCCATCGCGACATAGCAGGCTGGCACGCTGGATCGCGTTCTTCAACTCACGCACGTTGCCTGGCCAGGCGTGTTCGACGAGCGCTTCCCGTGCCGCTTCGTCGAGTGAACACTGTGCATCGATGAAGCTGTCGGCCAGCGGCAGGATATCGTCGCTGCGTTCGGCCAGCGGCGGCAGGCGCAGCTCGATGAGGTTGAGTCGGTAGTACAGATCTTCGCGGAAGCGCCCATCTCTGATCATCGCCGGCAGCTCGGCGTTGGTCGCGGAGATCACCCGAACCTGCACTTTGCGTGTCTTGTTCGAACCCAGCCGCTCAAACTGGCCGGTCTCGATCACGCGCAGCAATTTCATCTGTCCCGCCAGTGGCAGGTTGCCGATCTCATCGAGGAACAGGGTGCCGCCGTCGGCGGCTTCGAAGCGACCTTCGCGCGCCTTGTTGGAAGCGCCGGTATAAGCGCCGGGTTCCGCGCCAAACAATTCCGCCTCGATCAGTTCCGATGGCAAGGCACCGCAATTGACGGTGACGAACGGACCGGCCTTCACCGACGAATTGGCCTGGATGATTTCGGCAATGCGTTCCTTGCCGGCGCCGTTGGGACCGGTGACCAGCACCGGCACATCGGCGCGCGCGACCTGGCAGGCGAGTTCGATCAGCCGCTCCATCGCGGTCGATGCGAAGATGATGCCGCGCAGGTCGAAGCGCTGTTCCAGTTGCTGACGACGACGCTGGCGCTCTCCGCGATAACGCGACACTTCGCGCGTTGCCTGCGAGAGTTCCAGCAGGTTCTCGACGGTGGCGACCAGTTTATTGTCGTCCCAGGGTTTGCCGAGGTAGTCGGCGGCACCCGCCTTGACCAGTTCGACGGCGGTTTCCAGATGCGTCCACGCGGTCAGCAGGATGATCGGCAAATCCGGATGGGCTTCCCGGATCGCGCGGAACAGCGAAACGCCTTCCTCACCCGACGTGGTGTCGGCGCTGAAATTCATGTCCTGCACGACCAGGTCGACCGACTCGCGGGCGAGCTGGTCGAGGCCTTGCCGTGGCGTCGCCGCAGTGAGCGTGCGAATTTCATGCAGGCCCAACAGCAGGTCCAGTGCCGTGGTTACGGCCGGGTTGTCGTCGATCACCAGTACGGTGCGCATCAGCTTGGTTTCGTCGTGGTGTCGCGGCATGCCTGCATGGATGCAGGCGCGCCGCAAAGGGTTGCTTGGGAAATTACTTTCGCGCGCATTTGATAGCCATGATCGCGCAATCAGACGCTGCGTGTCGCCACTGCCGGCGGCACGCGTGAGGCGCGCAGCGCAGGTCCCAACACGGCGATCTGGCCCAGCATCCATAGCACCACGAAGCCGACCGGCACATAGAACCAGGGCAATCGCGGCGACTGGAAGTTCTGCATCAGCCACAAGCTGAGTGCGTAGGCGAGTATGCCGCCGACGACAAGTCCCAGCGTGGTGATGACGAAATTCTCGGTCTGGAAATAACGCAGGATGTCGCGCCGCGTGGCACCCAGCGCACGTCGCGTGCCGATCTGCTTGGTCCGCTGCGCGACCCAGAAGCTGGCCATGCCGACGATGCCAAGCGCGGTGATCGCCAGTAGCAAGGTGATCACGGTGATCAGGATGATCGCCATCGCGCGGTCGCCGGAATACGCTTCCTTGCGGGTGTCCTCAAGCGATGACGTACTGCCGACGATGCGGCTGCTGTTGCTGGCGACCAAGGCGTCGGAAACCGCCTTCATGACTCCATCGCGACGACCCGGTTCGGCACGCACCAGATAGCGGGTGCTGTTGCCATAAGGCATGAGGAACGGCACCAGGCTGCTTTGCTCGATCGAGTCTGCGCTCACCCAGGGTTGCTGCATTTTTTCAACGATGCCGATAATCGTCGTCGGCGGACTTTCGTCATCCATGTAGACCTGCTTGCCCAGGGCGTCCCCATCCGGGAACAGCTTGAGGGCCAGCGCCTGCGACATGATGACCTGAGTCAATTTGAGTTTGTCGTTGAAGTTGGCAAAGGCGATTTCGCCAGGCTCGAAGTTGCGTCCCGCGATCAATTTCAGTCCAAACGCGTCGATGCCGTTCTGGTCGACGAAGTAGTAGGCGGTGTCGGTGGTCGAGGTCTTCTGGCTTCGTTGCAACTGCACGCCAGAAGCCCAACCGCCATTGCTGAGCGGCGTGGTGTTGGTCGGCGTGACGGCGGCGACACCGGGCAACTGGCGGATCAGGTCGATATCGGCCCGCTGGGTGAGCGCCGCATCGAAGCCCTCGCCAAAGCCGACGCTGGAGATCGTGAAGGTATCGGCTTCGTTCATGCCGCTGGGGCGGTCCATGCGTTCGAGGCGCTGGCCGATGATGAATAATGAGTTGGTTACGATCGCCAGCGTGAGCGCCACCTGCAGGCCGATCAGGATCATCGACACCTTGCTGCGCATCAGGGCGGAAAGGATGGGACGGATTTCCATGGTCGGCTCCGGTCAGATCTTGAGTTGGGCAGCGGGCTGCACGCGGCAGGCACGCCAGGTCGGGTAGAGGCCTGCGAGCAGGGCGGCGACGATCGCGAGCAACACGGTCATGCCAATCATTGACCAGTCCAGCGTTGCAACCGATTTCAGGTCCGGATACAACGCGCGCACGCCGATCAGGCCAAGCCAGGTCAACAGCAATCCGATCAGGCCGCCCGTGGCGCCAACGACGCCGGATTCAATCAGGAACTGTCGGAACACGTCGTTGCGACTTGCACCCAGCGCGCGACGCAGGCCGACCTCGCCGGACTTGCGCGTGAACTTGGCCAGGAGCAGGCCAACGGTGTTTACAAGACAAACGATCAGGAACGCAAACGCGAGTCCAACCTGCACCTTGACGTCGTTGGACACCACTTTTTGATTGGCCGTCCATTCGTTGACATCGAGCAATCGGTTGTTGAGCGGGCGCGGAAAGCGTCCGAGCTTCTTCTGTTCGTTGACGTAGGCATCCAGAAAGCTCTTGTACTCGGCAAGTCGTGCCGGCGAATCGAGTTGGGCCCAGAACTGGATCCAGACGCAGTCCGATTCCAGGTACGCCTCCCAGCCATCGCCGCCTGGCGATTTCCAGCACTGGTTATTGCCGCTGGCGCGAACCTTCAGATCGATCGCCGTCGTAAACGGAATCCACCAGTTTTCCATGTTGCGGAACGGGCCGTTGGTCAGGTCGTAGTAGGTGAAACGCAACGGCCAACGATCGAGCACGCCGACCACCTTGTAGTCGATGCCATCCAGTCGCACGCTCTTGCCGACGCTGTCTTCACCACCAAACAGTTTTTCGTTGGTTTCCTGATTCAGCACGACGACTCGCGCATGTTCATTGTCTTCGGACTTGCTCCAGGCTTGGCCATACTTGAAAGGCGGCTCGAACATTCCGAAGAAATCGGTATAGATGGCACGGCCCAGCGAACGGAACGGCTTGACCTCGGGATTGGCTGGTTGCACCGGCAGCGAAATCTTGAACATCGCTGACTGCTTGTCGGCCTTGCCAGCCGCCATCAACGCGACGGCATCACGATACGTCACCTGATCGGGCGGTTCGCCATTGTCGCGATAGGGCTCGTCCGGGCTCCAGTTGTCTAGCTGCACATAGTGCAGCTTGTCGCTCTTCCACGGAATCGGATCGCTGCCCATCAGGTGGAACACCGTCAGCGTGGTCATGCTGGCGCCGATACCGAGCGCGATGCCGAGCACCATCAGCGCGGTGAGAATGGGATTGCGCTTCAAGCTGCGCAGGCCGAGTTGCAGGTAATAATTGAACATGAGGTTCTCCGGGCTGGTCGCAGTCGATCACGCCGTTGCGGTGACGCCGGTGGAAGGCGTGGCCAGGCTGACCTCGCCATCGAAATCGGTGACCTGGCCGTCGATCACGTGCACGTTGCGATGCGCGCGCGCCGCCAGTTCCTGATCGTGCGTGACCATGACGATGGTGGTGCCTTGCTGGTTGATCTCTTCCATCAGCTCCAGCACGCTGCGCGCCATCAAGCTGTCGAGGTTGCCGGTCGGTTCGTCGGCGAGCAGAACCTTTGGTGAACCGGCCAGCGCACGCGCAATGGCGACACGTTGCTGCTGGCCGCCGGAGAGTTC
>JBBSLA010000055.1:0-18096 GCA_038255665.1 Lysobacterales bacterium | reverse complement strand
TCATCCCACAACCGAACTTCTTCGGCGTGCTCGAAGATGTCGATGCATTGACCGATTGGGCGCATGCTCAGAATGCATTGGTGATCGGCGTCATCAATCCGATGTCGCTGGCGCTGCTGCCGCCACCGAGCGCGTGGGGCACGACGGGTGCTGACATCGTTTGCGGCGATGGCCAGCCGATGGGCGTGCCGTTGTCTTCAGGCGGCCCTTACTTCGGCATCCTTGCCTGCAAGGCGGAGTTCGTTCGGCAAATGGCGGGTCGCATCGTCGGTCGCACTACCGACATCGATGGCAAGCCCGGTTTCGCGTTGACATTGCAAGCGCGCGAGCAACACATTCGTCGCGCCAAGGCGACATCCAACATCTGCACGAACCAAGGATTGCTGGTGACTGCGGCAACCATCTACATGGCGATCACCGGACCGGAAGGTCTGCGTCGCATCGCGGCCAACAGCATGGCGAACACTCGCACCTTGCGTGACCGACTCGCGAAGTTGCCTGGCGCACGACTGTTGTTTGATCGTCCGATCTTTCATGAGTTCGCGATCGCGTTCGATCGTGATGCAACCAGCCTCGTCGAGGAACTTGCTCGTGATGGAATCGTCGCCGGTTTCGCGCTCGGCGAAGAGTATCCCGATCTCGGCGATGCCTTGCTGGTGTGCGCCACCGAGACGAAGACCGATGCGGACATGGATCGATTCGCTGACGCGTTGCGCTCGAAACTGACGTAACGGAAAAAAACTTTTCATCGCCATTCAACTGGCGATCATGCGAAGAAAACGCCTGCGCATCTTGCGTGGGCGTTTTTGTTTCCACGTCGATTACGATCATCAGGAAGCACGACGATAACGCTTTGCGAAATGCGCGAAGCCGCCACAGGCCGCGTCATTGCTTGCTCTCCAGCTACCATAAACGGTATTCGCATATTGCCGTCTAGACGTATAGACGTCCAAACGATTACGTCATTCAGCAATCTCTGCGCGATGATCCATGCTAGCTGCAGCAGTCCGCGTCGATCCGATACGTTGCGTCGAATGAAAAATGCAGTTGACACGCTTGCGCGACAAGAATAGGTTTCGCGTCATCGACAACGGTGCTGTTGGAAAACATGGCTTCACGCTACAACTCCGATCCATTCGTTCCACCCTACATCGAGCACGGTTCCAAATCGGGAGCCGTAAGAAAAATCACCGTCTCGATCCCTGTACACATCCTTCAACTTTTGTCCGACGAACGGACACGCCGCCAGGTCAACAATTTGCGGCATGCCACAAACAGCGACCTGCTGTGCGAGGCGTTTCTTCACGCTTTTACTGGGCAACACCTGCCAACTGACGAGGAGCTAATACGCGATATGGCTATGAAAAAAGCAGCAGCAAAGAAACCGGCCGCCAAGAAGGCTGCCAAGAAAGCACCAGCAAAGAAGGCCGCCAAGAAGGCAGCAAAGAAGGCACCTGCCAAGAAGGCAGCAATGAAGAAGGCACCTGCCAAAAAGGCAACGAAGAAGGCACCTGCCAAGAAGGCGGCAAAGAAGGCGCCAGCCAAGAAAGCAGCCAAGAAGGCACCTGCCAAGAAGGCAGCAATGAAGAAGTCAACTCCGGCCAAGGCCGCGAAAGCCACCAAGACCGCAAAGAAGAAGTAAAGCAACACCGCGACACTCTGCGACTTCCCGTCCGGTTCAAACGGCGGCACGCAGAACCCATACCAAGAAAGTGCTGCACGATTACCCGATTGCTCCCCCTGCGGTTGCCCAGCGCAGGGGGAGACTTCAAATCCTGATCTCCAGCATCGCGGCCTGGTTCGTAGTCGAACCACGCAAGCCAAATTTCCCAAACACCAGCCTCAAACGATCAGCCGCAAGCGGTCAGCCGACGGGCTCGCGTCGCAGCGGTAGCCGTGAATCGGCGGACGGGCGGTTACCTGTGCTGAGCTTTCCGGGCTTCTTCGTACGCGCGGTTGCGATGGCGGCGACCACCAGACTGCTGACTGGCGAACGCAGGAAGAACGATGCGATGCCGAGCACCGTGCTGGCTGATCCCAACAACACGGTACCTGGTACCCGAGCGATCAATGCTCCGACCGCGAAGCTCGCAGCCAGCATCGAGCCTGGGTGATCGGTCGGCCGCAGCCGAATCCACCAAGGCCGCCAAGCGTCCTTGAGCTGGTCATAGCGCAAGTGTTGACGATGCGCAGCGAAGTCCGCCGCCAGACGCAGTGCCTTGAGGTTCACGAGGCAGGCTCGTCGTCAGCGGTTTCCGCCGGCGCTTTTTGCTGCGGTCGCATGCCGGCGATCATCCGGCGTGTGCGCGGCATGCTCATGTCACGGAATGCACGACGAATCATGAAGAACACCCAGACGCCTCCGATTGAGTTGATAAGCACGACGCTGGCAATCCCTACGGACCAGCTACCTGCAAGTCGTGCCACACCGGCAGCGAGCAAGGCGAGCAGTCCGAGCCACGTTCCCACTCCCAACACGACCAGCACGCAGCTCATCGCCAACAGGAAGAGGGCAGAATTCCTGGCAAGGTGGAACTCCGCGCGTACCAAGGCAAACGACGCGGTGACGATTTCCATGGCGGCATGAAACAGCTCACGCGCCTGGTCAAAGACGTCATCGCCGCCGCCAATCCGCGGCTTTCTTTCTAGCGTCGCCTTGTCCACCTCCGCCCGTTGCTCGGCGAACTGTTCTTCGGCAGCGACGTCCGGAGGTGTCGGAAGTTCGGGCGGCTGGTCGGGATTCATCGCGCGCGACGAGGAATCAGCGGCTACGGAACAGGCGGCTCAGTACGTAGCCAGCCGCGAATGCGATACCGGCTGCTGCCAGCGGGTTGGCACGGATCTGTTCGCTGGTGGCGGTACTGATCTTGCCGAAGCCGTCCGAGAAGCGCTCGCCGGCATCGCGAAGTTCTTCTTCGAGATTGGCGCCATTCGCACTCAGCCGATTACCCAGCCGGCGCAGCTCGCTGGTGGTCTGGTCGATGCCACTCTTCAATGTCGCTCCAACCTGGCTGGCTGCATTCGCTGCCACTTCGGCACCTTCTTCAATTTCCTGTTTGGTTTCGCGGGTCGTGGCCATGATCGGTCTCCTCGGGTTTTATCGATTGATTGGGTCACACCGCCTTGGGCACGCTAAGCGATCAGCGCGCCGGGATTCGACGGCATGGTGTCCGACGATCATCGGCGGCGGCGGATGAACCCCACGTCAACGATCAACCTGGACAGGGTCACTCGATGCGTTACGAATCCGGCTCTGGATCAGTTCGGCGACTGCTGCGGTTTCCCGTAACGGCGCAACGGCGGGTCGCGGATCGGTGTCGCCCAGCGCGCGCAGGTAACCGGCGCCGATCAGTTCACCATGAAAACGCGCCAGCTTGCCGACGATCGGTTTCGGTGCGTAGGTCCAGACTGGTCGACCGGTTGCGCAGGCTTCGCTGAGCATGTTCACCGAGTCGGGCGTAACGATCAGCCGATCCGCCCACGCCAGTATTCCGGCATACGGATTGTCGCCGTCATCCGGGCCCGCCCAGAACATCCCCGGCAGCCCGGCAAACGCCGAGCGCAGGAATTCGGAAACGTCCGGCGAAGTGCGCCTCGATACGGTCACCAGGAAGCTGCCGCCCTCGTTGGCGTGCATGGCTCGACAGTGCTCGATCAGCCCCTCGCAATAAGCAGGGTCGATGCGCTGGGCGCGATTGCTTGCACCAATGAGAACGCCGTGACGCGGGCCCGCGAATTCGGCGAAGTGCGCGTGGCCGGCGCGGGCTTCGGACAGCCACGCATCATCGACCGGGTTCAATGCGCCGATCGTGCGGATCACGTTGTCGCCCGGCATGGCGTCGTGTTGGGGCGTGATCACATGGTCGAAACGCGAACTGGAAATGCGCGGGTCGAGGATCTGGATGGTCGTGGTGCGGCCATCGCTCCATTCACGCATCAACCGGGTCAACAGCGCCGCGCGGCGACCGCAACCGATCGCGAGTGCCGGCCATGGCGGTACGATGGCGCTGCCGTCGAGCACGTGGATGGCCGAACGGGCGGCGAGCGTAAATCGTGGCGCCAGCGTCGCCCACGGCTCGCGCAACGAGATTCGCACTATGCGCGGTACATGGCCAAGCGCACGCGCCAGGGCCAGCACCTGCCGCTCGTTGCCGGCAGCGCCATCGCTGATCGCCCAGCAGGTCTCGGTTTCCGTCATTGCCTGTTTAACCCTGCGCCACGATCGTGCGGACCGCGTTGGCGCGTCGCGCATCTGCCATTCAAGCGCGATTGTGCACGATGGCGCGGCATTCTTTCGCGGTGCCGCGTCTGAAGTGTTCGGCATGAGCGCCTACACTGTCTCGCTGGATCACTTTCCAATCTCGATCACCCTCCAGGGAACGCACACCCATGACTTCCTCGCTAGATGCCCAAGCCCTCGATCAACTCTTTCGCAGTGCGCGCACCCACAATGTCTGGCAGTCGCGCGAGGTAAGCGACGACCAGTTGCATGCGCTGTACGACCTGACCAAGTTCGGCCCGACCAGCGCCAATTGCTGTCCGGCTCGCATCGTTTTCGTCAAGTCGGCGGAAGCCAAGCAGCGGCTTGGCCCGGCCTTGTCGGAAATGAATCGCGACAAGACCATTGCCGCGCCGGTCACGGCGATCATCGGTTCGGACCAGCAGTTCTACGAAAAACTTCCGCAGCTGTTCCCGCACGCCGATGCGCGTAGCTGGTTCGCCGGCGATGACGAGTTGATCGCGTCCACCGCATTTCGCAACAGCAGCCTGCAAGGCGCTTACCTGATCGTTGCGGCGCGCTCGTTGGGACTGGATTGCGGCCCGATGTCCGGCTTCGACAGCGACAAGGTCGATGCGGAATTTTTCAAGGACACGCCAATCAAGTCCAATTTCCTGGTCAACATCGGATACGGCGACCCCAGCGTGCTGTTTCCACGCAGCCCGCGACTTTCATTCGACGAGGCGTGCAGCATTCTTTAGGCTCGACATCCTTGCATAATCGACGTTGGCTACGCCCATCCCTTCACAACAGGAGACATCTCATGCTTCGCAACAGCCTGCTTGCCAGTGCCATCATCCTGGGCTCTTCCGCCGCCATTGCCGCGCCGGTCAGCTACACGATTGACCCCGGTCACACCGACGTCCTCTTTACCTGGAATCATTTCGGTTACTCCAATCCGACCGGCCATCTTGGTCAGGCGAAAGGCACCATCGTGTTCGATGAAGCCAAGCCGGAAGCATCGTCGGTCGAAGTGAGTTTCCCGCTTGCCGGAATGAATACTCATGTCAGCAAGCTTGACGATCACTTGATGACCGACGAGTTTTTCGACACGGCGAAGTTTCCAGACATTACCTTCAAGAGCAGCAAGGTCGAGAAGGCAGCCGGAACCAATGCGTTCACCGTAACCGGTGACCTGACCGTTCACGGCGTCACCAAGCCGGTCGTGCTCGCGGCCACGCTCAACAAGGCTGAAATGCATCCGATGAAGAAGGTGCCGGCGATCGGGTTCGACGCAACCACGACGCTCAAGCGCAGCGATTTTGGCGTTGGCGCGTACGTGCCCAAGGTCAGCGACGAAATCCAGGTACGCATCACCGTCGAAGCGATGGGCAGCAAGTAGGTCGTCGCGTGCAAGCCACCGTCTCGTCAAGGCGGTGGCTCGCATAGCGCCACGTCGCCGCCGGCCGCCAGCACTCTCACCATGCTCACGCTTTGGCGCGGAATGGATCGTGGGGTCACGGATCGAGCGGGACTTGAGAGGCTCCATCAATTTTCGTCAGGCAGTTTCTTCGACGCGCGACGAATGGGATCGGGTGCGCTACGCGTGCTCGACGAGGTGCGTCTCGCTGCAGGCGTCGTGCTCGACAGCGAGCGCCGCGCCAACATGGAAATCATCACCTGGGTGATCGATGGCGATGTCGAACTCCTGGTCGGCGAGGCTACGCACGCACTCGGCCCGGGCAGTTTTGCTTGCGTGAGCGCTGGTAGCGGAATCGGTTGCGCCATGCGCAACCACGGCGAAGTACCGGTCCGCGTCATGCAGCTATGGCTGCAGCCAACCGTGGTCAACGCTGCTCCACGCTGCGGCGTGCGTCAATGCGGCGACGCCGAGCTGCGACGTGGTTTTCGGAGGATTGCGGCGAGTGCCGATGCTGACGCCGATATCGAGCTGCGCGCGGAAGCGACGGTCTGCGTCGCGCGCGGTGCAGCGGGAGAACAGCTACGTTATCGTCTGACGGCGCAGCGACAGGCATGGCTGCAGGTGTTGCGTGGCGGTGTGGACTGCGGTGACCTCACGGCTGGCGCCGGTGATGGCATTGCGATTCGTGATCAGGACATCATCGACCTGCGCGTTCGCGAAGATGGCGAATTCCTGCTGATCGACCTGGTCTGATCGTTCGAAAAACCGCAATAGTCGAACGGAACCTCTTCTAGCGCTTGACGCCCTGGTTGCGCAGCGCCTCCAGCCCGGAAAGGTCGATCGAACCGACCGCGTCCTTGATCGTGTCGATGTCGTCGCTGGTTCCTTCAACCGCCACCGTGAAGCGGTCACCCAGTACCACGCTGTACTCGCCGTGCTTGCTCTGGCTGTTCCATTCTTCGTGGATCAGGCGCCCATCCTGCGTGTAGGTCTTCTCGTAGCCGTGGTCGGTCTCGCGTTCGCTGGTCATGCCAACCGCATTGGCCAGTCCGAGCAGGCCCTTGGCACTTCCGACATCGGTGATCGACAGACGCAGCGATTGGCCGTCGTCGTCGCTGTAGGTGGCGTGCGCGACCGACATCTGCATGCCCATTGCGCCATTCTGCTCGGCGGAATACTCGGTGCGCTTCATGCCGGCCAGCGATTCCGGCACGAACGCCTTGAGGTCGGACGGAGCGAGCGCGGCAACCTTGTCGCCGCCGCCCATCACCGTGCCCAGCATCGCCGTCGCGGCCGCCGCTTGCGCGTCCTTGTCGCCGCTCTTGCCGGCCGCTTCAAGCCGCTTGCCGGCCGCTTCCATCCTGGCGCCGTAGTTGGCCAATTTACCGAGGGTGGAATCCTTGTCGATGGTGACGTTGTTTTCCGAGCGACCACCACGGTCGTATCCCGCGCCGCTCATCATCGCCCCAGCGCCAGCCATGCCGGCGATGACCGCGCCAATGATCAGGCTCAGCACCAGGGCAACCACGACGGTGACAGCGGTATACACGCCAGCGCGTTCCGGTGGGCATTTCATGACGTGCGGCAGGCCAAGGTAAATGAGATAGATGCCGTAGATCGCTCCTGCTATCGCCAGCAGACCGCCCAGCACCGGCAGGATGACCGCGATGCTGGCGACCCAGCTCGCCGTGTAGGCGTAGGCAACCACTTTCAGCGCCTGCACGAAATTCTTTTCGCCGGCAAAACTTGGTGCCAATGCATCGACGACGAGAGCGACCACGTAGACGACGCCCAAGGTCGCCACGTAGGTCAGGATCATGCTCGAGATGCCGGCCATGAACGGCACCTTCATCGAGGCGCCCATCATGGTGTAGCCGATGATGCTGCCCTTGATGAACCCGAACACGGCCGGAATCGCCGCCATCACGCAGATCCAGGTCTTGTAGAGACCCGACACGCTGGCCGGCTCCGTGGCGATCACGGGCCACTCCGTTTTCGGCGTCAGCAGGATGGCCTTCGCTCGCGCAAGGATTCGGTTGAAGTCCGGTCCGGATCCCGTGTCGGGATTGTTGGGTGTCATCGGCGGGTTGGGTGGCGTGTTCGTTTCCGTATCCATCTCGTTACCTCGCAAGCTGAATGAAGGGATTGCAGAACGTCCATTCTAGACCCGAAGCCGGAAACGATGCAGGACGACCCGGCATTTTCGACCGCGGCGTCTCGCAACCATTTCACAGACGGGCGGCGACAGGGCCAGCGCGACTGGCTGCTAAGATGACGGCCACCAGCAGCCGTCTTTGAGCCCGTACCGATGTCCCACCCCGAACCCGTCGCCACGCAACACATTCTTGCCAATGCCGAGAACCGCTACCAGGTGACTGCGGCCGACTTGCCGCTGTGTTGCCCGATGCCTGCGATGGCGCTTTGGAACTCGCATCCGCGCGTCTACCTTGCCGTCGAGGCCGCGACGGGTGGTCGCGTCCAGTGTCCGTATTGTGGTGCGCACTACACCCTGGTCGCCTGATCGTGGCGAGTAGCCGCGTCCGAATTACCTGATCGCGAGATGAGTTTCCGGGACTGCCCCTTCGCCGTGCATCACGGCATCAGCGCCGGGCCGCAACGTTGAACGGCGAGCTAGTCGTCGTACAACTGCTGCCCAGACTCGATACCGGCGGTGCCGAGCGCTCTGCACTGGAAGTCGGGCGCGCACTGGTTGCCGCTGGCCATCGATCGATCGTGGTTTCCGCTGGTGGCCGGCTGGTCCGCAAGCTGGTCGCCGAAGGCAGCGAACACGTCGAATTGCCGATCGGCCGCAAGTCGCTGGCGGTGCTGTTGCAGGTACGCCGACTCCGCCAGTTGTTCGACCAGGTCCAGCCCGATGTGGTCCACGCGCGTTCGCGCCTGCCGGCGTGGTTGGGGCGATTCGCGCTACGCGAGAAATCGCGAACGCGCTTCATCACTACCGTGCATGGGCTCAACTCGCCGGGACGCTACAGTGCGGTGATGGCGAGTGGCGATCGCGTCATCTGCGTGTCGAACACGGTGCGCGACTTCGTGCTTCAGAATTATCCCGGCGTGGATAGCAGTCGCCTGGTGGTGATTCCGCGCGGCGTCGATCCAGCGGAATTTCCCTACGGCTACCGTCCGGATTCAAGCTGGCGCGACGATTTCTTCGCGGCCTTTCCGCTACTAGCCGGCGCTCCACTGTTGACCTTGCCCGGTCGCGGCACGCGCTTGAAAGGGCACGCCGATGCGATTCGCTTGCTGGCCGACCTTGCAGACCGCGGTATGGATGCGCGCCTGCTTTTGCTGGGCGTGCGTGAAGTCGGTCGCGAGGATTACATCGCCGAACTGGCGGCCCTGGCCAGGAAGCTGGGCGTTGCTGAAAAGCTGGTCATGAGCGCGCCGCGCAGCGATGTTCGCGAAGTGTTGGCGATATCGGACCTGGTGTTGCAACTCAGCACACGGCCGGAAGCATTCGGGCGCACGGTGATCGAATCATTGTCGCTGTGCCGGCCGGTGCTCGGTTATGCCCACGGCGGCGTCGGTGAATTGCTTGCCGAGTTGTACCCGGCCGGCCGGGTGCCAGCGTCTGCGCCAGAACGGCTGGCCGAACGTGCGGCGGAGCTGCTCAACGCCGCGCCGCCGATTTCGCCACTGACGCGTTATCGATTGACCGACATGCAGGCGGCCACGCTGTCGTTGTACGAGACGATTGCCCGACGCGGCTGAGTTTGCCGACGTGGGCCGGGATGCTCCGGGCCTCTTCCGCAGGCTTCAGAGTTGCGCTTCGCGCTCGGCCTTCAGGTCGCGGTAGTGCTTGAGCTGGTCCAATTGCGACGCTGCCATCGCTTCACGATCGCGTTGTTTTCGATCCAGAAAATTGCGCTGCTGTTCCAATTGGCCACGAAGTTCGGCGATCTGTTTGGCCAATTGTGGCGAAACCTTTACTTCGCGGTGCTGCAAATCGTCGGCGCGGGCGAGCAGGTCCGCGAGGGTGGCTTCCTGCGTCTTCAGGCCATCACGCCCGGCCCGCAGTGCCTGGTCCAGTTGATTGAGTGCCAAGCGTTGCGTAGTCAGCAGTTCCGATTCGGTGGGGAATGCGGCGAGCATTTGCCGGTCGTTTCGTTTGCTGGCATCGACGGCTTCCTGCTCCGCCTTGGTTTGAGCGGCCTGTCGGTCCGCCGCCGCGCGCTCGGCAGTGGTCAGTGGCCGGCTGACGCGCTTGATGATCAGGCCGTCCTTGTTGACGACCTGGTAACCCAACTGCATCGCATCGCGGCTGAGTACGTCGGAATAATGGGTCTGGCCGCTGGCATCGCGCCATTTGTAGCGATGTTGCGCGTGCGCAAATGCCGACACCACGCAGAGCGTGGTCGCCAGGGCAACGATGAGTGCGCGTGCTGACCGCATGGGAGTGCCTCCGATCACCGGGTAGTGGGTAACAGCACAAGCAATTGTTGTGCCAGAAACCCCTATTCGAATGGTCCAGTCCCGCCACGCCGTCGCTGCGACGAACGACTCAGGTGCCGCCTGCAATCGTCACAATCAGACGCCGTAGCGAGCCCGATATTTCAACAGGGCTGGTCGACGGGCGGCAAGGTCCGGACGTTCGCCAGCATACTGCAACAGGTCGGTCAGTCCTGCGATGGCGATCACGGGCACGGAAAACTCCTCGGCCACCTCCTGCGCAGCGGAGCGTTCGCCCAAGCCGCGTTCCTGGCGATCCAGCGCAATCAGCACTCCCGCTGCCTGCGCGCCGGCAAGGCGAATCAGGCGCAATGATTCGCGCACGGCGGTGCCTGCGGAGATCACGTCGTCGACAATCACCACGCGACCACGCAGCGGTGCGCCCACCAAGGTTCCGCCTTCGCCGTGGTCCTTTGCTTCCTTGCGGTTGTAGGCGTAGGGCAGATCGCGATCGTGCTGATCAGCCAGCGCCGTTGCCGTGACCGCAGCCATCACGATGCCCTTGTAGGCCGGGCCAAACAGCATGTCGAAGCGCAGTCCCGAATCGACCAGCGTCTGCGCGTAGGCACGCCCCAGCGTCGCCAGCGCCGCGCCGCTGTTGAACAGCCCGGCGTTGAAGAAATACGGACTGATGCGACCGGATTTCAGGGTGAACTCGCCGAACCGAAGCACTTCGCGTTCGAGGGCGAGGTCGAGGAACTCACGTTGATGCTTGTGCATGGAATCTGCGTCGCTGCCAGTTCCATGCATTGTGCCGCAGTGACCTGGCGAGGTCATTGCGATGTCGATCCCGCCAACCTCGTGCGCCGCACCGCACCTGCTGCGGCGCCGGGTTGCAAGCTATTCGACCGAAAATTTCTGCAACGATACCGGCGTCGTTCCCGCGAACGTGACCTCGTACGGGAACAAGCCCGCGGCAGAGGAGGCATTGGTGAACGCTGCCAACACGAACACGCGGACAGCGCCAGCAGGAATCGCGATTGCGTTGAGCGCTGAACAACGATCCGTGCCGCCGCTGACGTCGTCGTTGACTAGCGCACAGTTGGTCAGCGGCGATGCTGGATTGAACGAATTGTTGTACATGACCAGAAAGGTGTCAGGCCCGGTCGCACTTGGGCAGGCAGCATTCGGGCTGCCGGCTGCGCCCATGCGAATGTTTACTGTCGCATTCGAGGCCGTAGCGTTGGTAAAAGTGACGGTGTCGTACGCAACGGCCGTTCCGACTCCCGACAGGGCAGCACACGAGACAGGCCGGTTGAACGTCGAATCGGCGGTGTCCAGGGAGCCAACGATATTGCCCGGCAAGGTGCCCGTGTAGTTGACGACCGTGTTGGTGCTGGCGCGGATCACCGGTCCGCTGGCCGCACCGTTGTTGACGATGTCAACTTTGGTATCGGCGGCATGGGCGACGCCAGCCAAGGACAACGCAGCTAGAGTGAAAGCAATACGATTCATGGTTTTCCCCGAGGCGATTGAGACTGAGTCTTTGACGCCGTTCGCGCCCACTGGTGCAACCGAGCGTGGCCAGTTTGCGTTGTTTACGGCATCCAATCAACGCGGGACGACCGTGAACGCTGCACTCGGAGTCGCGCGCCCCGGACTCAAGCCAGCGTGCCGCGCAACGCCTTCACCTGTTGTTCCAGCAAGGCGGCGGTTGCCTCGCCCGGCGCGATCGCTTCGCCCACCACGTAGTTGATACGTGCACGAAAGCGGCGCGGGAATCGCATCCGGCCAAGTCGACTGTCGTGCTTGCTCCAGACACTGCCCCAAAGGCCACGCAAGGCACTTGGAATCACCTGCACCGGCCGGCGCTCCAGAATGCGTTCAACGCCATTTTTGAACGCGGTGATCTCGCCGTCGCCAGTCAGCGCACCTTCCGGAAATACACAGACCAGCTCACCCCCTGCCAGCGCTGCATCGATATCGTCGAGGGCTTTGCGCAGCAGTTCCGGGGTTTCACGCGCGCCGGCAATCGGGATCGCCTTGACGGTGCGGAACATGAAACTGAGCACCGGGATATCGAAAATCTTGTGGTACATCACATAGCGCATCGGTCGGCGCACGCAGCCACCGATGATCAGCGCATCCATGTAACTGACGTGATTGCACACCACCAGCGCCGCGCCTTCCTCGGGGATGTGCTTCAGTCCTTCGGTCTTGATTCGGTACAGCGTGCTGACCACGATCCAGCTCAGAAAGCGCATCAGGAATTCCGGAACCACGGTGAAGATCCAGATCGCCACGAGGGAATTGGCGATCGCCAGCGCCAGGAACAGTTGCGGAATGGACCAATCGAACAGGCGCTGCAGCGCGATCCCGCCGATGGCCGCCAGCACGATGAAGATCGCGTTCTGGATGTTCATGCCCGCGATTACCCGAGAGAGTTCCTGCTTGGGCGTGCGGCTCTGGATCAGTGCAAACAGCGGCACCACGAAGATGCCGGAGAACAGGCCGATCCCGACCAGATCGAGCACGATGCGCCAGCTACCGGGTTGCGCGAGGAAACCCGCCACGTCGAGTCCGCTGGCCGCCGCCCTAGCGGGTTGCGCGAAGTAGAGATCGAGCAGGAACGCGCTGATTCCGAACGCGCCAAGCGGAACCAGTCCGATTTCAATGCGACGGCCGGACAGCTTCTCGCACAGCAGCGAGCCGATGCCCACGCCCACCGAGAATACAGCCAGCACGGCCACATACAGCGTCGGCGTACCGCCGAGGTTGGCTTCGGCGTAGACCGGCAAATTGCCGGTCAGCACGGTGCCGGTGAACCAGAACCAGCTCACGCCCAGCACGCTGTTGCGAACCGCCGGTTGCCTGCGCGTGAGCCGCCAGACCGCCAGCGACTCCGGAATCGGGTTCCAGTTGATCTTTAGATCGGGCGCTGCCGCGGCCACCGGCGGAATTTTCCGGCTGATCAGATTGCCGATCACGGCCAGCGCGATCACCAGCACACCGGCCAGCCACGGCCCGGCACTGCCGCCGATCACGAAGATCAGCCCACCCGCCACCATGCCGATCAGGATCGAGATCGACGTGCCCATCTCGACCAGACCATTGCCGCCGATAAGTTCCTCGGGCCGGAGTACCGAGGGCAGGATCGAATACTTCACCGGTCCGAACAGCGTGCTTTGCACACCGGTCGCGAACAGGGCGACCAGCAGCACGGTCATGTTCTGCAAGACGAAGCCGACCGCGGCCAACGACATGATCGCAATCTCCATCGCCGTGGTGATACGGATCAGCTTCGCCTTCTCGGTGCGCTCGGCGAACTGGCCCGCGATCGCGGAAAACAGGAAATACGGCAGGATGAAGATGGCCGGCGCCAGTTGCGTATAGATGGCCTTGTCGGCCTGATTGATCGCCATGTAGCCGAGCAGGCCGATGATCGCCTGGCGGAACACGTTGTCGTTGAACGCTCCCAGCGCCTGGGTGACGAAGAACGGCGCAAACCGCCGCGTCTTCAGCAGATCGAACTGGTTGTGTCCCGACATGAAACCCTCGTTGGTCCGGCGCAACGCCCCTTGTCGCGCAGCCTAACCGGTTGCCGGTTCCAGTGAAACGACGCGGCGGACGAGCGGCCGACAACGCACAGTGCAGCTTGAAGAATATGAATCACCCTATAAACAACATTCTTTATCGTACGATTGATGGTACGATTCACCATTCCGGCAACTATCAAATGGATATGGCTTCGATCAGCGCCAACAATCTCAAGACCCAAGGCGTTTCCGCCATCGCCGAGGCTTTGGCCGATGCGCCCGAAGCGACGGTGTCGGTGCGCGGGACTGATCGCTACGTAGTCATGGCCATCGAGCATTACCGCTATTTGCGCGAGTGCGAACTCAGCGCTGCGTTCGCGGAAAGCCGCGCCGATCTCGCCGAGGGCCGCTATGTGGTGGAGTCGGTCGATGCACACATCCAGCGATTGGCCGACCTGCCGTGAGTTTCGAGCTGGTCTTCACCGACCAGTACAACCGTCGTGCAGCGCGGTTCCTCAAGCGGCATCCGCAATTGATCGAGCAGTACCGCAAGACGTTGTTGCTGCTTCAGGCCAACCCCTATCACCCCTCGCTGCGATTGCACGCGTTGACCGGCAAGCTGGCGGGCGCACACTCGGTGTCGATCAACCTGTCGTATCGAATCACCCTGGAATTGCTGATCCGCGAACGACAGATCGTGCCGATCAACGTCGGCGACCACGATGCCGTTTACTGAGCACGGGTTCGTGTTATTCCATGCACCTGCTACAGCGCCGCCGGTGCTGCTATTGTGAACGCAACTTCTTCACTGCTCTGGGGACACGCACATGAATGGCATGATTGGATTGGCGGTACTGGTCGTCGCGGCGATCATCCTGTTCAAGCTGGTAAGGATCGTGCCGCAGGGTTACCAGTGGACAGTGGAGCGCTGGGGCAAGTACACCCACACTCTGTCGCCAGGCTTCCATTTGCTGATCCCGGTGGTGCAGAACATCGGTCGAAAGATCAACGTGATGGAACAGGTGCTCGACGTTCCCTCGCAGGAAGTCATCACCAAGGACAACGCGGTCGTACGCGTGGATGGCGTGGTGTTCTACCAGGTGCTTGATTCCGCGAAGGCCGCGTACGAGGTTTCCAACCTTGAACAGGCATCGCTGGCACTGGTAATGACCAACATCCGTACGGTGCTCGGCTCGATGGACCTGGACGAATCCCTGAGCAAGCGCGACGAGATCAATGCCAAGTTGCTGGCCGTGGTCGATGAAGCGACGCACCCTTGGGGCGTCAAGGTGACCCGCATCGAGATCAAGGACATCTCGCCGCCGCGCGACCTGATCGACTCGATGGCGCGACAGATGAAAGCGGAGCGCGAGAAGCGCGCCAACATCCTCGAAGCCGAAGGTTTCCGCCAGGCCGCGATCCTGAAAGCGGATGGCGAAAAGCAGGCGGCTATCCTTGAAGCCGAAGGCGAACGTGAAGCCGCATTCCGAGAGGCCGAAGCGCGTGAGCGCCTTGCCGAAGCGGAAGCGAAGGCGACCACGATGGTGTCCGACGCGATCGCCGGAGGCGACATCAACGCAATCAACTACTTCGTCGCCAACAAGTACATCGAGGCGCTCAAGGAAATGGCCCATTCGCCGAACCAGAAAATGCTGATCCTGCCGTTCGAGGCGACCGGTATCCTCGGCTCGCTGGCGGGAATCGCCGAGATCGCCAAGAGCGCGTTGACCGACCAGAACGACAAGAAGGTGGTTGCGTCGCGCGAAACGAACTTCCCGTCACAGCGCTAAGGCATCGCGATGGACGACTACTCGCAGATTTCAATCCACGCCATGTGGTGGTTGCTGGGCTTGTTGCTGGTCGGCTCGGAAATGGTGGCGCCCGGTTATTTTTTGCTCTGGATTGGTCTTGCCGCCGGCGCGATGGGCGTGCTGACATGGCTGTTCCCGGGCATGGGATTCATTGTCCAGACCGTGGTCTTCGCCATCCTCGCCATCAGCATCTGCACGTTCTACTGGAAGGTTGTGCGCCCGCGCGCCGAAAAGCGCGACGACCAACCGCTGCTCAACCATCGCAGCGCGCAGTTGATAGGCCAGCACTTCCAGGTCAGCGACGCAATCGTGCATGGCCGTGGCAAGGTGCGTATCAACGATTCGGTATGGCTGGCGGAAGGCGCTGATGCCGCGGTTGGCGAAACGGTCGTGGTCGTCGCCGTGAACGGGACCACCTTGAGCGTTCGCCGCGCCTGAGCAATTTCGTGGCTTAGTTCTGCGCGTCGTCGAGTCGATGAATCGCGTCGGCAAGATCCACCACATGCTGTTCCCACCAACGCGCCTCGCCGACTTGCGGGAACGCGCGCGGAAAGGCCGGATCGTGCCAACGAGCCGCTACCCAGCCAGCCCAGTGAATTTGCCGCATCAGTCGTAGCGGTTCGATCAGTGCCAGCTCGGCGTAGTCGAAATCGCGAAACTCGGCATAGCCTTCCAGCAGCAATTCCATTGCGCGCTTGGATGGCGCCAGCATCCAAAGATCCTGCACGGCCGGACCCATGCGAGCATCGTCGAGATCGACGAAGTGCGGGCCGCCATCGGTCCACAACACGTTGCCGATATGGCAGTCGCCATGCAGGCGCAGCGAACGTACAGGGCCAACCGCATCTAAGCGTGCGCGCAGCTCGTCGGCGATCGCATCGATGCGCTGGCGATAGCGAATACGCAGTCCGCTCTCGAGCAGGCCCGAATCGAGCACAGCCAACGCGGCCGCTTCGACAAAGGTTTCCAGATCAATGCGACCACGTTCGTGGAACACGTCGCGAGAGCCGACGCCATGGATGCGCGCCAGCAAGCGACCCATCCACGCGAGTTGCTCAGGTGAATCCAGTTCCGGCGCGCGGCCGCCGCGGCGTGGATACAGCGCGTAGCGAAAGCCGCCAAGTTCAAGCAAGCTGTCGGCGCCTTCAATCAGTGGCGCAACGACCGGCAATTCCGCCTCGTGCAGTTCTGCGGCGAAGGCGTGTTCTTCATCGATCGCCGCATCGCTCCATCGACCGGGTCGATAGAACTTCACAACCAGCGGCGCCGCGTCCTCAAGCCCAACCTGGTAAACGCGATTTTCGTAACTCGGCAACTGCAGCAGCCGACCATCGGTGGCGTAACCGGCCGCTTCGACCGCGTCGAGAACGAGATCGGGGCTCAGATCCTCGTACGGCGCCGCCTTCACGCGCTCTTGAGCGGGCGCGGCGCAACCACCGCCAGCGTGATCCGCGAGATGCACGCCAGTCGCGCGTGATCGTCCTCAATGTGGATCTCCCAGACCTGGGTCGAACGGCCGACATGGACGGCCTTTGCGGTCCCGGTGACAAGACCTTCGGTCACGGCGCGAATGTGGTTGGCGTTGATCTCCAGCCCCACCGCCATTTCCTTGCCGGGCTCTACGCAACAGGTTGCCGCGACGCTGCCCAGTGTTTCCGCCAGTGCGACCGATGCGCCACCGTGCAGCAGGCCATACGGTTGGTGGGTACGGTGATCGACCGGCATGGTGCCGCGGATCCAGTCGTCACCGAATTCCGTGAAACGGATTCCCAGCGTTTCAATCAACGAGTTCGGTGCCATCGCATTGCAGGCGTCGATATCGGGCGTGGTTTTCCAGATGCTCATCGGTGTCCTCACGATCTCTCGCTACAAAGAACAACGGACGCCAAGGCGCCCGTTGGTTGGCTGCTTGCCGACGAAGCGACTCAGCCGTTCTTCTTCCACTGGCCGAGCGCGGCCAGACCATTTTCCTTGGCGCGATGGGTCACCATCGCCTGCGCTTCGTTGAAGTTCTTCGCCATGTCGCTGCCCCACAACTTCAACGCCGCCTGCTGCATCGCGCGGCCATAGCTGAAGGACAACGGCCACGGGTGCGGTCCGATCTGGTTCATTGCGTTCAAGTTCGCTGTCGATTCCTCGTCACTCTGTCCACCCGACAGGAACACGATGCCCGGCAGGTTGGCCGGCACCGACGACTTCAGGCAACGCACGGTCGCTTCAGCGACATCGTCCGCGCCATACTGCTCGCTGGAATCCTTGCCGGCGATGACCATGCTGGCCTTCAGGATGGTGCCTTCCAGCATCACGTTGTGCTCGTACAGTGCGGCGAACAGGCTGCGCAGCGTCGCTTCGGTGACTTCGTAGCAGACGTCGATGTCGTGGTCGCCATCCATCAGCACTTCCGGTTCCACCATCGGCACAATGCCGGCTTCCTGGCACAGCGCTGCGTAACGCGCCAGCGCATGCATGTTGGCATCAATGCAGGTACCGCTTGGCGCGTCTTCGGAAATGCGGATTACCGCGCGCCATTTCGCGAACTTCGCGCCGAGGCTGGCGTATTCGTTCAAGCGATCGCGCAAGCCGTCGAGGCCTTCGGTCACTACTTCACCGGGATACCCGGCCAACGCGACCGGACCCATGTCCACCTTGATGCCGGGCAGGATGCCCTTGTCCATCATCACCTTGGTGAAAGGCACGCCG
>JBBSLA010000054.1:0-18541 GCA_038255665.1 Lysobacterales bacterium | reverse complement strand
TGGGATCCGCACTGGTCGGGCCGTTCATGTCCGACAGCGGGCTCACTCTCGGCCAGATCGCTCTCGTCGATGGCGGGCTGTCGTCGGTGGCTGCCCTTGTTGGTGCCGCTCTCGGCGCCTGGTTGTCGTACCGCTTCGGCCGGCGACACGACCTGGCGGTCTTCGATGAAGTCGCCAAGGTGTGAATCCTCTTCCTCGCCGATCGGTGTCTCCAGCGAGATCGGCTCCTGCGCGATCTTCATGATCTTGCGGATCTTGTCCTCGGGCATCTCCATCTTTTCGGCCAGCGTCGGCGCGTCGGGCTCGTAGCCGAACTCCTGCAGGTGCTGGCGGCTGATGCGGTTCATCTTGTTGATCGTCTCGATCATGTGAACCGGGATGCGGATCGTCCGTGCCTGGTCGGCGATCGAACGGGTAATGGCCTGGCGAATCCACCACGTGGCGTAGGTCGAGAACTTGTAGCCGCGGCGGTATTCAAACTTGTCGACCGCCTTCATCAGGCCGATGTTTCCTTCCTGGATCAGGTCGAGGAATTGCAGGCCGCGGTTGGTGTACTTCTTGGCGATCGAGATCACCAGGCGCAGGTTGGCCTCGACCATTTCCTTCTTGGCGCGGCGCGCCTTGGCCTCGCCGATCGACATGGCGCGGTTGATTTCCTTGATGTCGGAAATCGATAGCGATAGCGTCTTCTCGATGGAGATCAGCTTGTTCTGTTCGGCAACCACTTCGCCGAGCACGTTCTTGATGCCGGGCGACCACTTCTGGCGCTTGCGGGCAAGTTCCTCGGCCCATTCCGGGTTGGTCTCGTTGGACGGGAAGCTCTTGAGGAATTCCTTGCGTGGCATCTTCGACTGCTTGATGCACAGGTCGGTGATGACGCGCTCGTGATGGCGAATGTGGTTGACCACTTCGCGCAGCTTGCGCACGAAGCTGTCGATCATGATCACCGGCAGCTTCAGCGCCAGGAAGGCCTCGGCCATCTGGTCGCGCAGCTTCTGCGCGCGCTTGTCGTCGAGGCCGTTCTTCTCGGCGGCCTTCTGGAACTTGGCGTAGAAATCGCGCAACTCGTTCATGCGCGCGGCGACTTCTAACGGATCGGGACCGGTGTCGACGGGTGTTGCATCGTCGTCGTCTTCGTCGGTGTCGCCGTCGGTGTCTTTATCCTTGTCGTCTTCAGAGTCGGAGTCATCCGATTTGACACTGATGTCGGGCGGCGGCGCTTCGGGTTCTTCTGGGCCAACGAAACCGGTGATCACTTCCG
This sequence comes from Lysobacterales bacterium, assembly GCA_038255665.1. GTDB lineage: Bacteria > Pseudomonadota > Gammaproteobacteria > Xanthomonadales > Rhodanobacteraceae > Dokdonella. Next base: position 17,280 of record JBBSLA010000054.1, on the reverse strand, counting down.
ACAGCCGCTTCTTGCCCTCGGTGTGCAGGTCGAAATCCTCGACCAGGATATGGATCGACCACGGGAAGCTGGCCAGCGCGCCCTGCACCTGGTTCAGGCCTTCCTCGATGCGCTTGGCAATGGCGATTTCGCCCTCGCGGGTCAGCAACTCGACCGTGCCCATCTCGCGCATGTACATGCGCACGGGGTCGGTGGTGCGGCCCACTTCGGCATCGACGGCGGAAAGCACGGCGACCGCTTCTTCGGTGGCGGTCTCGTCATCGGCGCGGGCCGGCGCATCGGCCTGCAACATTTCGGTATCGGGCGCGACTTCGTGCACCTCGATGCCCATGTCGTTGATCATGCCGATGATGTCTTCGATCTGTTCCGGATCGATGATGTCGTCGGGCAGGTGATCGTTGACTTCGGCGTAGGTCAGGTAGCCCTGTTCCTTGCCCTTGATGATCAGGGTCTTGATTTCGGACTGTGGGTCCTGGACGTTTTCGTTAGCCATTCGTGGGGAGTTCCGGTTACGACTGCGTGGCAAAAGAGTTTGAGTATAGGAACCCCGTCAAGGGCTGCTACAGGAATTGATGGGTCGGGTCTGCGACGCGGTCGACGCATCGCGGGGTGACGGTTCCGGCGCGGCGTTCGCCGCTTTCTGCCTGGTCGCCCGCGCGAGACGATCCGGTGTCGATCAACTGGGGCCAAGCCCCGCTAATGCAAGGCTTTTCCAGGGAAACGACGCGATGCGCACGGGCTGCCATGCCACAATCAACGCAATGCGGCGCGGCAACAGGACAGGATGCAAAGGTGCATCGGCCTGTCCGCTGCCGACCAACGCCATCGCCCCGCGACTGACCAATCCATGAGCCCAGAATCCCCACGCCATGCTGCACTGCGGCAATTTGCCATAACAGGCCTTCGCGATTCGACCCTGGCTCTGACTCCGGCGTCGGTCGATGCCAGCTTCCGCAGTTACTGGCGCAGCAGCGGCAAGCACGGCAACCACATCGTGATGGACGCGCCGCCCGGGCATGAGGACATCGCGCCCTGGCTGGATGTAGCCGCCCGATTGGAGAAGGCCGGGGTGCACGTGCCGCACATTGTGGCTTCCGACGCAGCGCAGGGTTTCGTGCTGATGGAGGATCTCGGCAATCGCACCTACTTGCCGGAATTGAACGACGACAGCGCGGATGGGCTTTACGGCGCGGCGCTGGATGCCTTGCTGGCGATGCAGACGCGTGCCGAAGCGAACGGTCTGCCTGACTACGACCGCGAGCGCCTGCTCACCGAGATGCGTCTGCTGCCGACCTGGTTCCTCGAAAAACACGTCGGCTATGTCCCGAGGGATGACGAAGCCGCAATCATTGACCGCGCTTTCGGCTGGCTGGCCGATGTCGCTACCGAACAACCGATGGTGTTCGTTCACCGCGATTTTCACAGCCGCAACCTGCTGATCTGCGAACGTGGCAAGCCCGGCGTCATCGACTTCCAGGACGCGGCGCTCGGGCCACTCACCTACGACCTCGTCTCGCTGCTGCGTGATTGCTACATCGAGTGGGGGGACGCGCGCGTCGAGGCTTGGGTAGAAGACTATCGGCAACGCGCGCTTGACTCTGGGTTGATGGACGCGAACGTTGACGCGGAAACATTTCAGCGCTGGTTCGACCTGATTGGCGTGCAACGGCATATCAAGGTGCTCGGCATTTTCTGCCGGCTCTGGTATCGCGACGGCAAGGCGCAATACCTCGGCGACCTGCCACTGGTCTGGCGCTACACGACGCGAATTGCGCGGCGCTATCCCGAGCTGGCCGATTTCCTGGCAATACTCGAAGGCGCAGTTGGCGATCGCGACCTGACTCACGCCGTGAGCCCGGCGATCGCATGATCCGCCAGGCGCTGGTTTTCGCAGCCGGTCGCGGCGAGCGCTTGCGCCCCTTGACCGACACCACGCCCAAGCCGCTGATCGAAGTCGGCGGCAAGCCGTTGATCGCGTGGCATCTGGAAAAGCTCGCCGCCGCCGGCGTGCGCGATGTCGTCATCAACACCTCGCACCTCGCCGAACAGTTCGAACCCGCATTGGGCGATGGATCGCGCTGGGGCATCGCCATCCGCTACAGCTACGAAGGCCCAACGCCGCTCGAAACCGGCGGCGGCCTGCGTCGCGCGCTGGATTTATTCGACGACGAAACCTTCATTGCCGTCAGCGCCGACATCTGGAGCGCCTACGACTACGCCGCGCTGCCGGAAACCATCGACGCCACTGCGCATCTGGTGATGGTGCCCAACCCCGACTTCCACCCGCACGGCGACTTCAATCTCGACAACGGCAAACTCAATGAAGAGGGCATCGGCGACCGCCTGACCTTCGCCAACATCGCCGTCTACCGCCGCGCCTTCATCGACGACCAACCCGATGGAGCCTTCAAACTGCTACCGCTGTTCCAGCGCGCCATGCGCAATGGCCAACTCACCGGCGAACGCTACGACGGCACCTGGCACAACATCGGAAACGTGGCGCAGTTGGATGCGTTGAATAGCCTGCTGATCGGTCAGATTTAGCGACTAGAAAGACGCTGATTAGGCGAGTTGGCACCGGTCGCATTGATGGCGGAGCGCAGCAGGTCGTTCACAGCCTTGGATGATTGGAAGATTTCGGCGACGTCAGGTTGCAGAACGACAACCACCGTGTTCTTGAGTTTGGCTGCGAAACGATTCGGTGTGGACGTCGCGTAATCAAGTGAATACTCGTCGCGAAGTTCGTCGCCAGGCTGCTTACTTGAGGTACTTTTCATGATTGGATGCCTCTCCGGCGGTTGCGCGTCTGGCGCTGATGATGCGAACGCTATCGTGCCGTTCGACGAAGCTGACGTAAAGCAGGCGGGCTGCGGAATCGTAGCCGACCATAAGCTCCCGCTCTTCAACTTCGGAATCGTGCGGATCCAGGAACATACGTGCCAGCGGGTCGGAAAACGCTGTGATTGCGTCGGTGAACGCGATGCCATGCTTGCGAAGGTTGGCCGCCGCCTTGCGCTGATCCCATTCGGACTGCATACCAGCGAGGCTAGCCCGTAGAGTGCGAAGCGTCGAACACCCTGGTTGAGTGCTGCCGCGAAGCAGCGACGACTTGTACGAAATGCTGGTACAGCTTGGAGATCTGCCGGATGTACGCCGATACACTTGGCAATAAGCAACGGCATGCGGGGACCAAACTCTTCGCTGCCACGGAACGCAAACACGAAATCGAGCCAAGCTCCTTACAGCTTGCGAAGCGATCCCGTTGGTCGTTTGACGCGCCAGCCAATCTTCAGCAAGGAGGAGATGACGTGCCTGGCCTCCGACAAAGGCCAGTTGCTCATGCCGCTGCGGGTAGAGAGAAACTGAAATTAAAGGCTTTGGCTTCGCCGTGTTCCAACTGCTCGGCCAAGACTCTAAGGGCTAGAGCCTCGGCCCTTGCCATGGCTTGGTCTGAAGTTGCGCCGTAAGCCAAAACACCAGGCAATTCTGGCACTTCGGCCAACCAGCGGCCATCACTTTCCTGCTCAATCTCAAGGCTGTAGTTCATGACGATATTTCCTTTGCCCAAGTCTAGCGCAGCGGCTTTTGCCACGCATTGCACAGACGCCCGAATGCAACTTTGATAGACCTGACCCCAGTGACCGCCTACGTGCCAGAGGGTCTGAAAACGCTGTGATTGCGTCGGTGAACGCGATGCCATGCTTGCGAAGGTTGGTCGCCGCCTTGCGCTGATCCCATTCGAACTGCATACCCGCAAGTCTAGCCCGTAGAGTGCGAAGCGCCGAACACCCTGGTTGAGTGCTGCCGCGAAGCAGCGACGACTTGTACGAAATGCTAGTACAGCTTGGAGATCTGCCGGATGTACGCCGATACACTTGGCATTAGGCAACGGCATGCGGGGACCAAACTCTTCGCTGCCACGGAACGCAAACACGAAATCGAGCCAAGCTCCTTACAACTTGCGAAGCGATCCCGTTGGTCGTTTGACGCGCCAGCCAATCTTCAGCAAGGAGGAGATGACGTGCCTGGCCTCCGACAAAGGCCAGTTGCTCATGCTGCTGTAGGAAGAGAGAAGCTGAAATTCAGGGCTCTGCCTTCGCCGTGTTCCAACTGCTCGGCCAGGACTCTAAGGGCCAGCGCCTCGGCCTTCGCCATAGCTTGGTCTGCCGTCGCGCCGTAAGCCAAAACACCAGGCAATTCTGGCACTTCGGCCAACCAGCGGCCATCAATCTCCTGCTCAATCTGAAGGCTGTAGTTCATAACGGGATATCCTTGGCCCAAGTCTAGCGAACCGAGCGGATTCGTGTGCATCGATCAAGTATCCGATTTGGAATTTGGTGGCCGTCTTGGAGATTTCGATCAAAGGAATGCAACTTTGCTAGACCTGACCCCGCTGACTGTTCAGACCTGACCCCGCTGACTGTTCTCGACAACCGGCTTGGTCGAGATGGACATGAAAGACAACCTGACCTTCATCAATCTGGGCGATGTTGTCTTCAGCAGTGGGTTCGATCAGTAGCGGAATCTCGGAGCGTTGCCGCGACTAGAGATCTGTCGACTGCAGGCCAGTACGCTTGGCGATACGCGACAGCATGCGAGGACCAACCTCCTCGCCGTCATGGAAAGCGAACACGAGCGGGCCAACCCGTTCGGGACAGCGTGCGATGTGAGCCGGATTGCCGTTTGACCTGCCAGCCAATACTCAGCAGGGCGGACATGACGCGCTTGGCCTTGGAAGAAGGCCAGTTGCTCATGCTGCTGTAGGAAGAGAGAAGCTGAAATTCAGGGCTCTGACTTCGCCGTGTTCCAACTGCTCGGCCAAAACTCTAAGGGCTAGAGCCTCGGCCTTGGCCATGGCTTGGTCTGAAGTTGCGCCGTAAGCCAAAACACCAGGCAATTCTGGTACTTCGGCCAACCAACGGCCATCACTCTCCTGCTCAATCTCAAGGCTGTAATTCATGACGTGGTCTACATTTCCGAAGTCTACTTCGGGTGCTTGTAACGCCTGGCGCAGTCGTGAACTGGGTGATTTCGCACGCCTCTATCCAGCAGCCAATCTAGCGTCTGGAGGCTAATCCTGGAGGTTTCCCCCGTCGGATGCCATTTTGCTAGACCATACCCCAAGACTGGGGTTGGAAGGCGCACCGTTGGAGGTTGTCTTCGGGGTATTGACTTTGGTATTTGGGGGGGTATTTTGCGGTCGCCTGACGGTGTTGTCAGGCATTAAACCGAAAAAGGAAATTGCTCATGAACATGAAGTTTGGAGTTTTCGCGTTAGCCGCTCTTCCACTATTGGCGGCATGTGGTGGTACTTTACAAACCAACGTGCGTTGCTCAGGCGGAAGTTCGTCTGCCACGTACTGCGATGGTGACGTGACCTACACGATACAGTTGCGACCTGCTGAGGGCGGTAGCAGACAGTCGGCCGGAATTTCAGGGACAAGCTCTTTTGATGCAGGTCAGTTGGTCTACGATCTTAGTTCAAGCACGGTGTCAGTTTTAAGTAACTCCGGAACGGCCATTGTCGTTGCGGAACTGGCTAGTGGTGGAACGACGTCCCAGTCGTTCCAGTGGGTAAGGCAAGGACAAACGCTGGTTGCGCAAGATCCATCGGCAGTCAACGCTTGGGCGGCGTCTCTTGATGGCTTAGCTACAGGTTTCGAACTGTCATACGGAACATTCCAGGTATCAAACTCAACAGGATCTAATACGGTCACTGCGGAGCTTAAGTACCAAGGTTCGGTGGTCAGCGGAGATACATCAGGATGGTACAACGATCCTTGTAGCGGGCCGCATTTTTACTGCGAAATTCAATAAAAATGTAGTGGTTTGCCGCCTCGGTTCATTGAATCGAGGCGGCTATGCTGGAGGCAGAATGCGTTCACGATATGGAATAACAGGCCTACTCGCCGTCTCATTAGCGGGTTGCGCACTCCCGCAAAAACGAGTCGTCGACGGCTTGGTTGACGACGGGGTTGGCGGCGTAAACAGCATCGTATATTCCAACGAAGAGGGCAATCTACGCTTCTATTCGCGCATGGCTGGGCCTCAGCGACAGCGGATTCCACTTGACGCCTATAAGCAACTGTTGGTTTTGCCAGCGCCGTGGGGTGAGTTGAGATTGCATGCGCTGCCCGCCGAGGTGGCCGCGATGGAAGTGCAGTTGGGGCTGTCTGGTGATGGACGATCTGACGCTGTCAAGAAACTTCCCAGCGTCGGCGTCACTTCCCTTGCACACGCGCTAGGCGCGATGCCCACACTGGCTGATCGATCGGTGCTGGTCGATATCTATCTCGCACCGATGCATAGCGGGCGGGAAACCAGTGCAACATTTCCCGTATCCAAAAGTGAGCTGCGTGTGGCCTTTTTGTTTCCGGTGGAGAAGCGAGGTCCCGGAGTGGAATGGGGTGACTTGATGGGTTTGATATCTCACGAACTACTGCACGTTCACTATCGGTTGGCCGGACTTTCTCCGAACAAATTGGATGAGGAAGTCGCTGCCTATCTGACCGAATATTGCAGCCAAGCATGGTCGGCTATCGACATGCAGGCGAAAGAAGCGAAGTTGACGGTGAATGGTGTCGATAAGAAGGTCTATCAACGCGTTTTTCCCGGTTTGCTCAATGGGACGTGGGAGCCGCACGTCGACCGCTTCCATCGCGAGTTCGGGATTTCGAATCCTTCCGCGCAGGGTAGGATGATGACTGTCGCGCTGATCTATCACCGGTACGCCCGTGACGGCGTTGTCAAACTCACCGACCGCAATGCGGTGGCACCGATGCTTGAAGACTGCCTGCGCCTGCCGCTTGGGCCTCCCCGCTATTCGAAAGGCGAGACGGCGCCGTCGATTCAGTAGCGCGTGGCATTTCTCGTGCGAGTCGCAACGGGCAATACGACCAGTTGCGGACCCCGCTTCCGATTCCCAACGGTATCACCCCAACAACTGCCTCAAAAACGGCACGGTAACGCGGCGTTTGGCGGCGAGGGCGGCGCTGTCGATGCGGTCGAGTAGTTCGTTGAGGCTGGCGAGGTCTCGCGCCTGGTGGATGAATAGCCAATCGAGTACCGCGTCGTCGAGTTCGATGCCGCGCGCGGCGGCGCGGTCGCGGACCAGGTCGCGGCGTTCGTTTTCGTCTAGTGCGCGTAGTTGCATTTGCGCGGACGCGGCGAGTCGCGATTGCAGGTCGGGCAGGGTTAGGCCGAGTTGGGCGGGCGGGTGGCGTGATGCGAACAGCAGGCTGGCGTTGTCGGCGCGGCAGCGGTTGTAGAGATCGAACAGGGCGTGCTCGGCAGCGGCGTCGCCGGCTATCGATTCGAGGTTGTCGATGGCGAGCAAGTCGCTGCCGCCGAATGCGCGGATGGCCGCATCGCGATCCGCGCCGAGTGTGGCGAGCGGGAGGTATTGGGCATTGCGCCCGGCGGCGTTCGCGGCAACGCAGGCGGCAATCAGCAGATGCGTTTTGCCGCTGGCGGCGGGGCCGGAAAGAAAAATCCACGGCGCGCTTTCCATGGCCAACTGGCGAACGGCGGCAAGCGCCAGTTCGTTGCCGTCGCTGCTCAGGAAATCGTCGAACGTTTGATGCGCCGGCCAGCGCAGCGCCAGCGGCAACTGCGGCGTCATCGGGCTTTCGGTTCGTCCGTGATGACGGTTGAGCCGACGATGATGACGCGGTCGCTGCCGGATTCGATTTCCGCTTTGGCGTGGGCCGATGTTTCATGGTCGACAATTACTGATTTCTCCGCGTCGGCATCACTCTGGTACAACTCGCTCTCGGTATAGCGGCCGTAGAGATATCGCAGTACCACCATCGCCACCGCCGCGACCGGCAACGCGACCAACACACCGACGAAACCGAACAAGTGGCCGCCTGCAAGAATGGCGAACATCACCGCGACGGGATGCAAGCCGATGCTGTCGCCGACCATTTTTGGCACCAGCACGTAGCCTTCAAGCGTCTGACCGATCATGAAGACGAGCGCCACCATCGCCACGTGGAAGAAATCCTGATACTGCACCAACGCGGCAATCACGCCCATCGCGAACCCAACGATCGCACCCATGAACGGCACGAAGCTGATCAGGCCAGCGATCATGCCAATCAAGGGACCCACGCTGATGCCGACCAGCGACAGGCCGATGCCGTAGATCAGTCCAAGGACGATCATCACGCTGAGCTGGCCGCGAAGGAATGAACCGAGTGTTTTGTCCGATTCGCGGGCGAGGCGGCTGACGGTCGGCTCCACCGAGCGCGGAATCAGCGCGTGCACGCGATCGACCAACAAATCCCAGTCGCGCATCAAGTAGAACGCGGCAACCGGGATAATGACCAGGTTGAGCATCCAGCCGACGACGGCCATGCCGGACTTCGAAACCTTGGCGACGATGGTTGCTGCCACGCCGCCGGCTTCCTTCCAGTACTGCTGCAGCATGTCGGTGATCTGGCGCAGATCCGGGATTTCGACATCCATGCCCAGCCGGTCGCGAAACCACGGTGTCGCGTTGGCGCGGAACCAGTCGATCCACGTGGGCAACTGGCCTAGGAAGTTGCTTATCTGGCGTTCGATCAACGGCACCAGGCCAATCAGGATTCCGGCGAACACAAGGGTCAGCAGTACGAACAGCAGACTGACCGCCAGCGTGCGACTCATTCCCCATCGCTCGAAGCGTTCAACCAGTGGATTGAACAGATACGCGAACAGCGCCGCGACGATGAACGGTGTCAGCGACGAGCCCAGCATGTACAGCACGAAGACGACGACGACGATCAGGATCAGCCACTTCCAGCGTAGATCGATCGATTCCCTCTGTGCATTCATGGCGCTGCGATCCGGTTTTGGCGACGTTGCTTGAAGGTGCGCCGGGCCTGTCCGCCCCAGCGCGCGACATAGTGCAGACCGCTGGCAATGCTTAGCAAGGCGGTCGCCATGATCAGGGAAAGTTTCAGCGCATCCGGCGCCGGCCAAACCTGGGCCAGCTGTAGCAGGATCAGCAGCACCAGCAGGATTTGCAGCACGGTGGTGATCTTCGACAGCATGCTGGGCGAAGCATCGAACGGCCCGACCCAATAGTGATACGTCACCGCGCCGGCAACGATCACCAGGTCGCGGCCGCAGACCAGCAATGTCAGCCAAAGCGGTATCGCGCCGACCACGGTCAGCGCCACGAACGACACCACCAGCATCAACTTGTCGGCGAGCGGATCGAGGATGCCGCCAAGGCGACTTTGCCAACCGAAGCGTCGTGCCAGCAGACCATCCAGCGCATCAGTGATTGCGGCGATGAAGGTGATGCAGAGTGCAGCAGTGTAGTCATGCTGAAGCACGCGCAGCGCCAGCAACGGCACCAGCATCATGCGCAGTATGGTCAGCGCATTTGGCAGATGGCGCAGGGTGGCGGAGTTGGGCATGTTCCGCTCAGCGCGCGAAACCCAAGGTCGCGTCGACGCCATCGCCAGCCGTTGCCTTGACGACCCGCAACAGCGAACTGCTGCCTATCGCGTCGAGGAATCGCGGAAGATCGGCGGCGAGTTCCAAATGCATGCGAACGGTTTCGCCTTCGGCCCGCTCGGGAGCGACCGAGCGGACCAGTTCGAGCGTGCTCAGGAATCGGATCAATCGCGCATAGTCGGTTGCCGTTCGAATGCCCTCGAAAAGTACCGTCGCCGAACTCGGCGTCCAGCCCAGCGTTTCGCCGCCGCCATCGGGTGGCGTCAGCCCGTTCTCACGCAACAGATTGTTGACCGCGTCGGCATCGAACTGGGCAACCAGCCGGGTAGAACCATCGGAATCGGTGCGGTACTGGAATTGCAACGGCTTTTGGCTGGCTCGTGCGACGGCACGGCTGACCGTGGCCTGCGATGGCGCGGCGGCGTCGCCTGTCAATTGCACCACCACTTGCGCCAGCGCGATTTGCAGTCCCTTGGCGCGTTCTTCATCGCCCTGGTTCTGGACCGGCGCATCGCCCGTGTACGTGCTTGCCGCACGCGCGGTTGAACCGCAGGCGAGCACAACCAGGAGCAGCAAGAGGCAAAAATTCAGGGCTCTATGGGCCACGGCGCGGTCCGAACGGGGATAGTCAGCGCAGTCTGCCGAATGCACCGCAACACGTCCAATGCGTGCAGGCCTTTCGGGTGCGCCGCTGCGCCAGGTTTTGTCGGCGCGGGCTTCCCGCTATCATCCGCGGCCCCGCGTCGCAGGCTTATCGCCATGTCCAATCCGACCGAAGCCCTGACCTACCGCGCCGCCGGCGTCGATATCGATGCCGGCAACGAAGTGGTGGAGCGGATCAAGCCGCTGGTCAAGCGCACCTTCCGACCGGAAGTGATGGCGGGCCTGGGAGGGTTTGGATCGCTGTTCGAACTCGGCGCGCGCTATCGCGATCCGGTGCTGGTTTCGGGTACTGATGGGGTCGGTACCAAATTGAAGCTCGCCCATATCCTCGGCCGTCACGACACCATCGGCATCGATCTGGTCGGCATGTGCGTCAACGATGTTTTGGTGCAGGGCGCGGAACCGCTGTTTTTCCTCGACTATTTCGCGACCGGCAAGCTCGATGTCGATACCACGGTCAACGTGATCGGCGGCATCGCCAAGGGTTGCGAACTCGCCGGCTGCGCGCTGATCGGTGGCGAGACCGCCGAAATGCCCGACATGTATCCGCCCGGCGAATACGACCTGGCCGGCTTTTGCGTCGGCGCGGTCGAGAAATCGCAGTTGATCGACGGCAACGACATTCGCAGCGGCGACGCGATCATCGGCATCGCATCGAGCGGACCGCATTCCAACGGCTACTCGCTGATCCGAAAGATCGTCGAGCGCGCCGGTAGCCCGTTCGACCTCGATCTTGGCGGCGTAACCCTGGCCGATGCGCTGATGGCGCCGACCACGATTTACGTGAAGGCCATGCTCAAACTGATCCGCCAGTTGCCGCCGCACGGCATGGCGCACATCACCGGCGGTGGCCTGAGCGAGAACATCATTCGTGTGGTGCCAAAGGGGCTTGGCGTGGCGATTGACGCCAGTGCCTGGGCTGCACCGCCGGTATTCGACTGGCTGCAACGCGAAGGCAATGTCGCCCGCGAGGAAATGTGGCGCACGTTCAACTGCGGGATTGGTTACACGTTAATCGTGCCACGCAGCCAGGTCGCGGTGACGTTGGATACGCTCGACGCGCTCAATCTCAATGCCTGGGCAATCGGCGAGATCGTACCGGCGCGCGGTGACACGCGAGTCACGATCTCGGCGTGAACGCGATGAGGTTGGCGGTGTTGGCATCGGGGCGTGGCAGTAATCTTCAGGCCTTGATCGACGCGCAGCGGAGCGGTCGCATCAATGTCGAGATCGTTGTTGTCGCCAGCGACAAGCGCCGTGCCGGTGCCTTGCAGATTGCTGCCGAGGCTCGCATTGCGACCGTCGTGCTGTCGCCGCGTGATTTCGAAAGCCGCGCTGCCTTCGACCTTGCCTTGTTCGCACGCGTCGCCGAACACCAACCCGACCTGATGGTGCTGGCCGGCTACATGCGCATCGTCGATCCTGCTGCACTGGTTGCGTGGCAGGGCCGCATCATCAATATCCATCCCTCGCTGCTGCCGAAATATCCGGGCCTCGACACGCACCAGCGTGCGATCAACGCGGGCGATACCGAGCACGGTGCCAGCGTGCATTACGTCACTGCGGAACTCGACGGCGGGCCAGTGATTGCGCAAACGCGTCTGCCGATCCAGACCGACGACACACCGGAAACGTTAGCCGCGCGTCTGTTACCGCTGGAACACGCACTGCTGGTCAGCACGGTGGCGAGACTCGCCGCAAACCGTCAGCAAGAAAATCACTGACCAACCACGCCGAAGGCGGCTTTATTCGCTGGTCGGCGGCACCATCGGTTCTGCACCGCGCGGCAATGCCTCTTGCGGATTCGGACCCTTCACCTTGCGATCAAAGAAGTCCGCAATCAATGTGAACGCGTGGATTTTCATCTCCGGCGTCGACAAGCCGTGCTTGCCGCCGGGATACGTCATCAACTCGAACGCAATCCCGTGCTCCTGCAGCGCAGCCATCAACTTGGTGCTGTGGGTGAACAGCACGTTGTCATCGGCCATGCCGTGCATCAGCAGCAGCGGTGAAGCCAGGCCATCCAGCCACGCAAACGTCGCGCTGCGCACATAGCCGGCCTTGTTGTCCTGCGGGCGGCCAAGGTAACGCTCGGTATACATGGTGTCGTAGAGCGACCAGTCGGTTACCGGTGCCACGGCGACGCCGGCGGCGATGTCGCCGGATGCTTTCGCCAGCAGCATCGTCGTCATGTAGCCGCCATAACTCCAGCCATAGACGCCGATGCGTGCGCCATCGATCCATGGTTGCGCCTTCAGCCAGTGAATGCCCGTGACCTGGTCATCGACTTCGATTGCGCCCAACTGATGGAAAATCGGATCGGAAAACTGTCGACCACGGCGCGGCGTGCCGCGATTGTCCAGTGTAAACACCACATAGCCTTGCTGCGCCATGTAGCGATTGAACATGTCGCCGGGTTTGTCGCCGAAATCGCGCGCCGCGCGTTGCGAAGTGGGGCCGCCATAGTAGATATCGAACACGGGGTATTTCTTCGTTGGATCGAAACCTTCCGGCTTGTAAATGCGGTAGTGCAGCACCTGGCCATCGGATGCCGCGATGGTGCCGAATTCGGGTTTCGTCAACAGATGGCGATACGGCCACATCGGATGTTGCGCATCGAGCTTGTTCTCCTCGATCCAGGCGATGCGCTTGCCATCGTTGCCGACGATGGCGACCTGCGGCGGCGTGGTCGGGTCGGAAAACGTATCGACATAGAAACTGGCGTCGTGCGCGAACTCCGCCTTGTGCGTTCCATCGCGCTGACTGATCCGTTGCGGTTTCAGCGCGGTGCTTCCATCCAGTGCGAATGCATACACCTGATGGTCGCCGACGAAGTTGCGGTTCGATTCGGCATAGACGATGCCGGCCTTGGCATCGACCGCGAGTAGCTTGTCGACATTGTAGTCGCCAGCACTGATCGCATGGCCGAGCGTTCCTTCCATGTCGTAGCGATACAGGTGATGAAAGCCGGTGCGCTCGCTGCCCCAGATGAAACCCTTGCCGCCGGGCAGGAATCGCAAGTCGTCGTTCAAGTTGATCCAGGTGGCACTGGTGTCGCTGACCAGCGTGGTCTGCTGCAACGTCGCCGCATCGACCATTACCAGATCGAGTTTTTGCTGGGCGCGATCAAGGCGCTGATAGGCGAGTTGCTTGGGATTGGCCCAATCAACGCGAGCGAGATAGATATCCTCGCCAACCGGAATCCAGCGCACATCCTCGCCGGTCGGCGTCACCAGTCCCAGCCGTGTCGTTACATTCGGTTGGCCGGCGGCGGGGTATCGTTGTTCGATCACGTCGGTGCGTTCGGCCTGTACTTCGAAGCGACGCACCAGCGGCACTGGCGCTTCGTTGTATTGCTGGAAGGCGATGGCGCTGTCGTCCGGCGCCCACCAGTAGCCGCGCGAACGATCCATTTCTTCCTGCGCTATGAACTCGGCTTCGCCGTTGTGCAGGGTGCCACCGCCATCACGCGTCAACTGACGGCGCGCGTTGCTGGCAAGGTCGATCAGCCACAGATTCTGCTCGCGCACGAACGAGACGAATCCGCCCTTTGGCGAAATGCGTGGATCAATCACGGCACCGCCGGTATCGAGTCGACGCAATGGTGCGGCGCGTTTGTTGTTGCCTTCACTCGCAAGCAAGGTCGCATCGAGGTCGAACAGATAGAGGGCATCGCCGAGCGGGAAAAGCAAGCGCTTGCCATCGGGCGACCATTGGTAAGCAAGGATCCCGCTGAAGTTCGCGGTACGCGCGCGCTCGCGACGAGCCTGCTCCTCGTCACTGATCGTTTCGCCTTGCGGCGCAATCTCGTTGGAATCGACCAGCAAACGCGTCGAGCCATCCTTGATGTTGTATTCCCACAGGTCGAGCCGGTTCTGATCGTCGGCCTTGGCGCGCAGGAAAGTCACCCGCGACCCATCCGGCGAAATCTCCAGCGCACGCGGTGACGGCCCGCTGAGACTGCCGCCTTCGAATATCCGCTCGATCGTCAATTGCTCGGCCATCAGCGGACTCGAAAAAAAGGAAAGTGTCGCCATCAGCACGGCGGGGAAACAGAAAAAGCGCATCGAAAACTCCTGATTCAACGCCCTCATTATCGCCCGAGTTGCTCCATCGGCCGCGATCAAGCCGATTTCTCGCCATTCGGTGGGTCTCAATGACTACATCGCAGACACGACCCTCGACGGCCTGTTCGGTGGGGTCGCCGAACAGGAAGCCAGCATTGGCAGCAACCCGATGACGAACGGCAGCCCGATCCTGAAGTCGGTGTTCGCGCGTTGAATTCGGAGGATTCGCAGTAGTTGACCGCCGTCAGCCCCGCAGTGGGGCGACCAGAATTCGCGGACGCGTCACGAAATAACAATCCTCGTCATTCCTGCGAAGGCAGGAATCCATTTTGATCTTGATTGCGTCGGTAAAGAAACGGCAACGTCAAAATGGGTCCCCGCCTACGCGGGGATGACGAGGGGTGGGATGTGCGGTTGTCCCTGCGGTCGCAAAACGTTCCAGACAGCGTTGCGCTACAGCGCCGAATCAAACCCATTTCGGAAGATCACATCCAGGATCAGCGTATTGCTGTCGCTGGCGGTGTTGTTCGCGGTGGTTGGGTCGGAGTGCGGCGCCAGCACGGTCGCCGCAACCGATGTTGTCACCGCAGCCGGCGGTGCCGTGGCTGCCGGATCGACCCGGGCTGAAACCAGATAAGTAATCGTGCTGCCGAGCGGCATTGCGCGCGTCTGCAAAATCGCGCCGCTGCCATTGGCGCTCGCGCAGGTTGCGCCGCCTGTCGCGCTGCATGTCCAGGTGATGTTGGTCAGAGTCGCTGGCACGGACTGCACGATCGACACGGCGGCGACATCGATGATCGTGCTGGTGTTGGTGACCGTCAGCGTATAGACCGTGCTGTCACCCGGAACGATGCTTGTAACGCTGTCGGAGATGCTGGCGCTGATGTCGGCAAACAGGTCGTCATTGATGATCGTCGCGGTGCCTTGCGCCTGGCTGGCCGTGACCGCAGTGACCGACGCGGCGGCGAGATTCA
This sequence comes from Lysobacterales bacterium, assembly GCA_038255665.1. Lineage (GTDB taxonomy): Bacteria > Pseudomonadota > Gammaproteobacteria > Xanthomonadales > Rhodanobacteraceae > Dokdonella. The sequence goes on along the minus strand of JBBSLA010000054.1, from coordinate 2,129 downwards.
CGAGGAACGTCTCGTCCAGTTCGGGAACGAGGTCGCCGACGACCGGAACAGTGATCGTCTTGACCTCCGCATTGGTGCCGACGAACGACAGCGTGCCGGTCGTGTTGGCGTAGTCGCCGGGTGTCGTTGCGGTGCCGTTGGCTGTACTGAAGGGAACGGTGAAGCCACCTTGCACCGCACCGGCCAGAGTCACATTGAACGTGAAACTGGTCGTGCCGGAATTGCCTTCCGCTAGGCTGATGTTGTTGATCGCAATCGATGCGCTGTCGTCGTTGTTGATCGTTCCCAGGCCCGACCCATCGCTGACTGTGATGGCTGCGTTGCTGGGAACACCAATGTTCAACGCAAAGGTTTCATTGGCTTCAACAATCGTCTCGCCGACGACTGGCACGCTGACCGTTTTCACTTCACCCGCCGTGCCGGTGAAGGTGAGTGTGCCGCTGGTATTCGCATAGTCGCTTGGGAAAACTGCGGTGCCATTCGCAGTGTTGTTCGGCAAGGTGAATCCGCCTTGCACGGCGCCGGTCAGGGTCACGTTGAAGACGAACGCGGTTGTTCCCGTGTTGCCTTCCAGCAGCGTCACATCGCTCACCGCAAGCGAGGCGGCATCGTCATTGGTGATCGTACCGAGACCGGATCCATCACTGACCGTGATCGCCGCGTTGCTTGGTACGCCGATATTCACCGCAAAGGTTTCATTGGGTTCAAGGATGGTGTCGCCCACGACAGCGACGCTGACCGTCTTTACCTCACCCGCGCTGCCGGTGAAGGTGAGCGTGCCGCTGTTGTTGGCATAATCGCTCGGTGAAGTCGCTGTTCCGTTTGCCGTGCTGTAGGGCAGCGTGAAGCCGCCTTGCACCGCGCCGGTCAGGGTGACGTTGAAGACGAACGCGGTGTTGCCGCTATTCCCCTCCGCCAACGACACATCGCTGATCGCCAGCGAGGCGGCGTCGTCGTTATTGATGGTGCCGAGGCCTGACGCGTCACTGACGGTGATTGTCGCGTTGCTTGGTGCGCCGATGTTCACCGTAAAGGTTTCATTGGGTTCCAGGATGGTGTCGCCCACGACAGCGACGCTGACCGTCTTTACCTCACCCGCGCTGCCAGTGAAGGTGAGCGTGCCGCTGCTATTCGCATAGTCGCTTGGGAAAACGGCGGTGCCATTCGCCGTGTTGTAGGGCAAGGTGAAACCGCCTTGCACGGCGCCGGTAAGGGTCACGTTGAACACGAATGCGGTAGTCCCACTATTGCCTTCGAGCAGCGTCACATCGCTGACCGCAAGCGAGGCGGCATCGTCATTGGTGATGGTGCCCAAGCCACTACCGTCGCTGACGCTGGCCAGCGCGCTGCTCGGCGTACCGAGGTTCACGGTGAACGTCTCGTTCGACTCCAGGATCGTATCGCCCTTGACCGGTACGAAAAGTATTCTCACTTCGCCAGCAGTGCCGGTGAACGTTAGCGTTCCCGAGGTCGATGTGTAATCGCTCGGCTGGGTCGCCGTTCCATCAGTTGTGGAGTAAGGCACGGTGAAACCACCCGGCACCGCGCCGTTGAGCGTTACCGAATACACGAAAGTGGTGGTGCCTGAATTTCCCTCGACCATTGTCACGTCGCTGATCGACAACACGCCCGTGTCGTCGTTGATGATGATGCCGACGCCGTTAGGGTCTGCCAGCGAGATCGCCGCGTCGCTCGGTACAAGAAGCTGCGCAATGAAGGTCTCGTCCGGTTCGGGCACGGTATCGCCGACCACTGGTACGGTGAATGTTCTGGTTTCGTTCGGGGTGTCGCCGAAGGTCAGGGTCCCGTTGCTGGTGGCGTAGTCACTGGGTTGCGTTGCGGTGCCGTTGCTGGTGCCGTAGAAAACATTGAAGCCGCCCTGCACCGTGCCTGTGAGTGATGCGGTGAACACGAAATTGGTAGTGCCGGAGTTACCTTCCGCCATGCTCACGTCGTTGATCGACAGCGACGCTGAATCGTCGTTCGTAATCGTTCCCGTACCAGCGGCTGTGGTGATGGTGGCTTGGGTCGGGCTGCTAAGCCGGACCACGAACGATTCGTTCGGCTCCAATATGGTGTCGCCGAAGATCGGCACCGACACGGTTGCGGTCAGTGCGCCGCCAGCACTG
>JBBSLA010000053.1:0-18591 GCA_038255665.1 Lysobacterales bacterium | reverse complement strand
GTGTCACCATTCTCGGTGACGGCCTTGCCGACACGCCCAAGCAGGGTCATCTGGTTGGCAATGCGGCGATTGCGTTTGTCGTTGTCGCCAGCGTGCTGGCTCTTACGCGAACGCTGATGAGGCGCCGATTTAGATAATTTCTTCGTCATTCCTGCCTTCGCAGGAGTGACGAGAGAATAGTTAGCGCGTGCCGTCTCGCATCGTTCCGACCGCTCGCAGGCAGAATCCGCGAATCGCCTCGACGATGCGCGCGTCGTCGCGTGCTTCGCGCAGCGTGGGTGATGTTGGGCCGATCAAGGCCTCGGTGAATGCACCGACGATGCAGGCGGCAGCGGCGTCGATGTCTTGCTCGGGAAATTCCAGGCGCGAGATGCCGTCGGCGAGGATGCCGCGGAAGATGTCGCCGAAGCGGTGTCGACCGCGAATGCGTTCGGCATCCACTTCGATATCGACCGGCTCGGCTATAAACGCGTAGGCGAGGGTCGGCCCGGCGAGGGCGCGACGCACGAACGATTCGATGGCCGCGCCAAGCTGGTCATGGGCGCTGCCGCCCTTGGCGACGATGCCATCGAGTATCGCGATTTCGCGATCCACCGCGGCGGTAAGCACTTCGACGAACAGCTCAGCCTTGGACGGGAAATGGCGATAGATCAAGCCAGTCGATATGCCAGCGCGAGCCGCGACGGCGGCAATCGATGCTTCTCGGAAACCACCGGCTGCGATCAACTTCCGGGTCGCCAGGATGATCCGATCGCGATTGCTGGCGAGGCGTTCTTCCATCAAGGCGGAGCGTTTGTAGGCCATGCAGTGATTCCAGCTTCAAGCATTGAATGCGGATTCACTTTAACGCAGTTTTGGCCTAGAATGCCGGTCTCCCGCTCGGGGCCGCTCGTTTTCCGCTATCGCTGCGGCGCAAATCGAACCCAGCCAATTCTGAGGAATCCGCCTGATGAACCTGCCGTCGCTGAATTTCGACCTGGGTGAAGACATCGACATGCTGCGCGAAGCCGTGCGCGGATTCTCAGCCGCCGAGATCGCGCCGATTGCCGAAAAAACTGACCACGACAACCTGTTCCCGAACGCGCTCTGGCCCAAGCTCGGTGAGATGGGGTTGCTTGGACTAACCGTCGAGGAAGAGTTTGGCGGCAGCAATCTGGGCTACCTCGCCCATGTCGTGGCGATGGAAGAAATCTCGCGCGCATCCGGTTCGGTCGGGCTGTCGTACGGCGCCCATTCCAACCTCTGCGTGAACCAGCTCAGCAAGAACGGCTCGATCGAGCAGAAGAAGAAATACCTGCCCAAGCTGTGCAGCGGCGAACACGTCGGCGCGCTGGCGATGAGCGAACCGGGCGCAGGTTCCGACGTGGTTTCGATGAAACTGCGCGCCGACAAGAAGGGTGACCGCTACGTACTAAACGGCAACAAGATGTGGATCACCAACGGGCCGGATGCCGACACGCTGATCGTCTACGCAAAGACCGATCCATCGGCCGGGTCGCAGGGCATTACTGCCTTCATCATCGAGAAGGATTACAAGGGGTTTTCGACCGCGCAGAAACTCGACAAACTCGGGATGCGCGGCTCCAACACTTGCGAACTGGTGTTCGTCGATTGCGAAGTGCCGGAGGAAAACATCCTCGGCGAGCTCGACAAGGGCGTGAAGGTGTTGATGTCCGGCCTCGACTACGAGCGCCTGGTGTTGTCGGGCGGTCCGCTCGGTTTGATGGCGGCGTGCCTGGATTCCGTCGTGCCGTACGTGCACGAGCGCAAGCAGTTCGACCAGTCGATCGGCACGTTCCAGTTGATGCAAGGCAAGCTGGCCGACATGTACGTCGGCTTCAACGCCTGTCGTGCGTATGTGTACGCGGTCGCGAAGGCCTGCGATCGCGGTGAGACCGCGCGCAAGGACGCCGCTGGCGCAATTCTTTATGCAGCCGAGAAAGCAACCTGGATGGCGGGCCAGGCGATCCAGGCGCTCGGCGGCAACGGGTATATCAATGAATATCCAGTTGGTCGGCTCTGGCGCGATGCGAAGTTGTACGAAATTGGCGCCGGCACCTCGGAAATCCGCCGCATGCTGATCGGTCGCGAACTGTTCAACCAGACCGCGCATTGATCTCGTCTCGATTGCTGCACACGGCACTCGAATCTGGCGTTACCCTTTATCGCGTCGATTGTCTTCGATGACGCGACTCCATTCGCCGCAGTGAACTGGCCACGATGACGATACTGAAGTCCCAGCTACAGACCGGCAGCGACAGCTTCAAGGCGAATGAGGAGGCACTGCGCGCGTGCGTTTCGGAACTGCGCGAGCGGATCGCGAAAATCGCGGAAGGCGGCAGCGCCGCGGCGCGGGCCAAGCACATTGGTCGCGACAAGTTGCTGGTGCGCGACCGCATTGCCAGCCTGCTCGATCCAGGCTCGCCATTCCTTGAACTAGCGCCGCTCGCGGCATACGGCATGTACGACGATGACGTGCCGTGCGCGGGTGCGGTCGCCGGCATCGGTCGCGTGTCGGGCATTGAGTGCCTGATCGTGGCCAACGATGCGACGGTGAAAGGCGGCACCTACTATCCGATCACCGTAAAGAAGCACCTGCGTGCGCAGGAAATCGCCCGCGAGAATCGGCTGCCGTGCATCTACCTGGTCGACTCCGGCGGCGCCTTTTTGCCGATGCAGGACGAAGTATTCCCGGATCGCGATCATTTCGGCCGCATCTTTTACAACCAGGCCACGCTTTCGGCGCAGGGCATTCCGCAGATCGCCTGCGTGATGGGTTCGTGCACCGCCGGCGGTGCCTATGTGCCGGCTATGTCGGACGAAACCGTGATCGTGAAAGAGCAAGGCACGATCTTCCTTGGTGGTCCACCGCTGGTGAAAGCCGCGACCGGTGAAGACGTGACGGCCGAAGACCTTGGCGGTGCCGACGTGCACACCCGCATATCCGGCGTCGCCGATCATTTCGCCGAGAACGACCATCACGCCCTGGCCCAGGTTCGTCGCATCGTCGCCAACCTCAACTGGGCCAAGCACGGGCGGCTCACGACGCAGGCGCCGGAAGAGCCGAACTATCCAATCGAAGAACTCTACGGTGTCATTCCGGCCGACACGCGCAAGCCCTACGACGTACGCGAAGTGATCGCGCGGCTGGTCGATGGTTCGCGTTTCGACGAATTCAAGGCGCGCTATGGCACCACGCTGGTGACCGGTTTCGCGCACCTGCGCGGTTATCCCATCGGCATCGTCGCCAACAACGGAATCCTGTTTTCCGAATCGGCACAGAAAGGCGCGCACTTCATCGAACTGTGCGCCAAGCGCGGAATCCCGCTGCTGTTCCTGCAGAACATCACCGGCTTCATGGTCGGTCGCAAATACGAGAACGGCGGCATTGCCCGCGATGGCGCCAAGATGGTGATGGCGGTCGCGTGTGCAAACGTCCCCAAGTTCACCGTGGTCATTGGTGGTTCTTTCGGTGCCGGCAATTACGGCATGTGCGGTCGCGCCTATTCGCCGCGTTTCATGTGGATGTGGCCGAATGCGCGCATCAGCGTGATGGGTGGTGAGCAGGCCGCGAGTGTACTCGCGCGCGTGCGCCGCGATGGCATCGAAGCGAAGGGTGGCACGTGGTCGGATGCCGACGAAGCGGAATTCAAGCAACCGATCACCGACCAGTTTGAGAGCCAGGGCAGTCCGTACTACGCCACCGCGCGACTCTGGGACGACGGTCTGATCGACCCGGCGCAAACGCGCGAAGTACTCTGCCTCGCCCTTTCGGCATCCCTCAACGCACCGATCGCGACGAGCGAGTTCGGCATCTTCCGCATGTAGGAGTTCGCATGAGCAATTACCAGCATCTGCAGATCGAACAGGACGGTGGCGTCGCCACGCTGTGGATGAACCGGCCCGACAGGCACAACGCGTTCGACGAAGACCTGATCGAGGAGTTGACCCGCAGCGCGCTCGCGCTCGGCGCGGACGACAACGTGCGCGTCGTCGTGCTGGCCGGTCGCGGTCGCAGCTTTTCCGCGGGTGCGGATCTTGACTGGATGCGCCGCGCTGCCGACTACGGTTACGACAAGAACCTCGCCGATGCCCACACACTTGCCGCGATGCTTCGCGCCATTGCCGAGATACCGAAACCCACGGTGGCTCGCGTACACGGCGCGGCGCTGGGCGGCGGCATGGGCCTGGTTGCCGCCTGCGACATCGCGATTGCATCGAACAACGCCATGTTCGCCACCTCCGAAGTGCGCTTCGGTCTGATCCCGGCCACGATTGGGCCCTACGTTTTGCGAGCGATTGGCGCGCGCCAGGCTGGTCGCTATTTCCAGTCGGCCGAGCGCATCGATGCCGCAACCGCCTTGCGCATCGGCTTGGTCCACGAAGTGGTTGCTGCGGATCAACTCGACGCGAAGCTTGGCGAGTTGCTGGCTGCCTTGCGCAGTGGCGGCCCCGAAGCACAAGCGGCATCCAAGCGCTTGATTGCCAGCGTCGGCAATGCCTCGCTCGATGACGCCTTGATTGCCGATACCGGTGATCGCATTGCCCGCGTCCGAGCCGGGGACGAAGCGAAGGAAGGCATCGACGCCTTCCTCGCCAAGCGTCCCCCGGCGTGGCAGGCGTGAGCAAGGCGATGGTCCATCCGATGTTCGACAAGATACTGATCGCCAATCGCGGCGAGATCGCCTGCCGGGTGATCCGCACCTGCCGACGACTCGGCATTCGTACCGTTGCCGTGTTTTCCGATGCGGATCGTCATGCACGCCACGTGCGCATGGCCGATGAAGCGGTCCACATTGGTCCAGCGCCAGCGAGCGAAAGCTATCTGCGTGCCGATCGCATCCTGGACGCAGCAGAACAAACTGGCGCGCAGGCCGTGCATCCGGGTTATGGATTTCTTTCCGAGAACGCCGGGTTTGCCGAAGCCTGCGCGGCAGCAGGCATCGTCTTCATTGGTCCACCGGTCTCGGCGATTCACGCGATGGGTAGCAAGAGCGCGTCCAAGGCCTTGATGGAGAAAGCCGGGGTGCCATTGACGCCGGGCTATCACGGCAAGGAGCAGGCTCCCGATTTTCTGCGCAAGCAAGCCGACGGAATCGGCTATCCGGTCTTGATCAAGGCGGTGTCGGGTGGTGGCGGCAAGGGTATGCGCCTGGTCGAGAAGTCCGAAGAATTCGAAGCGGCGCTTGCTTCGTGCCAGCGCGAGGCAAGCGCATCGTTCGGCGATCCCATCGTGCTGGTGGAAAAATACGTCACCCAGCCGCGCCATATAGAGATTCAGGTATTCGGCGACAGCCTCGGCAACGTGGTGCATCTGTTCGAGCGCGATTGCTCGGTGCAGCGTCGTCACCAGAAGGTGCTGGAAGAAGCGCCAGCGCCGGGCATGACGGCCGAGCGTCGGGCCGCGATGGGCAAGGCCGCCGTCGATGCGGCGAAAGCCGTGGGCTACGTCGGGGCCGGCACGGTCGAGTTCATTACCCACCAGGACGGCGCGTTTTACTTCATGGAAATGAATACGCGATTGCAGGTGGAACATCCGGTTACCGAGATGATCACCGGCGTCGACCTGGTCGAATGGCAACTGCGCGTTGCTGCCGGCCAGCCCTTGCCGTTGGCGCAGAACGAGTTGAGCATTCGCGGCCATGCGCTGGAAGCGCGCATCTACGCCGAAGACGCCGACAAGGGCTTCCTGCCGTCGATTGGTCCGCTGACGTTCCTCGCAACGCCCGAGCCATCGGCGCATGTGCGCATCGACAGCGGTGTGGAGCAGGGCGACCAGATCAGCCCATATTACGATCCGATGATCGCCAAGCTGATCGTCTGGGACCAAGACCGCCCGCGTGCGTTGAAACGCATGGAGCAGGCGTTGGGCGAATTTCGCATCGTCGGCGTGACAGCGAATAGCGCATTCCTGAAGCGCCTCGTTGCTACCGATTCGTTCGCAAATGCCAATCTCGATACCGGTTTGATCGAACGCGAGAGTACGGCGTTGTTCACCAAGCGCAACGCACCGGACGCAACCGACTGGGCAGTCGCTGCGCTGGCGATCGTGCTCACCGAGCAATCTGAACCGGCCGTGGTTGCGGATGGCGACCCGCATTCGCCTTGGGCGATGCGCAATGGCTTTCGCCTCAACGGCGTCCTGACCCGATCCCTGCATTTGCTCAGCGGCGACGCCGACCAGAAGCTGCGCATCGAATACACCAGCGACAGCTACCGCATCCATGTAGGCGACAGTGTGCTGCACGCACGCGGGACGCTCGACGGACAACGACTGCGCGCCGACATCGATGGCCATGTCATTCGCGCCGATGTTGTATTGAGCGGCGAACGCCTGCATCTGTTTACCGATGAGGGACAGCATCGATTCGATATCGACGATCCGCTCGCCCATGCCGGTGAAGCGGCCGGCCATCACGGTGGCCTGCTCGCGCCGATGCCGGGCAAGATCATTGCCTTGCTCGCGCCAGTCGGTGAGGCAGTCGAGCAGGGCGCGCCCCTGCTCGTACTCGAAGCCATGAAGATGGAACACACGGTCGCCGCGCCAAATGCCGGCACGGTGAACGCATTCCTCGTTGCGGTTGGCGATCAGGTGGCCGATGGCGCGGCGCTGGTTGATTTCGAAGCCGTGCCTGAAGCCGGCGAGGAAGAGAAGTGAGCGAGGCCGCGCCCGATGTTCGCGTCATCGAAGTCGGGCCGCGCGACGGCCTGCAGAACGAAAAGGCGATCATTCCAGCGGATATCAAGATCGCCTTGATCGACCGATTGTCCGCTTGCGGATTCAGCGTAGTCGAAGCGACCAGTTTCGTCAGCCCGAAGTGGGTGCCGCAACTGGCCGATGCCGAGCAGGTGTTGCCGGCGATCACGCGCAAGCCGGGGGTTCAGTATCCAGTGCTGGTGCCGAACGAGAAGGGACTCGAACGCGCCATCCTGGCAGGCGCGAGGGAAATCGCCGTGTTCACTGCGGCCTCGGACGCATTCAACCAGCGCAACATCAACTGCGACATCAGCGAATCGCTGCGACGCATCGAACCCGTCATCGCGTCCGCGAAATCACACGATATTCCTGTGCGCGGCTACGTCTCAACCGTACTTGGTTGTCCGTACCAGGGCGACGTTGCCGTCGCCGACGTCGTTCGCGTCACCCGTGCACTGCACGACATGGGCTGCCACGAGGTTTCACTCGGCGACACCATCGGCGTCGGCACGCCGTCCAAGGCGCGGGCGATGCTTGAAGCGTGCGCGGCTGAAGTTCCGATGCAGGATTTGGCCATCCATTTCCACGACACCTACGGCCAGGCGCTTGCCAACGTGCTGGCTTGCCTTGAAGCCGGCGTGCGCGTAGTGGATTCGTCAGTCGGCGGCCTCGGCGGTTGTCCATATGCGAAAGGCGCCAGCGGCAATCTCGCCAGCGAAGATCTCGTTTACATGCTGCATGGTCTTGGCATGACCACCGGTGTCGATCTGGATGCTGTTTGCGAAACCGCGATCTGGATCAGCGCCGAACTCGGCCGCAAACCGGCGAGTAAGTTGGGTCAGGTTGTATTGGCGCGGCGTGACTGACGCCCTATCGGCGATAATGGCGGCATGAACTACGTTGCCAACGCCGGCCAATTGCTGGTTGAAGTCATTTTCGGTGCCGCCATCGGCTTGTTGATCCTGCGCGTATTGCTGCAACTGGTGCGTGCCAATTTCAACAATCCGATCTGCCAGTTTCTTTATCGCGTCACCAATCCCGTGCTGCTGCCAATGCGTCGCATCATTCCGGCCTGGCGCGGGCTTGATGTCGCCGGCGTACTGTTGGCGTGGTTGTTGACGGCACTGAAGCTCGTCATCGTATTCGCGATGATGGGCGAGACGCTGGGAATCGCCGGCCTCGCGCTCATGGCGCTGGCCGACCTGCTTGGTGCGGTCCTGACGATTTTCGTGATCCTGATCATCGTACGCATCGTGCTCAGCTTCGTCGGCAATGGCGGCAGCTATCATCCCGCCGTGCCACTGGTGTTCGGCCTTACCGAGCCGATCCTGAAACCCATTCGCCGCGTGCTGCCGGCTCCTGGCGGGCTGGATTTCTCACCGATGCTGGCCTGGCTGGCAATTCTTCTGGTTCGTATACTCATCGTGCAGCCCTTGCTCGACATCGGGCTGCAATTGGCGAAAGGAAGTTGACATGACAACGACATCAAATCGAATCATCCGTGCCCTCGCGGGCTTCGCCATCCTGTCCACGGCGGTGGCAGCGCACGCGCAGACTGATCCCGACGAAGATCAATCACGTCGCGTCGGCGATTTCGAGATTTACTACAGCGCGATCCCGCTTGATCTGCTTCCCGAACAGATCAGCACGCGCTACAACCTCCAACGCGGGCCGAATGCCGCGATGTTGCAGGTGACGGTACGCAAGCAATCCAATGGCAGCGACAAGGCAGTCGCCGCAATCGTCAGTGGCACCGTCAAGAGCCTTGCGGCCAAGCCTGTCGTGCTCGAATTCAACGAACATGCCGATAGCGACGCACCGATCTACATCGCCGAGTTCAGCATCGTCGGACCGGATACGCTCGTTTACACACTTCACGTGTCAGCAGATGGTTTGCCGGAGCAGGAAATCAGCTTCCAGCGCGACTACGCGCCGGACTGATTGCGGTCAAGGTCACGACTCGGGCGCTGATGACAGTCGGGCCGATCGCGCCAAGGCGAGATGAATCGGCAGTATCAGCAGGATCCAGTGCAGGTTGGCCTGCACGAACGATGGCAGCACCTTGAGGAACAGTCCGACCGCTGCGCAGAACAGGATGGCCCAGGCCAGGATCTGTGCACGTGGAGAGACGCTCCAGCCACGGCGAAACGCTCCGATCCATGTCGGCAGCAGCAACAGGCAAAGTGGATTCAACAGCAACAGGTTTTCGTTGCGCCATGCCGACTGATGTTCGGTGAATCCCCACAGCCCGATCAGCACCAGTCCGCCCAGTCCAAACAGCAGCGACAGGAGCGTGGCGATCGATGCAAACGCGATCCGTGAGAATACGTTTTGGCGAGTCGCTTGCAGTGCGGTGAGCGCGACGGCGACAGCTAGCCCCAGCATCGCAAACCACGGCCGCAGATCGGGCGGCAGGAGCGGCGGTTCGCCAATACGGCTTTCGGCCAACATGCGGCGACTGGAAACCAGCGGACGGCCATCGGCCAGCGTCGTCTTGGAGACCACGCTGGCCAGCGTCATCGGCACGAAACTCTCGCGCCAGAAATCCAGGCGCTGGTCGGCGTACGGTCCAAGGCCAAGATCGATCACCAGCATCAGCCAGCGATCCGGGGCGGTCAGGCGCAGCGCATCGAGCCGAAACGTGTAGCCGCGCGAGCGCCCTTCGGACTGCTTGCGAATGGCGCCATCGAGTGCCTTGTCAAGCGCATCACGCAGCTTGGTGGAGCAGTTCGAGACGAAATAGTCGTAGCGATACGAGGCGTTCTCGGGCTTCGCGTTGTTGGCGAGAAACTGCGCGAGTTCCACCTTTCGTGCCGGCGCAAGCTCGAGCACCTGCTGTTCGACGCTGCGGCCTTCATCGATGTAGAACGGGTACTCCTGTTCGAAATCGAAAGCGCCAATCTGGTACATCATGCGGCCGCGCAGGAAATTGACGAAGAAGTCGTCCTGTTCGAAGTCGAACATGCCGTAGTTGTAGGAGACAGAACGGCCAGTGGAGAGGTTGCGCACCAAGATGGCGTTGTGGCCAAAGCGCTCCCAGTAGATTTCGCCGGGGCCGTATGTGATCAGGCTGATTTCCAGATTTTCGCCCGGCGTCGGCAAGGCTTGCGCAGCAGCGAACGCGGGCCACGTCAGCAACGCACTGACCACGGCGATGCCGCGCATCCATCCAGAAAAACTCACGCTTCGTGGACCCGCACCGCGACTTGCAGCAGCCGTCGGCTGTCGGCCTTGGTTACGCGGAAGTGCAGGCCACCCAAGGTCGTTTCTTCGGCAATCTCCGGCACGTGCTCGAACTGCGCAGTCAGCAACGCGCCGATCGTATCGAATTCATCGCTGGCGAACTCGGATTCAAAGCGATCATCGAACACCGCCAGTGGCGTCGTTGCATTGACCAGGTAACGACCGTCATTGGTGGACTGGATCAGATTGTCTTTCGGATCGTCGTCGTCGTCATGCTCGTCATCGATGTCGCCGACGATCTGTTCCAACACGTCTTCGATCGTCACCAGGCCACTGACACCGCCGTATTCGTCGACGACCACGGCCATGTGGTTGTGCGAAAGACGAAATTCCTTCAGCAGGATATTCAGGCGCTTGCTTTCCGGTATCAGCGAGGCCGGCCGCAGCATCTGGCGTATGTCTTGCGCGCTGCCTTCCTTGAAGCAGCGCAGCAGGTCCTTGGCGAGCAGGATGCCCAGCACCTCGTCGCGGTCATCGCCATGCACCGGGAACCGCGAGTGCCCCGATTCAATCACCGTGGCGAGCATTTCATCGAGTGTCGCGTCAATCTCGATCGAGACCATTTCGGCGCGGGGAATCATCACTTCCCAGACCTTGAGGTCGGACACGTGGATCGCGCCTTCGATCATCGACAGGGTGTCGTTCGAGAGCAATCCGTTGACGCGCGCTTCGCGCAATTCTTCCAGCAACTCTTCGCGGCTGGTTACTTCGCCGGACAGCGCCTGGGTCAAACGACCGAACCAGGAACGGGCCGGCTGGCTACTAGGTGGGTCCTCGCTCATTACATCGTCATGTCGGGCCCGATCCTCGGGCGGTTTGATCAGTCTACCGAAAACTGACTGCCGAATGACGGCGTCGCTTCGCATAGACTCGTCGCAATGACGACATTCTCAGCGCCGCTCACCATTCGCCAACGCCCCTTGTCCGCGGACGGCGGCGCCTGGCCCGATTCGATCCACCCGGTATTGCGACGCATTCATTCCTCGCGCGGAGTGTCCGATCCCGCCGATCTCGAACATCGCCTTGCCCACCTGCTTGCGCCAACATCACTCGGTGGCCTCGGACGTGCCTGCGAGCTGCTGGCGCGTGCCATCGACAGTAATGCGCAGATCGTCGTGGTCGGCGATTTTGACGCCGACGGCGCAACCGGAACTGCCGTTGCAATGCGCGGACTGCGCCTGCTTGGCGCGGAGCGTGTCGCCTATCGTGTGCCCAATCGCGTGGCGCATGGCTATGGATTGAGTCCCTCGCTCGTCGCGGCCCTGGGCGATCCGACACCCGATCTGATCGTCACCGTCGATAACGGCGTCGCCAGTCTCGCCGGTGTCGATGCGGCGAACGCGCTCGGAATCCAGGTGTTGGTGACTGACCATCATTTGCCTGGACCGCAGTTGCCGAACGCCGCTGCCATCGTCAATCCGAACCTCGCCAACGACACCTTCCCGAGCAAGGCACTTGCTGGCGTAGGCGTCATGTTCTATCTACTGCTTGCCCTGCGTGCGCACCTGCGCGAGCGCGGCGCATACGCTGGCAAGCCGGAACCCGACCTCAGCGTACTGCTCGACCTTGTCGCACTCGGCACAGTCGCCGACATGGTGCCGCTGGATCGCAACAATCGCCTGCTCGTCGAAGCGGGACTGCGCCGCATCCGCGCCCGTCGCGCCGTTCCGGGCATCACGGCGCTTCTGGAAAGCAGCGGTCGCGATCCGGCCCGTACGGTCGCCAGCGACCTGGGCTTTGCCGTTGCGCCGCGCATCAACGCGGCAGGTCGGCTGGAAGACATGTCGCTCGGCATCGAATGCCTGCTCACGGACGACGCACGCGTAGCGCGTGAACTCGCGGACCGCCTGTCGAATATCAATGCCGCGCGCCGGGAAGTGCAGGGCAGCATGCTGGAACAAGCCGAAGCCGCAACCAGTCGCTGGCTGGCGCAACGCGACGCGAACGAGTTGCCGTCCGGCCTGACCTTGTTTGACGAGGAATGGCATGCCGGCGTGGTTGGTCTCGTCGCATCGCGGATCAAGGATCGCCTGCATCGTCCCGTTATCGCTTGCGCACCGGCCGGGGATGGCAGCGACGAGCTGCGTGGCTCGGCGCGTTCCATTCCGGGTTTCCACATCCGCGACGCATTGGCTGAAGTGGATGCGATGCATCCCGGCTTGATCGTTCGCTTCGGTGGCCATGCCATGGCGGCAGGGTTGACCTTGCAGCGCGAGAACATCGATGTGTTCTCCAAGGCCTTCGATGATGTTGCCAGCCGTCGTTTGACCGCCGATTCGCTGCACGCCGAGTTGCTCACGGATGGTGCGCTGGACGCCGCCGACTTCGACCTCGTGCTGGCGCGGCAACTTCGATACGCCGGACCTTGGGGGCAAAACCATCCCGAACCCTTGTTCGACAACGTGTTCCACCTGCTCGGGCTCAAGATCGTTGCGGAAAAACACTGGCGATTGATCTTGCAACACGCTGACCGACGTGAATCGCTCGAAGCGATGCTGTTCAACGCGCCATCTCAACAACCGAAGGCGGGCCCGCTGCGGGTGATCTATCAGGTCGATGTCGATGAATGGAATGGTCGCGAGCGGCTGCGGTTGATCGCGCGGCATGTGTTGGCGGTGACTGACCAGCCCTGAGCGCGGTCGCTTCCAATCACTTCCCGTTCACATCGCCTCGTCTCTACTCGATCAAGCCACCATCGCTTCCATCCGGAAGCGTTGGCAGGCCCATCACTAAAAGAGGGGACCGTCATGAAAATCAATCGCTATTTCCTGCTTGCCACTTCGATCGCCGTCGTCCTGTCGCTTGCGGCATGCGAGCAGAAAGATACCGCTGAGAAAGTTGGTGAAGCGCGTCAGCAGGGTGCCGAGGATGTGGCCAAGGCGCAGCAGAATGCCAACGAAGAAGTCGCCAGGGCGAACGACAAGCTTGAAGCTGCGCGCACGCAAGCCGAGGCCGAGATCGCCAAAGCGCATGCCGACGCCAACGCGAAAATCAACGATGCCTCCACGGTAGCTGTCGATGCCGCGGCTGATTCGCGTGCCGAGGTTGTGAAGGTGCAAGCCGACACCATCAACACGGAGGCCAAGGCCGTCTACGACGTGGCGATCGCCAAGGCCGATGCCGATCACAAGGTGGACATCGAGCGCTGCGACTCTATTACCACCGGTGACAAGGGCGCCTGCCGGAACCAGGCCGATGCCGCCCGCGACCTCGTAAGGACGAACGCCCAACGTGCACTGGACGACGCCAAGGTCGCGGCGAACGACGCCACGCGCTGATCCGATCAGCAGCGCCCGCGAAACCCGGCTTCTGCCGGGTTTTTCTTTGCGTCGTCGTTGTGACGAGGGGTCGCTGAGGGCCGAATCGTTCGAGCACACGTACAATGCGCGGCTTGCCTATGCTGGAGCATTGCGTGTCTGATGAAGTTGAATATTCCGTCCTGGTCCTGAAAAAGGGCGAAGACGCGCGGCTCCGGGCCGGTCACCTGTGGGTGTTCTCCAACGAAGTTGACACGGAACGCACGCCGCTCAGCGGCTTCACGCCAGGCCAGGCGATTGCCATCGTCGATCATCGCGACAAAGCAATCGGCATCGGCTACGTCAACCCTAATTCGCTGATCTGCGCACGCCTTGTTGCGCGCGGTCTGGAGCATCCACTGGATCGCTCGCTGATCGTGCATCGTTTGAATATCGCGTTGTCGTTGCGTGAACGGCTGTTCGAAGAACCGTACTACCGCCTTGTGTTCGGCGAGTCAGACGGATTGCCCGGGCTGACCATCGATCGCTTCGGCGACGTGCTGGTCGGTCAGGCGACGACTGCCGGCATGGACAACCTCAAGGACGACATCGTCGCGGCGGCGGTGAAGGTGCTGAAGCCGCGCCAGTTCTGGTGGAAGAACGATGCGTCGATCCGAAGCCTCGAAGGCTTGTCCGACTCGGTTGAGCTGGCGTACGGCGAGCCCGGCGGGCAGGTCATCGTCAAGGAAAATGGCTTGACGTTCGAAGTCGATCCCGAGCATAGCCAGAAAACCGGCTGGTTCTACGACCAGCGCGCCAATCGCGATCATCTGGCAAAGCTGGTTGAAGGCAAGCGCGTGCTGGATGTCTTCAGCTATCTCGGCGGCTGGGGCTTGCGCGCCGCGCAGCTCGGCGCCAGCGAAGTGGTCTGCGTTGATGGTTCGCAATCGGCAGTCGATGCGATCGTTCGCAATGCGCAGATCAATGGCCTCGCCGACAGAGTGACCGCGATTCGCGGCGATGCTTTCGAGGAACTCAAGCGCATGCGCGAGCAACGCGAGAAGTTCGATGTGGTGATCGTCGATCCGCCCGCGTTCGTCAAGCGAAAGAAAGATTTTCGCGAAGGCCGCACCGCCTATCGGCGCATCAACGAACTGGCAATGCAGGTACTGCAGCGCGAGGGCATCCTGGTTACCTGCTCGTGTTCGCACCACATGCCGCGCGTCGCACTATTGGGCGCCGTGCAGGAAGGCGTGCGCCATCTCGACAGGCAGGCGCAGTTGCTGGTGTCGCTGCAGCAGGGGCCGGATCATCCGGTTCATCCGGCGATTCCGGAGACCGAATACCTGAAGGGCTTCATCTTCCGGGTGCTCCCGGTTTAGGCTTGGCGATGAGTTGCGAGGACTGCTGATGCACTATTTCGTCGACATCGACCCGGTCGCGTTTTCGATTGGCCCGCTGGCGGTGCACTGGTACGGCTTGATGTACCTGCTCTCGTTTGCCGGTGCCTATGCACTGGGTGAATCCCGGCGTCGACGCGGTCGCCTGCCGGTTGGCGAGCAGGCCTATTCGGACCTTTTCTTCTACGGCATGCTCGGCGTTATCGTCGGCGGTCGCGTCGGCTACATGTTTTTCTACAACTTCGCCGAGCTTGTCCACGACCCGATTTCATTCTTCAAGGTCTGGCAGGGTGGCATGTCGTTCCATGGTGGTTTGATCGGCGTGCTGGTCTCCTCGTGGATCTGGTCGCGCCGGCAGAAGATCCACTTCTTCGACACCATGGATTTCATCGCGCCATTTGTGCCCGTTGGACTGGGCCTGGTTCGATTCGGCAATTTCGTCGGTGGCGAATTGTGGGGCCGACATACCGACGTAGCATGGGGAATGATCTTCCCGCGCGCGCCGGAACTCGCCGACCAATCGATGGAGTCGCTGCGCACGCTGGCCCAGGCTGGCATGTTGAACCAGGAAGCGCGTCACCCGTCGGCACTGTACGAGATGTTCCTCGAAGGCATCGTGATGTTCGCGGTGCTCTGGCTGGTGTCGGCCAAGCCGCGCCGTCGTTATCTGGTGTCCGGCCTGTTCGCGCTGTTGTATGGCTGCTTCCGGTTCGCCGTCGAATTCGTGCGCCAGCCTGATGCGCAGCTCGGATTCCTTGCTGGCGGTTGGTTGACCATGGGCATGGTGCTGTCGCTGCCGCTGGTCTTCGTCGGCCTGGTCCTGATTACGATGTCGCGACGCGCACCGGTGCTGCAACCGAGCATCGTCAGCGATCCGCCGAAAGAAAAGAAAGCGGCAGGCAAGCGCTGATGCAGGCATATCTCGACCTGCTGCGCCATGTGCTCGAACACGGCACCCGGAAGGATGACCGCACCGGCACCGGCACGCGCAGCGTGTTCGGCTGGCAGATGCGCTTTGATTTGCGTAAGGGTTTCCCGCTGGTCACGACCAAGAAACTGCACCTGCGCTCGATCATCCATGAGCTGATCTGGTTTCTCGCCGGCGATACCAACATCGGCTATCTCAAGGAACACGGTGTCGGTATCTGGGATGAGTGGGCCGACGCCAACGGCAACCTCGGGCCGGTCTACGGCAAGCAGTGGCGTTCGTGGTCGACTGCTGACGGTCGCAGCATCGACCAGATCAGCGGGGTGATCGCGCACATCAAGCGCAATCCCGATTCGCGTCGGCTGATCGTCAGCGCGTGGAATGTTGGTGAGCTGGCCGAGATGGCATTGCAGCCCTGCCACACCATGTTTCAGTTCTACGTGGCCGATGGAAAACTCTCGTGCCAGTTGTACCAGCGTTCGGGCGATATCTTCCTGGGCGTGCCGTTCAACATCGCCAGCTATGCGCTACTCACGCATATGGTCGCGCAAGTCTGTGATCTCGAAGTCGGTGATTTCGTACATACGCTTGGCGACGCGCATTTGTATTCCAATCACGTCGAGCAGGCGCAAACGCAACTGGCGCGTACTCCGGGTCCGTTGCCGAGATTGCGATTGAATCCAGAGATACGCTCGGTGTTCGATTTCCGGTTCGATGACATCACCTTTGAAGGCTACCAACCTCAGGCGGCGATCAAGGCAGCGGTGGCGGTTTGAACGAGGTTGCGATCATTGTCGCGGTTGATCGCGATGGCGCGATCGGACGCGGAAATGCATTGCCGTGGCACTTGCCGGATGACTTGAAACGCTTCAAGGCGTTGACCTTGGGTAAACCCGTATTGATGGGCCGCAAGACGGCGCAGGCAATTGGCCGTGCCTTGCCGGGACGGCGCAACCTGGTGCTCACGCGTGGCGAGACCGCGCCGTTTGGAGGTCAGGAAGTGGTCAATGGCATTGATGCTGCACTTGCGAAGGTCGACGGCGAAGTCGCCGTGATCGGCGGTGGCGAAATCTACGCGCAAGCCATGGCCTACGCGACGGTTGTTCACCTGACCCGCGTCGATACCCACGTCGCCGACGCCGACACCTTCTTCGCGCCGCTGGATCCGATGGTCTGGGAAGAGACCCGCCGCAAGGCGCACCTGGCCAATGCGACGCACGCCCACGCGTTTGAGTTCATCGACTACCGGCGACGATAATTCGCACGTTGCCATTCGAGGATTCGCGTAGTGGAGTGCGAGAGTCTCCCGCGAACTCGTAGTGCGACGAATTGCAGGCCGACGCTGTGGACTACGCTAAGCCAAGCGTGGAGCACGGGCCGCGCTGCGATCAGTCGTTGTTTTTTCCGGGCGGTGGCGGACGGCTGGATTTGATCGAGACGAAACTTGGCTCGCCGCCATCGACTCGCATCGCCGTCAACGATCCACCCCAGACACAACCGGTATCCAGTGCCGTCACTCCCATCCCGTGGCACAGCCCCAACGCCGACCAATGGCCGAAAATGAAGCGCAAGTCGCGCTTGGCCATGCCGGGAACTTCGAACCACGGGTACAGGCCGGCGCGTTGCGTGCCGGGCGGTCCCTTGTCGGAAAACGAAATGCGGCCACGTATGTCGCAATAGCGCATCCGTGTGAATACGTTGATCCCGGCGCGTAGTCGATCAATGCCGCGCAGTCGCGACGACCAGGTGTCGGGATTGTTGCCGAACAATTGTTTCAGCAGGCTCTGGTAACCCGAACCGCGCAGGCGCGACTCGATCTCGCGAGCACAACTCTCGGCTTGCTCGATGGACCATCGCGGCGACAGGCCGGCGTGGAGCAGGCCGTGGCCCAGTTCGCGATCAACGTGCAACAGCGGGCATTGCCGCAACCAGTCGAGCAGCTCGTCGCGATCCGGCGCAAACAACACCTCGCGCAACTCGGGATTTACCTTGGCCTGGTCCTCGCGGCGGCGTTCGGCAATCGCCAGCAGGGAAAGATCGTGGTTGCCGAGCACGACGACGGCACGATCACCGAGCGCCTTTACCGTACGCAGCACCTGCAGCGATTGACCACCACGGTTGACCAGATCGCCGCAGAACCAGAGCACGTCGCGCTGCGGATCAAACTCGATCCGGGCCATCAACTCGATCAATTCATCGTGGCAACCCTGTAGGTCGCCGATGGCCCAGACCGCCATCAGTGCAGGGTCCGCGGCATGCTCAACACGAATGCAGGAATGGATGCGTCGAACTCGGTGCCATCGTCGGCGATCATCTGATAGGTGCCGTGCATCGTCCCGAGCGCGGTCTTCAACACCGCGCCGGACGTGTATTCGAAATCGTCCCCCGGCGACATCCAGGGTTGCTCACCAATGACGCCGTCGCCGCGGACTTCGTTGACTTCGCCATTGTCGTCGGCAATCACCCAGTGTCGCGTCAGCAGGCGCGCGCCGATGCTGCCCTCGTTGGCAATCTTGATCGTGTAGGCGAATACGTAGCGATCCTCGTGCGGCACCGATTCGTCGACGAGGAATCGGCTGCTGACGGTGATGCTGATCGCATATGGTTTCTTGGCGCTCATGCTTTGATTGTCCGGGACTGCGCCGCGTCCGGCAAGGCGCGGGCGGCCACACGCGCTGGCTTTGACTGTCGCCGGACTTGTCACGCGTCTTGTGGAGACGGTCTCGCTGTTCTCCCTTCTCCCGCCGGAACAACGGCGATACGGCCATTGCGCGATCACTCACTTCGTCATCCCCGCGAAAGCGGGGACCCATTTTGATCTCTCAGTGGGCTCTCGCCAGTCTGGTCAACCGTATGACCGGGTTGCTCTTCGCGTTTCTCGCTGGCTTCCGCAAAACTGGTCATGCGTTTCGCCGGGCTGCCGCGCACCTTTATGTTTTTCTGTCGCCAATCTGGTCTAGCGTTTCTCGCGCCTGCCTGCGCGCGAGTCACCCCGGATCAAGTCCGGGGCAGGCTTTTTCTGGCGCAAAGAAAAGTAACCCAAAGATGCGGCCCGATGGCCTGTCGGTCGTGCGGGGAAGCCGCACG
>JBBSLA010000052.1:0-18710 GCA_038255665.1 Lysobacterales bacterium | reverse complement strand
GGCTTCTGGTGGACCTTCGGTGGGAGGATTCACCATCGGTGGAATTTCCTTCGGAGGTTGACCAGTTCCGCTGTTGCGTAACGCCTCGCCCTACGAGTTTGCGCCTCGGTCATCGGTGGCATCTATTGCTTTGTAGGGTGGAACCGGCGTAGCTGATTCCAACGCACGACCTGCAATTGCTACGATTTTCGCCAGCCGGCTTTTGGTGGACCTTCGTTGAGGAGGTTGACCATCGGTGGAATCTCCTGCGGAGGTTGACCAGCTCCGCCGGTTCCACCCTACATATCGTGTTTTTTCAGCTCGATGCCGCGCCGCAGATACTCGCTCCAACGCGTGCGTGAGCCTTCGCGCTCCGAAGCGTCAGCGGCGACCACTTCGAGTACGCGGTCCCAGTTGCCCGGTGCGCATTCGTCGCGCAGGTTCAGGACCAGGGTGCGGTCATCGGCGACATGTTCCGGTGTCGCGATCAGCACCGCGCAGACCGTATCGTCGTCATCGCCGGCAATCTGGTGCGCGATGAAGGCGTCGTCATCGAACTCCCAGAGCAACTGGTCGAGTTCTTCCGCCTGCTCCTGCGAGCGCGCGAGAATCAACAAGGGCTGTTCGGACGCGAAAGCCTTCTTGGCGAGTTCGCATACCAACAACAACGGCTGCTCGCGAAAGCGCGGCTTGTCGATCAGGTAGAAGTCGGCGCGCGGCATCCTGGATCGCTAGATTGGCGTGGTTGCTGAAGTGGCTGGATCGCCGGACACGATGCCGACCAGCGCCGAACCAAAACTCATCGCCAGCGAAACAGCGACCACCATTCCGAAAAACCCGGCGATGGCGATACCGCGTTGGCCATCGGGACGCGTCTTGAAGAGGTAATACGGCACGAAGCCGACCGCAACCAGCACGATGCCGATGTTGAGCCACGCCGGCCGTCGGATGACCAGTTGCTGGGCATCCAGGTGCAGCCAGTGAAAACCGATCAGCAACAACGCGGCATTGCCGACAACAGCGGCGATCAACCGGCCGCCTTGCAATGGACCGGGCGGGCCAAACAACCAGGTATCGACGGCACCAAGCACGAATGCCGCAGCGACCATCGCGATCAACGCGGCGCGTTTGCGCTCGCGCAAGTTTCCGCCAGCTGGCGGCAGCGCCGTCGGCGCATCGAACGGCGCCGGCGTGCCAGGCTGCTCTTGATCAGGCATGCCGCTCATGCGTTGGCGCGATCCATCAAGTACTTCGTTAACAACGGCACCGGCCGACCGGTCGCCATGCCCTTGCGACCTTCGTCCCACGCGGTGCCGGCAATGTCCAGGTGCGCCCAGCGATAACCGGTGGTGAAGCGCGACAGGAAGCAACCAGCGGTGATCGCACCGCCGTACTTGCCACCAAGATTCGCGATGTCGGCAAATGCCGAATCGATTCCGCTCTGGTAGTCGTCCCACAGCGGCATGCGCCAGGCACGGTCATGAGTTTCGCGTCCGGCGTCGAGCAGTTGCTCGGCGAGTTCTTCGTCATTGGTGAACAAGCCCGATGCGTGTTTGCCCAGCGCGACCACGCAGGCGCCGGTGAGCGTTGCCGCGTCGATGATCACTTCCGGATCGAACTTCTGCGCGTAGGTCAGCGCGTCGCAAAGGATCAATCGGCCTTCGGCATCGGTGTTGAGCACTTCGATGGTCTGGCCCGACATGCTGGTCAGCACGTCGCTGGGTCGATACGCGTTTCCGTCGGGCATGTTCTCGACAGCCGCGACGACGCAGACCAGGTTGATCGCGAGTTTGAGTTCAACCGCAGCGACAAAGGTGCCGAGCATGCCGGCAGCGCCGCACATGTCGAACTTCATTTCCTCCATGCCGGGACCCGGCTTCAGGGAAATGTCGCCACTGTCGAAGGTGATGCCTTTGCCAACGAGAACGTAAGGCTTGGCGCCTTGTTGGCCACCGTTCCAGCTCAGTACCACGAGTTTTGGCGGGTTCGCCGATCCACGTGCGACCGCGAGCAGCGAACCCATGCCGAGCTTTTCCATGTCGGCTGTTTCCAGCACTTCGCAATCGACGCCTTCATGGCTGTCGGCGAATTCGCGTGACCTGTCGGCCACGTAGGCCGGGTTGCAGATATTCGGTGGCAGGTTGCCCAGTTCGCGCGCGAACAGCACGCCGTTGGCAATCGCGGCAGCGTTGGACAGAGCCTTGCTGGTGTCGCCGCTCGACGCAAACGAGAGGGTTTCCAGCATCGGCAGCTTCGACGGATCTTTCGGCTTGAACGTCGATGTATAGCGATAGGACTGATGATCTGCGGCGAGCGCGGCAACCTGGATTTTCCAGGCGAGGTCGCGACCCGGCACGTCGATCTCGGTGAGATACGAAGTGGCGTTCGCGATCGGCAGCTTTTTCAGCGCTTTGCCGGCTTCATGCGCCGAGCGGTGGTAACCGGCGGAATCGAATTTCTTCTGGTCGCCCAGACCCACCACGACAATACGCGGCGAAGCAATCTCGTTCAGGCCCAGCAACAGGGCCACGTTGCCAAGCTTGCCGCTGGCATCGCCGCTCTCGATCAGCCGCTTGAGTACGCCGCCCGATCGCTCGTCGAGTCGTGCCGCGGACGGACTCAGCAGCGCGTCCTCGTAGATGCCGACAACGACGGCCGCACTGGTGTTGGTTTCGGGCGTATCGGGCGTTGCGTTGAACGAAAGGGTCATGTGGGGTTCCGAAAGGCGTGGAGATCATCCGCAGGCTCTGCGGCTACAATTGCGCAACTCGGACAACCGAGCGAGCGTATTTGGCGAGCCGCGAAGTCTATCAGCCTCGCTCCCGCCACGATTCCAACCGTGGCCGTCAAAAGCCAATCGCGACGGATCGTCGCAGACGGCGAACAAGAAGAAGGGTCACCTTTTCGATGCTGCGCATCACCGATCGCTACCTGCTGCGCGAACTGGCCCAGGGTTTCCTGGCGGCAGCGTCGATCCTGTTGCTGGTCAGCGTTGGCGGCGCCGTTGCCGACCTGCTTGGCAAGGTGGTGCGCGGCAAGATTCCGGCTGACCTGCTGCTTAGCCTGATCGGCCTGCGAACGATCGATGGCCTGGTCATCCTGTTGCCGTTGGCTCTGTTTTTGGGCGTGTTGCTGGCATTCGGCCGCTTGTACCGGGACAGCGAAATGGCGGTGCTGTCGGCGTCGGGATTGGGTCTGCGTGGCCTGCTGCGGCCGCTGGCACTGCTGGCCATTCCGGCAACTTTAATGCTAGCCGTCATCTCCATGTGGTTGGCGCCTGCGGCCGTTCGATTGTCGTTATCGATGCTGGCCGATGCCAACCGCTCGATCCTCGTCGCCGGTCTGGAACCGGGCCGCTTCGTGCGTCTGCCGGGGCGCGACGGCATCATCTACGTTGGCGAAATGTCCGATGACGGCAGCCATTTCAAGCGCATGTTCATCGAAACGGAAAGCGTCGATGACGACGACAAGACGACCCGCGCCGACATCATCACCGCGCCATCGGGCTACATGTACCGCGACGCTGCCAGTGGCGGCCGCTACCTGGCGCTGGAGGATGGATTCCGCGCGGAAGGAAAGCTGGGCAGCGACGCGTTCCGGATGATGCGCTTCGAGCGCAACGACATCGCCCTGCCCGATGATCCGACCGACAACGATTCCGCCGAAGCCAAGCGCGCCGCGCCGTTCGGCGTTCTCTGGCGCAGCGACGACCCGATCCAGCGCGCCGAACTGCATTGGCGCATCGCCGCGCCAATTTCCGCCTTGATCCTGGCCTTGCTGGCCTTGCCGCTGTCGCGCTCGAATCCTCGCGAAGCGCGCCATGGGCGACTCCTTATCGCCATCCTGGCCTGGATGATCTACGGCAACTGCATGGCCCTGACGCGGTCGTGGATGGCGCAGGACAAGTGGCCGGCGTGGATCGGCTACTGGTGGATTTACCTGATCGCGATCGGCATCGCCGTATGGCTGATCCATCGCGGCCAGCAGTTGCGCATGCCGCGTCGCCGACGGGCGATCGCATGACGACGGCAGTTCCGCGCGCGGGCTTCGGTGGCGGTTGGCGGCGCATTTTCGCGCACCTGCGCGTGCTGCGCGTCGATCGCCTGGTTGCACGCAGCGTGATCGGCAGCGTGCTGTTGGTCTGGCTGGTTTTCATTGGCATCGACATGTTTCGCTCGCTGGTCGGCGAGATCAACGATGTCGGCAAGGGCAGTTACACGCTCGGCAACGCATTTCTGTACGTGGTGATGACGGTGCCTCGCCGTGCCTACGAGTGGTTCGGCTACTCCGCGCTGATCGGCGGCCTGCTTGGCCTGGGCGGGCTCGCATCAACAGGCGAATTGACCGCACTGCGCGCTGCCGGAATGTCCAAGCTGCGCATCTGTGCGTCGGTGGTGTTGACCTTGCTGGTGATGACCGTGCTGGTCACTTTCAACGGCGAGACCCTGGCGCCATTCGGTGAAAACCGTGCCCAGGCGATCAACCTGGCTGCCAAATCGAACGACGTTGCACTGGCGCGCGGTGGCAGCCTGTGGGCGCGCGATGGCGAAACCATCGTCAACGCCCGACGCGCCGTCACCCGGGCATTGCCGCAAGGCGGCAGCGAGATCGAGATGTACGGCGTGCGCATTTTCGAGTTCGACGACACCGGCCATTTGCGCGTGTTGAGCCTGGCCGAGCGCGCCACCCAGGTTGGCCGCGCCTGGACCTTGCATGGCTTGCGCCGCACCGAGTTCGAAGACGCGCAGGCCGTCACCAGCAACGTCGCCGAACAGGAATGGAAGTCGCGGCTCGACCCACGTCTGCTCGCCAGCAGCATCATCCGGCCTGACTACATGTCGGCCAGCGACCTGCAGCGCAGCATCCGCTACATGGACCGCAACAAGCAGGATGCCTCGCAGTTCCGCAATGCATTTTGGGAGCGCGTGTATTACCCATTCAACGTGTTGCTGCTTGCCCTGTGCGCCATGCCATTCGCATTTGGCGCATTGCGCAGCGGCGGTGCCGGCAAGCGTCTGTTCCTCGGCCTGGTGGTGGCGATTGCGTTCTTCCTTTTGCGGGGATCGATCGTGAGCTTCGGTGTTGTTTACGGGCTGCACGCCGCCGTGGCGAATGCGATTCCACCGCTGATCTTGCTGATTGGGATCGTTACCTACTTTCGCAGGAATGCTTGAAACCGCGACCCGTCGGCGATACCGGTTCTGGATTTCGTCGTTGTGCGCTGGGCGCTGAACCTGCTCAGCGCGGGCCCACAATAACGTTGGAAACGCGTATCAAGCGCGTCCCGGAGACAATGTCATGCCAGCAGCGGCGCTCTCGGTCGAACAGGCTCCACAGAAAACCAATTCCCAGCGCCAGCAATGAAACGATCGCCATGGCAAAGCGCAGCCAGGCCTGGCGTTGCGAAATGCGCGAACCATCATTGGAAACCAGGTGCAGTCGCCACGCGCGCATGCCGATGGTCTGGCTGGCGCGACACCACGAGAGGATGAAGTACGCCGCCGTGGCTGCGAGCAGGCCGAGCCGCAACGCCCCCCAGTAAATCCACTGGCGATGGCTGGTCGCATCGCTGACCACCAGGTCGGTACTGCCGGTGCTGACTTGCAGGCCGACCATCGCGAGCAGGCCGACCAGCATCCAGATGCCGATCAACGGCATCAGGTCGTAGCCGATGGCGGCCAGCCGCCAGCCGATATGCGCGCCGCGCGGCGTCGCACCGTTGCGCGCAGCGTCGCTCACTGGACGTTGACGGGTTGCGCTGGAGGTCGTTGCTGCCATGCCATTGCGGCGACGTCGAAGGTCCAGTCGCGCACTTGCGGCAACAATTGCGCAAGTGCGGCTTCGATGGCCTGCGCGGCGCTCGCCGCATCCTGCGCGGCCGCCGGTGCGGTCGCTTCGAACGTGCGCGCGGCGACGATGCGGTTGTCGGCGAATCCCAGCAGTCGCGCGTGCAAGGAGATCTTGGCGTGAGGCGTGCCACCGGCGAGTTCAATCTGGAAATCGCGCAGTTCGCTCGACAATACGAAATCAGCATTGACGCCGGAAGCAGCACGATCAACGCCGACAATGCGCCCCGATTGCTCGAACGCCTGCAACAAGAGCGTGCCGACCAGCGCCGGTGGCGGATCGCGCCAACGTGCGGCGGGAAACACTTCGTAGACGGCCGGCGTCGGCATTACCAGCAGGTTGGGCGCCGTCAGCGTCTCGCCGGCATAGGGCTCCTGCACCTGCAACTGCCAGGCAACCACAGTGCGCGCGCTGGGATCGGCAATCTGGGGTTGTGGCGCATAGATCGCGTATTCCGACGCGCCGCCAAGCACGGCACACCCTGACAGGGGCAGCGCAAGCAATGCCAGCAACGTGATCGCTTTCGCGTGAGCAGTGCGAACAGGCACGCGCATGCTTCTGTTGGTCATTTTCATTTTGCTCGAAACTCCTTCGGTTTCTGATTGCCAAGCAACAGGCTGTTCGAGCGACCCAATTCATCGGCCAGCTTCCGCACCGATTCCAGCGTTTCGCGCAATTCCGCCAGCGTGGGACCGATCTGGCGCAGGCCCTGGTTGGCGAAGGTGTTTACTGCACCGCGATTTTCAGCGATCAGTCCATCGGCATTCGAGGCGGCCCGATTCAACGCATCCACTGCCTGTTGCAAGGTAACGATCAGGTCGCGGGCGTCCTTCCGGACCAGCC
The DNA here is from genome assembly GCA_038255665.1 of Lysobacterales bacterium. Taxonomy (GTDB): domain Bacteria; phylum Pseudomonadota; class Gammaproteobacteria; order Xanthomonadales; family Rhodanobacteraceae; genus Dokdonella. The sequence goes on along the minus strand of JBBSLA010000052.1, from coordinate 12,041 downwards.
CATTGGCCGATCCGGCCAGCGTATCGAGCTTGGAAAGCGTTGATTTCAGGTCGGTCGCGACACCGGTCAACTGGCCAATCGCGTCGCCAATTTCGCCACGTCGCCCGGCTACTGTTCCGACCAGAGCATCGACGTTTTCGAGCATCGCCGAGACATGGTTCACGTTGTCCTCGGAGAACAACTGACCGATCCGCAGCAGCGCTTCGTTGACACTGGTGACGATGTCTTCGCCCGACGCCATCAATGCGGCCAGCGCCGACGGTTGCGCCACGATGACGGCGACCTCCTCATCGGGTTGCGGCCGCAACATCGGGCTACTCGGCGTGCCGCCGGACAGCTGGATGAAAGCGACGCCGGTGACACCAGCAATCCCGAGCTTGGCTTTGGTGTCTTCCTTGACCGGCGTACCGCCATTGACGCGGATCCGCGCAATCACCTTGCGCGGATCGTCCGGCGCCAGCCAGATGCGACTGACTTCGCCGACGCCGATGCCGTTGTACTGGACCTGCCCCCCTTTCGACAGCCCGGTGACGGCTTCGTTGAAGACGACGTCGTAGTAGGCGTATTCGCCTTCACTGCTGGTCTTCGCCAACCACAGCACGAAGCCCAGGGCGGCGGTCACGACCAGCAGGGTGAAGATACCGATCAGCACATGATGGGCTCGGGTTTCCATGGCTCAACTCGCGTTGGAATGGTTAGTGGAACGGGACGCCGACGCGGCGGACTGCGCAGCGCGGCCACGCGGTCCCTTGAAATACGCCTGGATCCATGCGTCATCGAAATTCTCTACGACGCTCAGCGTGTCGGCAACCAGCACGCGGCGTTGCGACAGCACCGCCACGCGATCACAAATGGTGTACAGCGTATCCAGATCGTGGGTAATCAGGAAAACGGTCAGGCCGAGACTGTTGCGCAAGGTCAGGATCAGTTGATCGAACGCGGCGGCACCGATCGGATCGAGCCCCGCCGTCGGCTCGTCGAGGAAAAGCAGGTCCGGGTCGAGTGCCAGCGCGCGCGCGAGAGCGGCCCGCTTGACCATGCCACCGGACAGCTCCGACGGATATTTTTCGCCGGCGGATTCCTCCAGTCCAACCAGCCCGATCTTCAATGCCGACATCTTGTCGACGAACGCGACGGGCAGGTCGTGATGTTCTATCAAGGGCACTTCGACGTTTTCGGCGACGGTGAGCGACGAGAACAACGCACCGTTCTGGAACAGCACGCCGCAACGACGTTCGATCTGTTGGCGTGCGTCGTCGCTGGCACCGATCATCTCGTTGCCAAACACCTTTACGCTACCAGCGGCGGGGCGGTTCAAGCCGATGATCGAGCGCATCAGGACCGATTTTCCAGTGCCCGACCCGCCCACCACTCCAATGATTTCGCCGCGCCTGACCGTCAGATCGAGTCCTTCGTGTACCACTTGCGAGCCGAACTGGTTGCGTAGTCCGCTCACTTCGATGACCACGTCGTCCGCTCGTGCCTTCGCGTCGTTGGCCGGCGCACTCATACACCCAGCTCCATGCAGAAGATGGCGGCGATCGCATCGATCAGGATGACCACGAAAATCGACTGCACCACGCTTGATGTCGTATGCGTACCAACCGATTCGGCGCTGCCGCTCACCTTGAAGCCTTCAAGACATCCGATGGCGGCGATCAGGAATGCAAAGATGGGTGCCTTCGACATGCCGACCCAGAAGTGTCTGACCGCTGTGGTTTCGTGAAACCGCGTGATGAAAAGTGTTGGCGAAATATCCAGCACCAAGGCGCAGACCACGCCACCACCGACGATACCGGCAATCATCCCGACGAACGTGAGCAGCGGCAACGACACCAGCAGTGCCAGCGTACGCGGCACGACCAGTACTTCTATCGGATCAAGGCCCAAGGTGCGGATCGCATCGATCTCCTCGCGTGATTTCATTGAACCCAGCGCCGCCGTGAACGCGCTGCCGGAACGGCCGGCGATCATGATCGCGGTCAGCAGCACGCCGAATTCGCGCAGGAACGAATAGCTCACCAGCTCGACGGTAAACAAGGTCGCGCCGAAATCGCGGAGTACCGTGGCACCAAGGAAAGCGATCACGCAACCGATCAGGAACGACAGCAGCGCGACGATCGGCACGGCGTTGAGACCGGTTTGCTGGACCTGCGCGACCAGCGCGGTCACGCGCCAGCGTCGTGGTTGCGGCACGGTGCGAACGATTGATTCAATTATTTGGCCCACAAATCCCAGCAGCGCGAGCGAATCGTCGCGAAAACGCAAGGTGGCGGCGCCGACGTCAGCCAGCGCATCGACAAGACCATTGGTTTCCTCGGGATGCGTGCGTGGCGCGCGCTCGACGGTTGCCACCGCTTCGAGCAGGCGACGCGGCCGCTCGCAAAGGCCGCTCAATGCGGCGACCTTTCCGCCAGCGAGCCCAAGCAACAAGCTGGCGCCAGCCATGTCGACACGCTCAATTGCGCTCGCATCGATCAGCCAGTCTCCATCGCGTCTGGTCTCGATTTCAGCCAATTGACGCTGGAGATCCGACGCGCTCGACAGCGTCCAGTCGCCGCCCACCACAAGCTGGCGGCCGTCTGCTGAGATCGTCGCGCTGGAAGTGGATGTCATCGAGGAATGCTTTGACCAGAACATCCCTAGGCTACCATTGCGCCCGAACGATGCCGATGCTGGCGTTAACCGACTGCGGTCCGCTGTCGCAAGCCGCTTGATCGGCGTTGCCGCGGCCCCATTCGGCACGCTCCAACTTTCCCGCGCTGCGGATTTGCGAAATCGCCCATGTCTTCCGCCGTAGCAACTGCCGTTCCCGCTGCCGATTCGCTCGAACCCTGCGCGCCGACTCGCGTGCGCATCGAGTTCGTCGTCGAGCTGGCACGTCGCCTGCACGAGTACGGCACCAGCGCACCGCGACTGGAAGATGCGGTCAATCTGGTATCGCAACGCTTGCACCTTGAATGCAACGTGTTGTCGACGCCAACCTCGATCGTCATGTCGTTCGCCGATCTCGATCCGTCTGCCCATCGGCTTGCCGAAGTCACTCAGGTGGTGCGCCTGCCGCCGGGCGAAGTGAACCTGAAACGGCTGTGCATCGTCGACGACATTGCGGACGACGTCATCGCCGGCAACATGGATATCGACGAGGGATTTCGCCTGCTGCAGAGCATCGGCGCGCGCAAGCCGCGCCTGATCACGCGGCTGTTTTCGGTATTGGCCTACGGGGTCACATCTGCTTGCGTAGCCGCAATCCTGCTGACTGGCTGGCCGGGCGTGGCCACAGCAGGACTGATCGGCCTGCTGATTGGCGTGACCTCGCTGCTGGCGGCAAAACGCCCGGCGATTTCGGCAGCGTTCGAGGCAATTTCTGCCTTGGTCGCAACCCTGGTCGCAACGATGGTCGCGGTCTGGCTGGTGCCCGTACAGGTGCGCTCGGTCGTCATCGCAAGCCTGATCGTGCTGCTGCCCGGCATCGGCTTGACCACGGCGGTGCGCGAACTGTCCAGCCAGCACCTGATTTCCGGCACCGCGCGCATGGCCGGCGCAATGGCGTCGTTGCTGAAACTTTCATTTGGCACGGTCGCAGCCGCCCAACTTGCCGCCGTGTTCGGATTGATACCGCCCAACATCCCGCCGATTCCGGTTGCACCGTGGACCGAATGGTTCGTGGTGCCGATTGCGGCGGTTGCCATCGCCGTGATCTTCAAGAGTCCGCTGCGCTATGTGCCGATCGTGGTTGGATCGGTGATCCTTGGCTATGTCTGCGCGCGTGTCGGCGGCACGTTCATGCCGACCGGATTCGGTGTGTTCCTTGGCGGCTTGACGCTTGGTGCGTTGAGCAATGCCTTTGCGAGATTCGCCGGCCAGCCCGGCGCCCTGATTCGCGAACCCGGCATCATCCTTCTGGTCCCCGGCAGCGTCGGCTTCCGCACACTGACCTTCGTGTTCGAACGCGACGTAATGATGGGTCTCGACACCGCGGCCACCTTAGTTGCGCTCTTGATCGCACTGGTCGCTGGACTGCTGTTTGGCGACCTGCTGATTCCACCCCGCCGAAAGCTTTGATTGCCTTGCGCCTGCCGGCGCGCCGCTTCCCTTCCTCTCCCGCCGGGAGATGGCTGGGGCGAGGGTCCGACTCTTGCGTGGTGCTGGATTTTGCTACGACGTCTGGCCGTTTAGACGTCTATACGGAATCATTGGCTTTCGCCAGACTGGTCAAGCGTTTGTCCCCGCTGCCGCGGGGCCAGTCACTTTTCTCGCGCAGAGAAAAGTAACCAAAAGATGCGCCCTTAGCGGCTCGGTCGTGCGGAGAAGCCGCACGACTACGCGAGCTGGCTACGGGGTTCGCTGAAGGCGCATCCCTGCACCTGCAGCGAACTGGCCGAATCCATTCGGCCACCCTGCGGGCATTTCCGAATCCACCTCGCCTCCCCGAATCGGGAGGTAGGTCAAAGGCACGCAGCGCTTTGCGCTGCGTTGCTGCTTCTGACTTTGACCCACCCGCCCGTTCCTGTCGGCAAGTGCTGGACGGATCAGCCGCTTGCGGGCCGCGCGAGGGATCGCGTGGCTTCGGCTGCGGCACAGGATGTGCCTTCAGCCGAACCCGGCCAGTGCTTGCGCAGTCGTGCGGCTTCACCGCACGACCGACAGGGCATCGGGCCGCATCTTTTGGCTACTTTTCTCTGCGCGAGAAAAGTGGCTCCCGCGCCGGCAGGCGCGAGAAACGCTTGACCAGTCTGGCGATAGCCAACAAGAAGAGCGAAGTGGCCGCCGAACCACACACATGATTGGAGTAGCGACAGCCTAATATGGACGGCTAAATGGCCAAATAATGCGAAAATGAAATCGTCGCAACCGTGAGAGATCGCTCAAGGACCGGTCCCTCACCCCAGCCCTCTCCCGGGGGAGAGGGAGCCGAACCGGTCTCCCGGCGGGAGAAGGGAGAAAACCGCAGCGCATCTCCGGAGGGAAAGGGAGCACGGCGCGCCGCAGGCGAAAACTAGGTGAGCGCGGCGTTGTGGTACACGTCCTGGACATCGTCCAGGCCATCGAGCCAGTCGATCAGATCGAGCAAGGTTTCCTTCGCGTCGCCGTCGATGGCGATGCGGTTGTCGGGGCGCATGACGGTTTCGGCGTCGCTGGGTTCCAGGCCAGCCGCTTTCAACGCGGCGGCGACGCTGTCGAAGTTTTCCGGCGCACACAAAACGACGCTGGTGCCATCCGCGCTGCTGACATCGTCTGCGCCAGCATCGAGCACGGCTTCGAGGATTTTTTCTTCGAGTGCGGCATCGCCATTCGTTTCGAACATGAACTCGCCGGTACGGGCGAACTGGAACGCGACCGAGCCCGTGGTGCCAAGATTGCCGCCGTGCTTGGACAAGCCATGGCGCACGTCAGCGACGGTGCGTACCGGATTGTCCGTCACGCAGTCGATGATCAGCGCGATGCCACCGGGGCCGTAGCCTTCGTAGCGCAGCTCGCTCATGTTGTCGGCTCCGTCGGCACCCGAGCCGCGCTTGATCGCGCGTTCGATGGTGTCCTTGGTCATGTTCGCCGACAGCGCCTTGTCGACGGCCGCACGCAGCCGAGGGTTGCCTGCCGGGTCGGCGACGCCGGCGCGCGTGGCTACCGTGATCTCGCGAATCAGCTTGGTGAACACCTTGGCGCGCTTGGCGTCTTCTGTGTTCTTGCGGCCTTCGATGCTCGGACCTCTACCCATTTTTCACCCGTATCTCAATTGCCGCGTATTGAATGGCGCGTCCGGCTTGGCATGACGATCGCCCTTGCCCTCGTCACGAAGTCGCGCAGTTTAACAGCGTGGATCCAGGCACCAGCCCAGTGCACAGGCAACAGCGCGAAGAGCCGGCGCGTCAGTCGCTGAATAGCGCAGCCAGGCGAGCGATGCTGGTTGCAGCCACGTCGCGCACCTGTTCGGCATCCTGTTCGGCATCGCGACCGGACCAGTGCAGGTCGGCGGCGGGAAGCTCTTTCAGGAATCGGCTCGGTTCGTTGGTGATGATGTCGCCAAAGCGGCGCTTGCGCTTGGCGTAACTCAGCATCAGATTTTCCTTGGCACGGGTGATGCCGACGTACATCAGGCGGCGCTCCTCTTCGATGCGGCCTTCTTCGATGCTGCCCTCATGCGGCAGCACACCGTCTTCCGTTCCGATGATGAAGACGAAGCGAAATTCGAGCCCCTTCGCCGAATGCAGGGTCATCAGACGCACCGCATTGCCGGGGTCGTCGCGGTCGCCATGCGTGAGCAACGCGAGCTGGCTGGCGAGATCACCGACAGCACCACCCTTGCCCATCGAGCGAAACCAGTCGCCCAGTTCGGCAAGATTTTCCAGGCGTCGCGCACGCAGGGCCGGTTCCTTGACCTGCGCGGCGATGTGGTCGGCGTAGCGCACACGAGCGATCAATTCGTCGACGAGGTCAGCCGCCGGCAAACGTCGCGCTGCCTGTGCAAGCTCGCGGATCAGTTGCGTGAATCCGGCCAGCGCGGCCGCCGGTCGCGACGCCAGTTGCGCCAGCGCCGCGTCGCTTTGCGCGATCGCCAGCATCGAGCAATGCCTGGCCGCCGCAAGTTCGCCAAGCTTTTCCAGCGTGGTTGTGCCGATGTCGCGGCGCGGCGTGTTGACCACGCGCAGGAAGGCGGCATCGTCGTCGGGATTGTTGATAAGGCGCAGGTAGCCGAGCAGGTCCTTCACCTCGGCGCGATCGAGAAACGCGGTGCCGCCACTCAGGTGATACGGCACACGTGCCAGTTGCAGCGCTTTTTCCAATGGCCTCGCCTGGAAATTTCCACGATAGAGGATCGCGAACTCGTGCCAGCGCGCCTTGTGTTTTTCGGCGAGATGGCTGATCTCGCCAGCAACACGCTCGGCTTCGTGCTCGCCGTCGCGACATTCGACAACGCGGATCGGCGCGCCCTCACTGGCATCGCTCCACAATTTCTTTTCGAACAGGTGCGCGTTGTTCGCAATCAGCGAGTTCGCCGCGCGCAGGATGCGCCGCCCACAACGGTAGTTCTGCTCCAGCTTGATCACCTTCAGCGCCGGATAGTCACGTGCGAGTTCGTTGAGGTTCTCCGCATTGGCGCCGCGCCACGCGTAGATCGACTGGTCGTCGTCGCCAACTGCAGTGAACTGGCCGCGATCGCCGGCAATCGCACGAACGAGTCGGTATTGAGCGCTGTTGGTGTCCTGGTACTCGTCGAGCAGCAGGTAGCGGATACGCTCCTGCCAGGTCGCTCGCACATCGGCGTCGCTTTCGAGTATCTGCAACGGCAAGCGGATCAGGTCGTCAAAATCGACCGCATTGAACGTCTTCAATCTCTGCTGATACATCGCATAGATCGCGGCGGCCTCGCGCTCGCGAGCGCTCGATGCAACGGCGGCGGCCTGGTCCGGATCAAGGCCATTGTTCTTTGCCTGCGACACAAGATTCTGCAATGCCCAGAGCTGGTCTTTCTTGATGCCTTGCGGTGCGATTTCCTTGATCAAGCCCTGGCTGTCATCGGCATCCAGCACTGAAAAGCCGCGTCGCAGTCCGGCGTGCGCATGTTCGATTTGCAGGAATTTGAGACCAAGTGCGTGGAAGGTGCAGACGGTGAGTTCTTCCGACGCGCTGGTGCTGACCAGTTTGGCGACACGCTCGCGCATCTCGCGCGCCGCCTTGTTGGTAAAGGTGATCGCGGCGATCTTCGAAGCCGACAGATGCCGGCGCTGGACCAGATGGGCGATTTTTTCGGTGATTACCCGCGTTTTGCCCGAACCCGCCCCGGCCAGCACCAGCAGCGGGCCGTCGCAGTATTCAATGGCCGCGCGTTGGGGGGCGTTGAGCGTCATGGGGGCGTGATTCTAGCAATCGTCGAACAACGCAGCGCCGAAACTGAACGGCAGGCGACGTTAAATCCGTATTGTTCACGGTGCATGAAACAGCAACATCCCATGATGGTTGCAGGCTGAAGATGCGGGCCATGTGGATCGCACTTCGGCAACTTACCCCTTGGGGGCCCATGAAACAGGAGATCGCCATGAATGTCATGAAAAGCAAGCTGCTCGTTACCGCTGTCGCCATGTCGTTTGCCGCAACGGCCGGACTTGCGCTAGCGCACGAAACGGCGACCGCCGCGGACGACTCGACGGTGAAGTCGCAAGCCACGATGTCGCACGACAAGATGATGAACCACGACGACGCCATGATGCACGACAAGGCCGTGAAGCACGACATGGAAATGAAGGAAGCCGCCGCCAAGAAGGATGTCATGAGGGCCGGCAGCATGGACGGCAGGACCACAGGAACATCTATGGCCGCAGGAACGGGCAGTAGCACGGACGCCAGAGATGCAAGGATGGACGCCAAGGACGACCGCATGGAAGCCAAGGAAGAAATGCTCGAGCAGAAGGCGGAGATGAAGGAGGACAAGATCGATGAAATGGATTCCTCGCAGCCGGTCACCGACAGCTGGATTACCACCAAGGTGAAGACCCAACTGGCCGCCACCGAGGACGTTCGCAGCCTGCAGATTACGGTCAATACGGTTGACGGCGTCGTGTTCCTTACCGGAGTCGTCAATGATCCGGCAATGGCCGCCAAGGCCAGCGCTGCCGCGAAGACCATCAGGGGCGTCAAGAACGTTGATGCCACCGGTTTGAAGGCGATGTAATTGCTGAAGCTCGATGCGCTGGTCTATTCGCCAGCGCCTCGTCGACCCGGCACCGCTACGAACCACACCAGCACACCAGGAGAACGCAATGAACGAAGATCGCATCAAGGGCCAATGGAACCAGCTCACCGGAAAGATCCAGGCGAAATGGGGCAAGCTCACCAACGACGACCTCGATGTCGCCGAAGGCAACGCCGAGTATCTCGCCGGCAAGGTCCAGGAGCGCTACGGCTGTGAAAAGGATGAGGCGGAAAAGCAGGTCCGCGAATTCGATTCCTCGATCTAACGCACCACCAACGTCAAACACTCCCTTCAGCCCGGTCTCTCGACCGGGCTTTTTTGTGTCCAACAGAAACATCCATTTCGCCGCCGGGATGCACGTTTCCCATATACCGCAGGCCTCTACTCAATGCGAATTTTCGGGAGTAGAGTCGGCCATTCCTACCGCCGAGAAAGGGATTCCACGATGCTTGTTCGTCTGGTTTCCTGTGTGTTGTTGATTGGCACGGGTGCTGCGCATGCATCCACCCCGAGTTGGCGTGACGACATCGTCGCCACCGATGACGTCGTCGTCATGGATCAGGGCTATCTCGATGCGCACCCCGATCAGCAGTTTCGCGCTCGGGGCGTCGAGCTTCTCGGGTCGGGTCGCGGTGCCGAGGCCGTCAGGAACTTGCGGCGAGCCGCCCGCTATGGCGACAAACCCTCGCAAGCGCTGTTGGGGGCGTTGCACTGGGAGGGCGTAGAAGTTCCCATGGACCGCGCTACTGCATACGCGTGGATGGATCTGGCTTCGGAGCGCGGTTACCGCGAATACCTGGTCACCCGTGAGCAGTACTGGAAAGAATTGACCCCAGCCGAGCGCGCCCGGGCGGTCAAGGTGGGCGGACCGATTTACGACGGCTACGCAGACGTGGTCGCAAAGTCGCGCCTGAACCGCCAATTGCGTCACGCCGTTCGCAGCATCACTGGCAGTCGCACCGGCTTCGTTGGCAACCTGACCATCATCCCGATGGATCGCCACACGGGCGATGTCGATGGCAACCGGTTCTATGACCGTCGCCACTGGGACCCCAAGCAATACTGGCGCGTGCAGGACGAGTTGTGGAATCCAAAGGCACCGCGCGGCCATGTTGAAGTCGGGCCGTTGCGCATTGGCCAGGCCGCACTGCAGAACTGAGTGATCTCACAAGCGCTGGTCAGTCGAACAGGCTGGCCAGCGCCGTTGCGCAATCGGCGTCGATTTTCAGGTCAAGCAGATCGTCGGCGCGGGTGACGCCACGATTGATTGCCGCGATCGGCTTGCCGAGGCGGCTCGCCGCAAGCACGAAGCGATAGCCCGAGTACACCATCAGCGACGATCCGACCACCAGCATCGCATCGCTGGCCGCAAGCCAACCCATCGCCTCATCGACGCGCTGGCGCGGCACGTTCTCGCCGAAGAACACCACGTCGGGCTTGACCATACCGTCGCAGCGCTCGCAGGCCGGGACTATGAAGTCGCTGAAATCGACACGCTCTAGATCGGCGTCGCCATCCGGTGCAATCGCCGCATCGAGCATTGCCCACGATGGATTGGCCGCCCCCAATCGCTGCTGGAAATCCTCGCGTGGCGTCCGCTCCTCGCATGCCAGGCAACGGATCGTATCGAGGCGCCCGTGCAGGTCGATCACGGCTCGACTGCCGCCGAGCTGATGCAAGCCGTCGACATTCTGGGTCAGCACTCCTGCAATGCGATCGCGCTGTTCCAATGTCGCCAAGGCGTGGTGGCCAGCATTGGGTGATGCCGTTCCAAACCGCCGCCAGCCGATCATGCTGCGCGCCCAATAGCGCGCGCGTTGCCGTGGCTGGGCGAGGAATACCTGCAAGGTGATCGGCGGCGTTCGCTTCCACGCGCCTTGCGAGTCGCGGTAGTCCGGAATGCCCGAGCCAGTACTGCAGCCTGCACCCGTCAGCACGAACAGGCGTTGATGACGATCAACAAATTCGCGCAGGGCATCGCCTGCGGAGTGCGGTGCGGCGCTGTCGACAACGCGCTCGGCGTTGGCAGTGGCGAAATCTGCGCTCATGGCGCCAGTGTCGCACGGCTGACGGGCAACGAAGCTGCCACCACGCCGGCGAGTGCAGTACATTGCCTGCCCCCTTTTGACGCGTCCCCGCCGCGCAACCACATGGCCAAGCTGTATTTCTATTATTCGGCGATGAATGCCGGCAAGACCACCACGCTGCTGCAAAGCGCGCACAACTATCGCGAGCGTGGCATGCGTACATTGATCCTCGCACCGGCGATCGACGACCGCGCCGGCGTCGGCATGATCGCGTCGCGGATCGGCCTGAAAGCCAACGCACACAGCATCGCGCCGGGCGATGACCTGTATGTTTTGACGCAGTCCGACATCGGCAACAATGGGCCGCTCGGTTGCGTGCTGGTCGACGAGGCGCAGTTCCTCGGCAAGTCGCAGGTCTGGCAGCTTGGCGATATCGCAGACCGGCTAGGCATTCCCGTCTTGGCCTACGGCTTGCGCACCGACTTTCGCGGCGAACTGTTCGAGGGCAGCAAGTATTTGCTGGCCTGGGCCGACCAGCTTGAGGAGATCAAGACGATCTGCCACAGCGGCCGAAAGGCGACCATGGTGGTGCGCGTTGACGAGCACGGTCGCGCCGTCACCGATGGTCCGCAGGTACAAATTGGCGGCAACGAACGCTACGTGTCGGTGAGCCGCGCCGAATACAAGAAGATCGTTGCCGGCGAAGGCCGCATCGAGTTGCAGCAGCCGGTACTGGCGCTGGAGCCTCTTTCTCCATCGGATAGTTGAGCGCCGGATTCCAACGGATTCATCCGCGCGGCAGCGTTGCGTTGCTACGCTGACCGCATGTCGGCGCCACCAACAGAATCAAACATCGAATCCGCCGCAGTTGGCTGGTCCGAACTGGTCTTTGTTTGCAGCAAGTGCATGAAGCGGCAGGATCGCGAAGACTTGCGCGGCGACCTCAAGCGCGCCATCAAGCAGGCCGGCCATCGCGCGTTGCGCATCGTCGCCTGCGGCTGCCTGGATATTTGCCCGAAAGATGGCGTAACCATTGCGCGTGGCCGCGACCTTGCGATCAAACCGCCGGTACTGCGCGTGATTGGCGAAGACGATCATCTCGATGACATCGTCGACTGGTTGCTCGACGAGAACTGATGCGATCAACGCTTCCTTGCTATACCCTCAGAATCCGCTGCCCGGCTCGGCAAGGTAAGCCCGTTCTTCCGGCGTTGATTCCAGGCCCAACGCGTTGTTTCGATGCGGAAAGCGACCGAATCGCTCGATGGTTTCGCGATGGCGAATGGCGTAGTCGAGCCAGCCTTTCGCCATCTCCACACTGT
>JBBSLA010000051.1:0-18764 GCA_038255665.1 Lysobacterales bacterium | reverse complement strand
TCGGCACGCAGCAGCGTGTTGTTGATCCGCTTGACCACGTTTGGCACCGAGTCGGCCGGGTACAGCGACTGGTCGGGGTACATCTGGCCGGCAAGGTTTGCATCGGCGGCGACCTGCCAGCCCGAGAGGTAAATCGCTTTCAGGCCCGCCTTCACCTGCTGCATCGCCTGGTTTCCGGTCAGCGCGCCGAGCGCGTTGACGAACGGCGTGTTGTTGAGCGACGTCCACAGTTTTTCGGCACCGATGCGCGCCAGCGAATGCTCGACATGTACGGTGCCGCGCAGCCGAACCACGTCAGCCGCGCTGTAGTTGCGCTTGATGCCGACCCAACGCGGATTGGTGGCCCAATCCTGGGCGATCTGCTCGGCGGTGGGCATGGCGTTAGTATTCATGGCAGTCGTGTTCATGGGTAATCCTTGGCGGTTCGGATAGGGTGGCGATGAAATCGAACGGACTCAGTCGAGACGTTCGTAGGCAGGCAGCGTGAGGAAGTCGAGCAACTCGTCGGCGTGGGTCCACTCACGCAGCATCGTGATGGCGGTATCGAGTTGGTCGTGTCCGGGCAGGCCGCTGTTCGGCAAGCGTTGCTTGCAGCCGGCGAGTACCCGATCGAACATCGCGAAGTCGATGACGCTGCCGTCGTCGAGCTTGGTGTTCGCGTTGTGCAGCCATTGCCACAACTGCACGCGGCTGATTTCGGCTGTCGCCGCGTCTTCCATCAGGTGATGGATGGGCACGCAGCCCAGACCGTCCAGCCACGCGGCAACGTAGCGCACGCAGACATCGATGTTGGCTTCGAAACCGCTGGCGCTGATGGTGCCGGTGGCCGGTTGGATCAAAGTATCGCGATCAGCGATGACATCGTCACGCAATACGCCAAGCTGATTCGGGCCAGTGAAAACGGCGTCGAATTCGGTGACGGCGGTGGGGATCAGGCCCGGATGCGCCACCCAGGTTCCATCGTGTCCGGCGCGCGCCTCGCGTTGCTTGTCGGTGCGAACGCGGGCCAGAGCCGCATCGTTGGCTTCCGCATCGTTGCTGATCGGAATCTGCGCAGCCATGCCGCCCATCGCGAACGCGCCGCGGCGATGGCAGGTGCGAATCAGCAACTCCGAATAGGCCTTCAGGAATGGCACGCCCATGCCGACCTGGCCGCGCTCCGGCAAGACCCGGTCAGGATGGCAGCGGAAGGTTTTGATGTAGGAAAAAATGTAATCCCAGCGGCCGCAGTTGAGACCGACGATGCGGCTCTTCATCGCGTGCAGGATTTCGTCCATCTCGAACACCGCTGGCAGAGTTTCGATCAGGATGGTCGCCTTCATGCATCCAACTGGCAGGCCCAGTTGAGTTTCGGCATGCGTCATCACGTCGTCCCAAAGCCTGGCTTCGTGGTGGCTTTCCAGCTTGGGCAGGTAGAAATACGGGCCGCGATCACGCGCCTGTAGCGTGGCCCCGTTGTGGAACGCATACAGCCCGAAGTCGACCAACGATGCCGACACGATCTCGCCATCAACCAGCACGTGTTTCTCCGGCAGATGCCAGCCGCGTGGCCTCACGATCAAAACGGCGGGATTGTCCTTGAGCCGATACTCGCGGCCCTCCGGCGTAGTCAGTGAGATCGAACCGGCATTCGCATCGCGCAAGTTGACCTGGCCATCAATCTGGTTGGCGAACGTAGGCGACGACGAATCCTCGAAGTCGGCCATGAACACCTTCGCGTCGGAATTGAGCGCGTTGATGATCATCTTGCGGTCGACCGGTCCGGTGATTTCGATGCGACGGTCGTGCAAGACGTTCGGAATCGGCGCGACCTTCCAGTCGCCGTCGCGGATGCCGCGCGTGGCGGCAAGGAAATCGGGCAGTTCGCCATCGTCGAAGCGCGACTGACGCTCCTTTCGCACATCGAGCAGTGCCAGGCGACGCCCGTTGAACTGGCGATGCAGACCTGCGACGAACGCGAGCGCGTCTGCAGTCAGGATTTCGGCTTGGGCCGAATTTGCGGGAGTCGTCACCTCGGCGGGCGTGATCGAAGTCTTCATTTGGGCGGAACTGGACATGCAGTGGCAACCGGTTCTAGGGAACGGCAGACTATGCGAAAGAGCGTGTGTTTGACAAAACAAAAGTTTCAATGGAAGACATTGACCATGTTAATGTTCACGCAAGTCATTGAATGTCATTGCCATGCCCGTGAAAAAACGCCCTGAATCGACGGAAAACGTTCGCCGCAACGCAACAAAGAAGCCAGCGATGCGCTCGGCCAAACCTGCCAGGTCCGCAGAATCCGCGACGCCTCGCTTCTATTACAAGGGCAACCGGATCAAGCAACTGCGGGCGTTCTGCACAATCGCCAAGCTCGGAACGCTGGCGCGCGCAGCAGAGGCTTTGTTCCTGTCGCAGCCCTCAATCTCCCTGCAACTGACGTCACTGGAAAAGGAACTCGGCGTGATGCTGATCGAGCGTCGCCGCCGCCGCGTGGCGATGACTCGCGAAGGGCAGTTGTTGTTCGACCTCGCCCAACCGCTGGTCGATGGCATCGATTCCATCGACGAAAATTTCCGTGCAGTCACCACCGACCTCGCCGCCAGCGAACTCAACATTGCATGTGGAAACTCGACCATCCAGTACCTGTTGCCGGCCATGGTCAGCGCGTTTCGCGAGGCGCGACCGGATGTGCACCTCAACCTGCACAACGTCACCGGCAGCGATGGCATGGCCTTGCTGCGCTCGGACCAGGTCGATTTCGCGGTCGGCTCAATGCTCGACGTGCCGAACGACCTGTCCTACGAACCGCTCTACCACTTCGACCCTCTGCTGATCACGCCGTTGGGCCACGCGCTCGCTGACAAGGACGAGATCACGCTGGCCGATATTTCTCTGTATGGCCTGATCCTGCCGCCGAAGCGTTTGACCACCTATCGTCTGGTCGACCTGATCTTCCAGCAGCGCCGCGTGCCGTACACGGTTGCGATTGAAGTCGGTGGCTGGGAAGTCATCAAGCAATACGTTGCGATGGGTCTTGGCATCTCGATCGTCACCGGTATCTGTATCAGCGATGCTGATCGCTCCACGCTCGCGACGCGCAACCTGCGCGAATTCTTTCCGCAACGCAGCTACGGTGTCGTGATCCGCAAGGGCAAATACCTTTCCGCCGAAGCGCGGGCATTTCTTGACTTGATCCGACCCGGTCTGTTCACACGACGCGACGGCTTTGCGTCGGGTCATTCCGAGCGATGACGACACCACCCTGAACTGCTACACCGCATTGGTTCATCGACATGATCGCGTTGTGAACGGAACCGCGACGGTGCATGAATGAATGTCTGCGTGAGACTTCTGAAAACCTCGGTTTGCATGCGATGGTTCGGGCACGGCAACAACCCCCTCTGCGACCTCGCCGATCCCTGATTCCGGTCGCAACCACCATTCGGAGACCACAATGACCCACGACCTTTCCAAGCTCAACGACCTGATCGAAGTCCTCATTGATGGCAAGAACTTCTATGAAGAAGCCGCGCCGGAAGTTCGGCCGGACCTGCGCCAGTTGTTCACCCGCATGGCCAATACCAAGGGTGCGATCGGCGCCGACCTGCAACGGCAGGTCGCGGCGACCGGCGAGGAACCTGCAGATGGCGGAACGGTTGGCGGCACGTTGCGGAAGTTCTACGCGGAAATCCGCACCGCCATGGCCAGCAACGAAAACGACGAGTACGTCAGCCAGCTCGAAGAGTTTGAGGACCGCATCCTCGAAGCGTTCCGCGATGCATCGACCAAGGACGACGACATGGAAGTCCGCGCCATCGCCCAGCGCCACATGGCCCAGGTGAAGAAGGACCACGACGACATGCGCGCGCTCAAGCGTGCCGCGAAAGCGAATAGCTGATCGCAACTTAAGCAGTAGACAAAACGCCTCGCGAGGGGCGTTTTTCTTTTCCGCAATCTGGAACGAAGTCAGGCAGCACACTCGACTTCACAATTTTTCCCTCGTCATTCCTGCAAAGGCAGGAATCCATTTTGATCTTCGGCAAGTCACTGAACGAACAGCAGAATCAGAAAGGATTCCTGCCTTCGCAGGAATGACGAGGTGAGGAGGAATGACGACGGCGGGGAGCAATAGGTTTCTGAAATAAGCTTTACAACGGAACGCTCAAGCAGCTGGTTCGACTTCGACATCAACTCCCACATTGCTCGACGCGCGGTCGTAAACTTCCCGATCCAGCAATCCCTCCTCCCGCGCCACCAGCACCGGCACCAGCATCTGCCCGGTGACGTTGGTCATCGTGCGCACCATGTCGAGCACGCGATCGATTGCGATGATGTAGCCGATGCCTTCCAGCGGCAGGCCTGCCGAACTCAAGACCAACGTCACCATCACGATGGCCGTGCCGGGCACACCAGCCGTGCCGAATGAACCAAGCACCGATGCCAGCAGGATGATGAAGTACTGCGAGAAACTGAGGTCAATCCCGAAATACTGAGCGACGAAGATCGAGGTAATCGCCGGATAGATCGCACCGCAGCCATCCATCTTGATGCTGGCGCCAAGGGGCACCGCGAAGCTGGCGTAGTCCTGGCGCACGCCAAGGTTGTGCACCACGCAACGCAACGCGATCGGCATGCTCGCGAAACTCGACGAAGTGACGAAACCGACCTGCATTCCCGGGGCCGCGCCACGAAAGAAGCGCAGCGGGTTGAGTCCATGCAGCGACAGCAGTCCACCATAGACCACAACAACGTGCAGCACGCAGGCGACATAGATGCTGACCACGAACGTGCCGAGTGGTAGCAGCCGTTCGAAACCGTAACTGCCGACCAGCGCCGCGATCAGTCCGAACGTACCAATCGGCGTGAACTCGAGTACGAAGCGGGTCACCTGGATCATCGCCGCGCTGCCTTCGGCCATCAGCTCGCGCAACCGCGCCGTCCTGTCGCCGAGCCGCACCAGTGCAAAGCCAAGCAAGCCGGCAAAGAAGATCACCTGCAAAATCCTGCCTTCAGTCAGCGCCTTGAATGGATTGCTTGGCACCACGTCGAGCAGCACCTGTACCGGCCCCGGCACGACGCGCGGCGTGTAGTCCAGCGCCACCTGCAAGCCACTCAGCCCGGTTCCGGGATTCATCACGAACGCGACGATGAAGCCGACACCGACCGCCAGCGTCGCGGTGATCGCAAACCAGCCGAACGTACGACCACCGAGCCGCGCCATGCTGCTGACGCCATGCAGGCTCGATACTGCGTTGACCACGGCGAAGAACACCAGCGGCGTGGCGATCATCATGATCAGCTTCACGTAAATATCGCCCAGCGGCTGCGTCCACGGCGTTACGGCTGGGCCAAACATCCAGCCAACCATTCCACCGAGCACGAAACCTGCCATCACGCGCTGCCAGAACGGAATGCGAAACCAGGCTTTGAACATGGCAATGGCCCATCAGCAACCGACACACGGCGGATGCGCAGGATGTGCGATTCCACGCGCCGATGCCAGCCGGATGCATTTACTGGTCAATTGCTGAGCACGCGCCGAACGTAAGATACCGAGCCAACTTGAAGGATTCGCCACGTGAATGACCGTAGCTTGTTCAACCTCGAAGGCCGCACCGCGCTGATCACTGGCGGTTCGCGTGGACTGGGCCTGCAGATCGCCAAGGCACTGGGGGAATTCGGCGCACGTGTGCTCATATCGGCGCGCAAGGAAGACGAACTCAAGGACGCGACGGCGCAGCTGTCTGCCAATGACATCGACGCACACTGGGTGGCAGCGGACGGCAGCAAGCCCGAGGCAATCACGGCTTTGGTCGATCGCGCGATGGAGAAGCTCGGCAGGATCGACATCCTGGTCAACAATGCCGGTGCCAGTTGGGGTGCGCCGGCGGAGGACTATCCGCTGGAAGCCTGGGACAAGGTGTTCGATCTGAACGTGCGCGGCCTGTTCCTGCTCAGCCAGCAGGTCGGCAAACGTTCGATGATTCCCAATGGTTATGGCCGCATCATCAATGTTGCATCGATTGCCGGCCTGCGCGGCAATCCACCCGGGCAAATGCAGACGATTGCCTACAACACGTCGAAAGCCGCCGTCATCAATCTCACCCGCGCGCTCGCTGGCGAGTGGGGTCGCCACGGCATCACCGTCAATGCTTTGGCACCGGGATTCTTCCCGACGAAGATGAGCAAGGGCCTGATCGACAACATTGGCGAGAAGGCGTTGATCGGCCGCTCGCCAATCCGCCGCCTCGGCGACGATGAGGACCTCAAGGGCGCCGCATTGTTGTTCGCCTCCGACGCCGGCAAACACATCACCGGGCAAGTTCTTGCCGTGGACGGCGGCTACACCGCAGTCTGACTTTTGTCGCGCCGTGGGCGCAGTGTTGCGCTGGCGGGGCGATCGCCAATCTGGTTGAGCGTGTGGCCCTTCTCCCGGCGGGAGAAGGGAGAAAAGCGTGGACCATCACCGTGACTCTCCCGGAGGAAGAAGGGCGATAGCCAGCTCGCGACAGCGAACAAGAAAACCGCCAACTCGGAATGGCGGCAGATTCCGCCCCGGAGTTGGGGTAAGGTTCGGACCCAAACCGAACTCACCAAAGCGACGATGGCGACGATCAACAACAGCAAGCTGGACCGTGTCGTTGCCGATGCGCGGCGCGCGGCGGAGCAGCGCGGGCATGGTTATCGGGATCGGGCGCTGGGCATGTACTCGTGGGTGTGTGGGCGTTGTGCGCGCGAGTTCTCGCGGACGAACGTCAGTGAGTTGACGGTGCATCATCGCAACCACAACCACGATGACAATCCGGCCGATGGCAGCAACTGGGAACTGCTGTGCATCTATTGCCACGACAACGAACACTCGCGCTACATCGACCATACCGGCGTCGGTGCCGGACGTGCGGAGGACGCGGTCGCGTCGGCGAAGGCCAATCCGTTTGCGAACCTGAAAGACCTGATGAAGCGTTGATGCCTCGCCCAACTCGTGTGCGGCTTATCGAAGCACTGGAGCGGTTCCTTCATGTCTGAGCTGACCTTCCGCTACGCCACGCACGACGATATCGATGCAATTGTCGCGCTGGTCCAGTCGGCCTACCGCGGCGATGCCAGTCGAGTCGGCTGGACGACCGAGGCCGACATCCTCGATGGACAGCGCATTGATGCGACGATGCTCGCATCGATGCTCGCGAACCCGGTCGCAACTTTTCTGCTTGCGGAACGCGATGGACAAATGATCGCCTGTTGCGAATTGCAGCAAAAGGGCGACGCCACCTATTTCGGCATGTTTTCGGTGGTGCCGTCCGAGCAGGGGAGCGGGATCGGCAAGGACGTGCTCGCCGAGGCCGAGCGCATCGTTCGCGACGAATGGCAGTGCACGCGTCTGGAGATGACCGTGATCGATGTGCGTGATGCATTGATCGCGTGGTACCAGCGGCGCGGCTATGCGCGCACCGGCCTGCATTCGCCGTTTCCGTATGGCGATACGCGCTACGGCATTCCGCTGCGCGACGACCTGCGCTTCGAGACTTTGCGCAAGACATTCGAGCGCTGAACCGGTTTCGCGACGACGGCGGCAAAGCGCAGCGCACGGCGTAGGTCGATGGTCGTTGTCGCAGCCGAAGCGTGCTATCTGGCATCCTTGCCTGCCATTCTCGTCGCCGCGTCGGCATGCGCCCACGCCTTCCCTTTCGATGCCGATCAAGCCGTTCACCAGCACCCCTGCACCTGCCGCAAGCCAGGCCGATGCCAAGCCGTCGGTTGGGGTGGATGGCGATCACATCCTCGTTGTCCATGCCAGCCAGACGGGTTTCGGTGAACTGCTGGCGGTGCAGACGGTGAAGTCGCTGCAGCAGGCCGGCGTCAGCGTGGCATCGATGTCGTTGGGTGAGCTGGATCTCAGCGCCTTGCTGCTCACGTCGCGCATCCTGTTCATCGCCAGTACGACAGGCGAAGGCGATCCCCCGGATACCGCGTATGCCTTCATCCGCAAAGTGATGGGCCAGCGCCGCGACCTGTCGCACCTGAGCTACGGCCTGCTCGCGCTCGGCGACCGCGAGTACGAGTTCTACTGCGGCTTTGGCCATCAACTGGACACCTGGTTGCGCGAGCAAGGCGCGTTGCCCTTGTTCGACATGATCGAAGTGGACAACGGCGACGCCGCCACATTGCGCAACTGGCAACACCAGATCGGTGCGTTGACCGGCGCGGTCGACCTGCCCGATTGGGAAACGCCGACCTACGCGGACTGGCGACTGGCCGAGCGCGTCTTGCTCAATCCCGGCAGCATCGGCGGGCCGGTATTCCATGTCGCGCTGACCCGCAGCGATGTGGCGATGGACTGGCGTGCTGGCGATATCGTAGAGATCGGTCCGCAAAATGCTCCCGCGGATGTCGACGAGTTCCTCGCTGCGCTGGCGATCAATGGCAACATTCGGGTCGGCAGCGAATTGCTGAAGGAACGCCTTGCCCGCGCAGCGCTGCCGCCGTTGGCCGAGGCGCGCGGGCTGTCGGCGCAGGCGCTGTCCGATGCAGTGACTGACCTACCCCACCGCGAATATTCGATCGCGTCGGTGCCCGAAGATGGCGCGGTGCACCTGTTGATCCGCCAAGTACGACGGCCGGACGGTCGGCTCGGCATCGGCGGCGGCTGGCTGACCGAATACGCACCGGTCGGGAGCGACATCAAGGCGCGCGTTCGGGCCAATCCGAATTTCCGTGCACCCGACGATGCGCGGCCGCTCATCCTGATCGGCAACGGCACCGGCATCGCGGGATTGCGTGCACTGATGCGCGAACGCGTGCAGATGGGTAGACATCGCAACTGGTTGCTGTTCGGCGAGCGCAATGCTGCACACGATTTCTACTACGGCGACGAGATTCGCGGCTGGCTGGCTGGCGGACAGATCGAACGCCTGGACCTTGTGTTCTCGCGCGATCAGCCCGAACGCACACACGTACAGCGACTGGTTGCCAATGCCGGCCGTATGCTGAACGAATGGGTCGGCGCAGGTGCGTCGATCTATGTCTGCGGCAGCCTGGAAGGCATGGCACCGGGCGTACATGCGGCCTTGCTCGACGCGCTGGGCAGTGCGCAACTGGATCAACTGACCGAACAGGGCCGCTATCGTCGCGACGTTTATTGACTGCGCGAACCAGGATATTTCGGAACGCGTGAGTTGGGAGTCGCCTTGGTTTCCGAACGGGAACCAACCCGCGACGGTGCCACCACCGCGCGATCCACTCACCTCTGTTTTACACTGACGACCCACTTTGGAGAGTTCGATGTCGCAAGCCCAGCGTTTTTTTCTGTCAATCGATGACCTCAGCGCCGCCCGTGGCGAAACTTCGGACCTGTCGTTCCACGGATCGTCCCCGGACAGTTTCGCCGCCGCGTTGACCGAAGCGTTGCGCGAGCCAACCTTGTGGAAGCGCTGGCAGAACATGCAGGACGATCCGGACGACGTCGACCACGCCATGGGCGCGAGCGATCCGGACGCGACGGTCGAAGCGGAGTTGCAGGGCAGCCGTTGCCGGGTTCGAGTGGTGACGTCGTTGCCGCATTCCGTGCTCAAGCATCGACTCACCTTGCTGGTTGGCCACCATTGGAAACTGCACGACGTCAGCAACGTTTGATACCAGAGTTCGCTGACCACCATCCACATCCTTCGAGGTTGATCGGCCACCCCGTACTTTCGACCCGCGCCAGTATCAGCCCGGCTCGTTTACGATTTCACCCATCGAAGATGGGGAATCGAAAATGAAACAGCTGCATTGTTGTATCGCTGCTCTCGTGCTGACGTGGTCGTTCGGGGCGCTCGCCTCCGACAAGGACAAGCAGGACAAGGACGACAAGCCCGCTCCGTGGGACGTCACGGCCGCGCACGGCAAGACCAAGACGGTGAGCTTTACCACCGACGAGGGAACCTGGATGGACCTGGACGTGAGTCCGGATGGTCGCCAGATCTCCTTCAGCCTGCTAGGCGACATCTATCTTCTTTCGACCGACGGCGGCGCCGCGAAACGCATCAGTTCCGGTCCGGCCTGGGACGTGCAGCCGCGCTTCTCGCCGGATGGCGACGAAATCGCATTCACCTCGGATCGCGCAGGCGGCAACAACCTGTGGACGATGTCAGCCAGCGGCAGCAATCCCAGTCAGGTTTCCAAGGAAGACTTTCGCCTGATGAACAATCCGGCCTGGACACCGGATGGCGAATACCTGATCGGCCGCAAGCATTTCACCGGCGAGCGTTCGCTGGGCGCTGGCGAGCTTTGGCTGTTCCACAAGAGTGGCGGTGCGGGCCTGCAACTGACCAAGCAGAAGAACGACCAGCAGGACCTCGGTGAGCCGGCGGTCAGCCCGGATGGGCGTTACGTCTACTACTCCGAAGATGCGACCGAAGGCCCGCAGTTCCAGTACAACAAGAATCCGCACGAAGGCATCTACGCAATCCGCCGGCTGGACCGCCAGGACGGCGAGATCATTACCATCGCATCCGGGCCGGGCGGTGCCGTGCGCCCGCAACCGTCGCCAGATGGAAAGTGGCTCGCCTTCGTACGTCGCGAGCGCGCCAACAGCGTTCTGGAGAAAGTGGATCTGGAAACCAACCAGGTGACGCCGTTGTGGAATGGCCTGTCGCACGACCTGCAGGAAGCCTGGGCGATTTTCGGTCCTTACACCAACTTCGCATGGACACCCGATTCCAGCAGCATCGTGATCTGGGCCAAGGGCAAGCTGTGGAAGGTCGATGCAGCCAACGGCGCACCGACGGAAATCCCCTTCACTGCAAACGTCGAACAGACCGTTGCCGAGCCATTGCGCTTCGAACAGACGCTGGATCGCGGCAGCTTCGAACCGAAAATGATTCGCGATGTCGCGACCAGCCCGGATGGCAAGACGCTCGTCTTCCACGCAGTCGGCAAGTTGTGGAAGAAGCCCCTACCCAATGGCACGCCGCAACCGCTGACGCCGACCAGCCCAGCGGAGCAATACCAACCCGCGTTCAATCGTGATGGCAGCAAGCTGATTTTCACCAGGTGGCAGGACCTCCAACAAGGCGGTATCGCCGAACTGGACATGGCGAGCGGCGCAATCCGCGAGATTGCCTTGCGTCCCGGTTTCTACTACGCGCCGAGCTATTCCCCCGATGGTCGCCGCATCGTCTATTCGCGCACCAAGGGCACATCGCTGACCGGCCAGCTCAACAATGGCGAGACCGGTATATACGTCGCCGATACGAATGGTGGCAACGCCAAGCGCATCGCGAAGAGCGGAGGCGATCCGCAGTTTTCTGCCGATGGACAGCGCATTTATTACCTGACCGGCGGCGGGCTCAAGAAAAAGCTGATGAGCGTCGGCCTCAACGGCGAAGAGCCGCGCGAAGTGTTCGATCTGAAGTACGTCAACGCGGTCAGCATCAGCCCCGATGGCAAGTGGGTCGCTTTCACGGAACTGTTCAATGGCTACGTCGCGCCACTACCGGCGACCGGCACGAGCATCGAACTCAGCAAGGACACCAAGGCGCTGCCGGTGACCGTGATATCGACCGATGTCGGCTCGTACCTGCATTGGGCTGCCAATTCGCAGAGCCTGCACTGGATGGTCGGAAACAACTATCACAGCGTCGCACTCAAGGACTCCGTCGCGTTCCTCGGCGGCGCAAAGGGCAAGGATCGTCCATCAAGCAGTACGCCAGTCGGACTCAGCGTGCCAATGGATCGACCAACCGACGTTTTTGCGTTCACGCATGCGCGTCTGGTCACTATGCGCGACGCCGATGCCGGAACGCAGGATGTGATCGAGGACGGCACGCTCGTCATTGATGGCGACCGCATTGCCGCGATCGGTGCCAGCGGCAGTGTGGCCATACCCGCCAATGCGCGGGTGATCGACGCGACCGGCAAGACCATCGTGCCCGGCTACGTCGACGCCCACGCCCACGCCAACCACTTCACTTCCGGCGTGGTGCCGCAGCAAAACTGGAGCTACTACGCCAACCTCGCCTTCGGCATCACGACGATGCACGATCCATCGGCGACAACGGAGACTGTTTTCTCGCAGGCCGAACTGGTCAAAACTGGCGAGCTGGTCGGGCCACGAGTGTTCTCAACCGGCACCATCCTGTATGGCGCCGATGGTGATTTCAAGGCGGTCGTGAACTCGCTGGACGATGCGCGCGCCCATCTGCGCCGCATGAAAGCCAACGGCGCTTTCAGCGTGAAAAGTTACAACCAGCCGCGCCGCGACCAGCGCCAGCAGATCAACCAGGCGGCACGCGAACTCGGCATGCTGGTGGTCGAGGAAGGCGGCTCCACGTTCAACCACAACATGACCATGGTTGTCGACGGCGTTACCAGCATCGAGCACAACATTCCGGTCGCACCGCTGTACAAGGACGTGATCGATTTGTGGAAGCAAACCGACGTGCGCAACACGCCGACGCTGGTCGTCAGTTATGGCGGACTGAGCGGCGAGTATTGGTGGTACGCGCGCGACAAGGTCTGGGAAGACAAGAAGCTCAACCGGTTCTACCCGCGCGAAGCGCTCGATGCACGCGCGATCCGTCGCGAGACCGCACCCGATTGGGACTACTACCACGTCGAAGTGGCCAAGGCGGCGAAGACGCTGCGCGACGCCGGCGTCAAGATCCAGACTGGTGGGCATGGCCAGATGCAGGGCCTGTCACTCAATTGGGAAATCTGGCTGCTGACCCAGGGCGGCTTCAGCAATTTCGAAGCGCTGCGTGCGGCAACGATCGATGGTGCCGACCTGCTCGGGCTGTCAAAACAACTGGGTTCGCTCGAAGCTGCCAAGCGAGCCGACTTCGTCGTGTTGAACAGCAATCCGCTGGAGACGATCCGCTCGACCGCCGACACCCGCTACGTCGCAGTCAACGGTCGCGTATTCGATGTCGATGCCGACATGGCCGAAGTGGGTGGGCTTGGCCGCAAGGCACCCACGTTCTACTGGCAAATGCACCAGTCCGGCCAGAACTCCGGCATCGAATATGGCCCGACGGCACCGTGCCATTGCCCGAAATCGGGTACCGTCCACCTGCACTGAGGTACCGTCATCGCGATGGCCTCAACGCGGCCCGATAATGTCCCCTCCAACCTGACCGGAGCACCGCCGGCATGCGCGCCACCGTCGTCAAATTGATCAAGCAGGCTCTTGGCATTCATCACCAGTCTGGCGTCGAGCCGTTGCCTGCAATGCGATCGATCGGTTCGCAGCGGCATCCGTATTTCATCCCGGAAAAGCTGCTGCATGCGGATTCGATCTGCTACTGCATCGGGGCGGGCGAGGACATCTCGTTCGATACCGAATTGAAGATCGTCTACGACTGCACGGTGGTGATCCTGGATCCGACGCCGTACGGCATCGATCACTTCCAGAAGCTGAAGGAAGCCACCGCGCGCGGCATTCGGCTGGTGCTCGACGAAGGCCACCTGGTGCCTTTCACCTATCGCATCACGGCGCGACAGCTCGACGACATCCAGTTCGCGCCGATCGGTGTATGGAGCGAAAAGACGGTGCTGACTTTCCACGACCCACAGATGGAAAATTATGCGTCGTACTCAGCCTATCTGTTCACCGACTCGGACAAGGTGATCCGCGCGCCGGTCGATCGGCTCGGCAGCATAATGCGCGATATGGGCCATTCCCAACTCGACCTCGTCAAGATCGAGATCGAAGGTGCCGAGTACGCCGTGATCGACACCATCGTCGAGGACAAGCTCGACATCAAATTGATCGTGGTCGAGTTCGACGAGATCTACAACCACAAGTCGCGCGACATCGGCTTCCACTTCCGCATCAAGCGGTGCTGCGACCGCTTGCGCAAGGCCGGTTACGTGCTGATCCATTCCACGCCGCAGCTCAAGCGCAGCTTCCTGCGCCGCGATGTATTCGAGCAACTGATCCGCTCCAGCGGCAGCGCCTGTTGACTCCTCGTACGGAAAACAGTCGTTGGATTTTCACGCGGGCCTGAAGGACCAGCTAGCGCACCCTGCCCCGGCATTGGCACACCGCATCGCTGGCATGATCGTTGCGGCGGCGGGACTGCCGCGAGTCCACTTGCGGTTAGGGCGGGACGACGGCGGTATTACGGATGACGGGGAGCGTCGTATCCACCGGTTTCAGCGCGTCGGGCGCCGGGGAAAATTTGGAAGCCTCGATGCATCGCGCCGACGTGGCGATGTACGCCGCGAAGAATCTCGGTGGCAACCGCGCCTTGCCGTTCGATGCGTCGTTGGACGGTACGCTGGCCGCCAGCCTGCGAGGCAAGCGGGAAGCGATGCCCGCTACCAGCGGCTGAGCTTGAGCATCGTCTCGGTCGCTTCGTCAGCAGGACGCGCGACCAATCCACCAGCGGCAGAAAGGGTGACGTCGAAACGACCGTTGTCGAGCAACGGCAGGAACGCGGCACTGCCGTAATCGGCGTCGATCCATGGCAACCAGGTCGGGAACCGCTGCTTCACATCGGCCAGGTCGAACAGGTCGTCGCCGGAAAGGTCGATCGCCGTCATCGGCTTGGTCGTGTCCTCGATCCTGCGATAGCGACCGCTCAACCGATCCAGCCGATACAACGGTTGCGCGCCCAACAGCAGCGCGGTCGACCGCCATTTGATGATGCGCGCGTCGAGTTGCCACTGGTCGCCTTCGATCTCGGCGCTGCGTCGACTGCCATCGGGGAAGGTCAGGTCGACCGCGTAACGCTGCGGAGCGAGCTGGCGCGTCTCCACCGTGGCAACCCGAGCCTCGCTGCCGAGCCGGTGGTAGCCGATCAGCATCGTGGCAACCAGGCCGAAGGTGACGCCGATCGCCAAGGTCACCAACATCCACAGGCCGCGCCAACTGGCGCTCCCGCCCCGCCGTTCACGCAGGCAGCGCCGAACCGCAAACCCGTGCGACAACGCGCGCAGGGCAAAAATGGCGGCGATCACATAGATCGCGATGACGATGATGTGCAGGGACATGCGCATCAGGATAACCGGGATGCCATGAAAGAAAGCGCTCAAAGAGAAAGCCGGCTCGCGCCGACTTTTTCATTTTCTTCGACGTAAATCGATCAGGCGCGTTTCATGGCACCGAAGAACTCGTCGTTGGTCTTGGTGTTCTTCATCTTGTCGAGCATGAACTCCATCGCGCCCAGCTCATCCATTGGATGCAACAGCTTGCGCAGGATCCACACCTTCTGGAGAAGGTCGGCATCGATCAGCAGTTCTTCGCGGCGGGTGCCGGAGCGATTGATGTCGATCGCGGGATAAACCCGCTTCTCGGCAATTCGCCGATTCAAGTGCACTTCCATGTTGCCGGTGCCCTTGAATTCCTCGTAGATCACTTCGTCCATCTTCGAGCCGGTTTCAACCAGCGTCGTCGCGATGATGGTCAGCGAGCCACCTTCCTCGACGTTGCGCGCGGCACCGAAGAAACGCTTGGGGCGCTGCAAGGCATTCGCGTCGACACCGCCGGTAAGCACCTTGCCCGATGACGGAACCACGGTGTTGTAGGCGCGAGCCAGACGAGTGATCGAATCGAGCAGGATGATGACGTCCTTCTTGTGCTCGACCAGTCGCTTGGCGCGCTCGATCACCATTTCGGCGACCTGCACGTGGCGCACCGCGGGTTCGTCGAAAGTCGACGAGATCACTTCGGCGCGGACGCCGCGCTGCATCTCGGTGACTTCCTCGGGACGCTCGTCGATCAACAGGATGATCAAATGTGCGTCGGGATGGTTGTGCACGATCGCCTGGGCGATGTTCTGCATCATCATCGTCTTGCCGGCCTTCGGCGGCGAAACGATCAGGCCGCGCTGGCCCTTTCCGATCGGCGCGAACAGGTCGAGCAGGCGGCCGGTGATGTCTTCCGACGAGCCATTGCCGCGCTCCAGGTGAAATGCCTGACGCGGGAACAGCGGCGTGAGGTTCTCGAACAACACCTTGCCCTTGGACTGCTCGGGCGTGTCGCCGTTGATGTGGTCGACCTTGAGCAGGGCAAAGTAACGCTCGCCTTCCTTCGGAGGACGGATGCGGCCGGTGATGTAGTCGCCGGTGCGCAGGTTGAAGCGGCGAATCTGCGAGGGCGACACGTAGATGTCGTCCGGGCCAGCCAGGTACGAGGCATCGAAGCCACGCAGGAAGCCGAAGCCATCCTGCAAAATTTCCAGCACTCCTTCGGAATAGATGCCGCCACCCGAACGTGCATGGGCCTTCAGGATCAGGAACACGATGTCCTGCTTGCGCGCACGCGCCGCGCCTTCCTGCACGCCAAGGCCTTCCGCCATCGTGAACAGCTCGGCAGCGCTCTTGCGCTTGAGCTCGTTCATGTCGATCAGCGGGCCATCGCCGCCACCGCTGCGGCTGTCATCGGCATCCTCGTCGTAGTCGCGATCGCGATCACGGTTCTGCGGGTTGTTGCGATTGCTGCGGTTATTGCGATTGCGTCGGTTGTTGCGGTCGTTGCGGCCAGCCTGGTTGGGATTGTTCGGGTTGGGGTTGTTCTGGCGATTCTGGCCGCCCTGGTTGCCGGGCTGCTGGCCACCTTGGTCGCGCGATTCGGACGACTCGCCCTGCCCCGACGACTGCGCATCGCCACCGACACGAGAACCATCCTGGCTGCCGCGCTCGTTCTGGTTGCGATTGCCGTCGCCGGACTGTTGTGGACGCTGCTCGTCGCGTGGTTGCGCATCGTCACGCTGCTCGCGACGCGGTGGCGCTTCGTTGCGCTCCTTGGGTTCGGACGCCGTTTCCTGTCGCGGTGGCTGGTCGTCGTTTGAGGACGCCTGCTCGCGCGCTGGTGCCGGCGGATCGGCAGCCGACGCCTTGGATGGCGCATCACCGTCGCCGCCGCTCGACTTGGCGGCAGTGGCTTTGCTGACACGTGGCGCGCGAGTGCGTGGAGCACGCGGCGTGGCGGGAGCAGCGACGGTCGAGTCGCTATCGGAATTATCGTTTTCGGACACGGGCAAACCTCGTGGGCGCCGTTGAAGGGAAGGTCGGGAGGGGAAACTTTCGGACGTTTCTTGCCCGTGTATTTCTCGGCGGGGCGGTGTTTCTGGCCGGGACGGCGGGTGCGCACGTCAGGGCGATGGGGAACTTAGCATCGCATGCGGCGGGCGTCCAGCCTCGATTCGCTAACCAGGCATGCGGGTTCAGGATCCCGGAAGGCGCGAAACAGCGCGCCTCCCGGGTCCGCGATCAGATCGTCTTGTCGATCAACTGCGAAAGCTGGGTCTTGCTGACGGCGCCGATCTGGGTCGCCTCGACCTTGCCGTCCTTGAAGATCATCAGGGTAGGAATGCCACGCACGTTGTAGTTGCGCGGCGTCTTCTGGTTCAGGTCGATATTGATCTTGGCGATCTTCAAGCGGCCTTCGTAGCTGGCTGCGAGATCGTCGAGGATCGGCGCGATCATCTTGCAGGGACCACACCACTCGGCCCAGAAGTCGACCAACACCGGGCCTTCGGACTTCAGGACTTCGCTCTCAAACTGGTCATCGCTGACATGGGAAATCAGATCGCTCACTTCAAACCTCGGCTTCGGAAAAGAAAGGACGGTTGCGGCCGGCAACGAGCGCAGCCATGGCGCATGGGCTAAACTTGCGCGGTTTTCCCCGGCAGGTTCGGCGTTCGGAGCGGCAACAGCCATCCGATCCCATTGGAGCCCAATCGCCGTCCTCAAGCAAGTTGGGGTGACCGACGCGCATTCCAAGCCCGCCCTCGCCCTCCCTGGAATCGACCCGGAATGTCCCAAGACCAAACCCTCACCGACACCTTCTTCGAAAGCTTCGACCTGCACCCAAGCTTGTTGTCCGGCCTGCATGCCACCGGATTCACGCGCTGCACACCGATCCAGGCGTTGACCCTGCCGATCGCCCTGACGGGTCGCGACGTGGCGGGCCAGGCGCAGACCGGCTCCGGCAAGACCGGCGCGTTCCTGGTCGCCGTGTTGAATCGCCTGCTGACGAAAAGCGCATTGCCCAACCACAAGGACGGCGAGCCGCGCGCGGTCATATTCGCGCCAACACGCGAACTGGCAATCCAGATCGACAAGGATTTCAAGGCAATCGGTCGCGATACCGGCCTTCGTTCCGCACTGATCTACGGCGGCGTGGATTACGACAAGCAGCGCCAGATGCTGGTCAACGGTTGCGACATCGTCATCGCGACGCCGGGCCGGATCATCGATTACCTCAAGCAACACGTGGTGTCCTTCAAGTCGGTGGAAGCGGTCGTCATCGACGAGGCCGATCGCATGTTCGATTTGGGCTTCATCAAGGACATCCGGTTCCTGTTGCGGCGCATGCCGCCACCATCCGAACGCCAGGGCATGTTGTATTCGGCAACGCTGAGTTATCGCGTGCTGGAACTCGCTTTTGAGCACATGAACAGCCCGGAGAAAGTCTCGGCGGAAACCGAAACGGTGACTGCATCGCGCGTTCGCCAAGTGGTTTACTTCCCGGCCACCGAAGAAAAGATGCCGTTGCTGCTGAACCTGCTGGCCAAGCTCGACGAGCAGCGCAGCATTATCTTCATCAACACCAAGGCGATGGCCGAGCGCGTCACGCGTAGTCTTGAGCGTCATGGTTATCGCGTCGCGACCTTGTCTGGCGATGTGCCGCAGGCAAAGCGCGAGCGTCTTCTAGGAAAATTCCAGGCCGGCGACATCGAGATCCTCGTCGCTACCGATGTCGCCGCGCGCGGACTGCACATTCCAGCCGTGTCGCACGTTTTCAATTTCGACCTGCCGCAGGATGCGGAGGACTACGTCCATCGCATCGGCCGCAC
>JBBSLA010000050.1:0-19316 GCA_038255665.1 Lysobacterales bacterium | reverse complement strand
GCCAACGTGATCGCCGAAATCAGCGGTCGCGACAAGGCTTCCAAGGAATACTTCCTTACCGGAGGGCATCTGGATTCCTGGGATCTGGGCCAGGGCGCAATCGATGACGGCGCTGGCGTGGCGATCGCCACCGCAGCCGCGCATTTGATCGGCCACCTCGAGCTACGACCGCGACGCAGCATTCGGGTGGTCGCATTCGCGAATGAGGAATCCGGCTTGTACGGCGGCAAGGCCTATGCCGAACGCCATCGCGACGAGATCGGCAACGCCGTACTCGGCACCGAATCGGACGCCGGGGCGGACCGCATCCGCAAGATTACCGCCAGCGTGAAGCCTTCCGCTCGCGCTGCCGTAGACAGCATCGCGGAAGTGTTGAAGCCATTGGACATTGAATATGACGCAACCGCGAAGGGTGTCGGGGGATCGGACCTGTCGGCCGTGCACGCAGTCGGCATGGCCGGCTTGTCACTGCATCAGGACACCACGCGCTACTTCGACTGGCACCACACCGCGAACGATACGCTCGACAAGGTCGATCCCGAACAACTGCGCCAGAACGTGGCGGCATACGCCGTGGTCGCCTATCTCGCCGCCGAAGCGGATGGTGATTTTGGATCGGCACCCGGCGCATTCACGAACGACGCCGGCGAGCACTGATTCAAACTTGATTAGGTGGATTTCGGATCAGCGGGCTTGGACAACACCGTCAGCCTTGCCCGCCACCGAGGGCCTCGCGGACGTCGACGTGGCGCTCCTGTGGCTGGCCATCCAGCATCCACGCAATACGGATGGGTGACCGCGCCAGCATTTCGTCGCGTGGACCGGTCAAGCTGACGAAACCATCGGCGGAAACCGGCAGCGGCACGCTCGATTGATCGGAAAAATGGGCGACCACGGCGGTCGCCTGCATCGGCACCGCAATGTCGATCAGCAACGGCGCACTGGTATCGCCAGGGCGATCGACCAAGGGCGCATTCGCGCTACCGCGCAATGTATCGAAGACGATCCGGTTCGGGCTGGCTATCGCTGGCCCGCCACCGTCGACCGGAACCATCCAACGCGCTGCCGACGCGCCGAGCAGGGCGGCAAGGGCGATGGCCGCCGCCATCGACAGCGGGCGAAACCAGGCCATACGCGATGTCGACCGCTGGCCGGATGTCGCTGATTGCGCAGATCGGTCAGCGATGGTGGCTACCGGCGCGCCGGCGTCGGCAATGGGATCCCCTTCAAGCGCACCCGGACGCTGCTGGGCATGCCATGCATGCAGGCCGTCGCGCAACGCGGTGTCGGTATCGATGGCAGCAATCAGACGCGGTTTGTCGAGCATGTAGGCTTCAAACCACGCCGTCTCTGCTTCGGTTAGTCCACGGTCGAGGTAACGCTCCAGCCAGGCATCTTCCAGCCAGGTTGCAAGAGGGTTTTCGTGCGAATCATCCATTGCTGGGTAAAAACTCCACGGTTGGTTTCGGGAAAGGTGACGCAACACAGTCAATTGTCGCAGTTGTACTCGGTGACGCCGGCATCGAGCAGCAATCCACGCAGTCGTTCACGCGCCCGGAATGCCACCCGATGGAAATGTTCGTCGCTGATTCCAAGCTCCGTGCAGACCTGTTGCTTGGACTGCTCGCGCAGGTAGAAGCGTTCCAGCAATTGGCGATCACGGTCGATTTGCAGATCGCCGACCAACTGCCGGACAAGCGCCGCCAGTTGATGACTGGTCACGTTGTCGGAAGGATCGTCATTGACGGGAATGCTGTCGTCCAGCGCGACGACTCTATCCTCGCCGCGACGATGGTGCTTGCGGTAGTGCGACCGTACCGTGAACGTGACGCTGCTGCGCAAATACGCCGGCAACGTCGCGTGATCGCGAACGCGGCCGTCGCGCAGCGCCGTGATCGCGGATTGCAGCACTTCCTGGGTCATGTCTTCGATATCGGCATCGAATGGTCGCGCGTGTCGACGTACCAGCGCCATCACGCCAGCTCGATAGCAGCGGACGAACTCGTTCTCCGCCGACGCGTCAGCCGCTGCAATGCGCTCGGCCAGCAACTGCAGCGGTGTTTTGATTTCAGATGCCAACTCGGCTGACATGCGTCCCCCGCGCGATGTCTGATTCAATCCCCAGAGTATCGCACCGACGATGCGCGCGAAGCCGCGAATGTTCTGGCAGCGAGCCGGATCAGCGGCTTTCGCGCTGCTGGCGCCAGTATTCGCCCATCACCACGGCCGCGCTGGCGGCAATATTCAGGCTTTCGACGACCCCGCTGCCGGGGATGCCGACGCGCAGGTCCGCCGCCGCAACGAGGACATCGCTCATGCCTTCGCCTTCGGCACCGAGGATCAGAACCAGGCGCTTGGGCAATGCCGTCGCATACAGGCTGTTGCCCTCGCGCGGCAGCGTCGCCGCAATCGAGTAACCCGCTTCACGCAATCGCGCCAGTGCGTCGTCGTCATCGTCGATGCGCGCGAGTGGCACCGCTTCCGCGCCACCTTCGGCAACGCGCGCCGCAGCGCCGGACAAATCCAGCGACGACGCGGCCGGCACGATCACGCCTGCCGCTTCGAAGTGAGCGGCGGTACGCAACAGCGCACCCAGGTTGTGCGGGTTGCCGACACCATCCAGCCACAGCAGCAGCGACGCCGTCGGAGTCGGTGGCGCGGAGGCCAGCAGACCGGCAAGGTCCAGCGGCGAATGTCGCAGCATGTCGAAACAGACACCTTCGTGATGACGCGAACCGGTCAGCCGATCCAGGTCTGCCGTCTCGACCACGCGATAACCCAGCTTGTGCTGCACGCACCAGGCAAGCACGGGTTTCAGCGCGCCCAAGCGTGCTTCGGTGAGGTACACCTTGCGCAGGTCGTCGGGGCGTTTCGCGAATGCGGCCAGGCAGGCATTCACGCCATACCAGCGTGCCTCGCGATGGGTCGGTCGCGGCGTCGCGTCACCGGCGTGCTCGTGTTCTTGATCGTCGCGTCGCGGCGGTCGACTGCGGTTGGCCGAGCGACGCTCCGCATCGCGTTCGGCTGGGTCGCGCTGGCCTTCACGTGAGGTCGGCGCCGTGGAGGGCGTCGGCCACACCGGTTCGTCGCGCTGGCGTTGCCGCTCGCGCTTGTCGGGCGAACGCGCGGCAGGCCGGGCCTTGGCCCAGGGATTTTCGTCGGTCATCAGCTTTTTGCCGGTCAGTGATCGGTCTTCGTGCCGATCAGGATAGCGCGCCCCGGCTGGCGATCGTCGCGACTGAGTTCTCGGTCAGGCCAGCCCGCCGACCTCTGGCGTTTCCTGCTCGAGTTGTTCCAGTCGCTGGGCCAGTGCCTCGGGCGAGCGCGTGTACGGGGCAAGCAAGCGATAGAACGAGGGCACCACGTAGAGCGACAGCAGGGTAGAGAAGGCGACGCCGAAGATGATGACGACGCCAATCGTCGAACGACTGGCCGAGCCCGGCCCGCCTGCCGCGACAAGCGGAATCGCACCGGCAATCGTCGCCACCGAGGTCATCAGGATCGGCCGCAAACGCACTGATGCCGATTCCGCAATCGCCGTCGCCACGTCGCGACCTTCGTCGCGCAACTGGTTGGCGAACTCGACGATCAAAATGCCGTTCTTCGCGGCCAGGCCAATCAGCATGACGATGCCGATCTGGCTGAAAAGATTCAGCGTCCCGCCGGTCAGCCACAGGCCGATCAAGGCACCGAGCACGGCCAGCGGGACCGTCAGCATGATCACCAGCGGATGGATGAAGCTCTCGAACTGCGCCGCCAGCACCAGATAGACGATCAGAAGCGCCATCGCAAACGTCAGCAGGATCGCGCCGCCGGCTTTCTGGAATTCTCGCGAATCACCCTTGTAGTCGAGCTGGGCGGTTGGCGGCAATTCTTCGGCAGCAGTTTTCTTGACCCAGTCCAGCGCTTCGCCGAGCGGATAGTCCGGCGCCAACCCGGCCTGCAGCGTGATCGCGCGCAAGCGGTTGAAGCGGTTGAACTGGCCCGGTTCGGCCAGTTCGCTCAAAGTGACGAGATTGCCGAGCGGAATCAGCTCACCACTGCGTGCCGAGCGCACGTAGAGATTGTCGAGATCAGTCGGTGATGCGCGATCGTCACGCTGCGCCTGCAGCATTACGTCGTATTCCTCACCGTCCTCGACAAACGTGGTCACGCGCCGGCCACCCATCATGGTTTCCAGGGTGCGGCCGATTTCCTGTGCCGACACGCCGAGGTCGGCGGCCCGCGTGTGGTCGATCTGCACACGCAGCTGTGGCCGGGTTTCCTTGTAGTCCGAATCTGCACCAAACAGTTTCGGGTTGTCCTCCATCTTCTCGAGCATGCGATCGCGCCAGACCACCAGCTCTTCGTAGTCGGGCCCGCCGAGCACCACCGACAGCGGTTGACCGCGGCTGCGCGTCAGCCCGGTGCGTACCTGCGGCACGGCGCGCACGCCCGTGAGTTCGTTGAGCGATTGCCTGACCCGCTCGGCAACATCAACGGTCGATTCATCGCGTTCGTCCCAGGGCGCAAGGAACACGCTCGCATTCGCGGTGTGCATTTCCTCGCCCGCACCCCAACCGCCGGGGGCACGTGCATTGACGCGCAGGATGGGTTTGCCGGGCCCGACGAATTCAGCGAGCTTGTCCTCGACTTTTTTCAACTGCTCGACCGTGTAGTCGTACCCTGCGCCTTCCGGCCCACTCACCGAGACGAAGAACACACCACGATCTTCCGCTGGCGCAAGTTCCGTCGGCACCGTCTTGAACAGCACGCCGGCAGCGAGCAGCGCGAACACCATGGCAATGCCGAACAACACGGGTTTGCCACTGGAGCGTTGCACCTGGCTGCGATACGCCGCAGTAACGCGATCAAGGTTTCGATTCATCCAGCGATTGAAACCGCGTGGCTTCTCGTGCTTTCGGACCAGCTTGGACGACATCATCGGTGTCAGCGTCAGCGCGACGAACGCCGATACCGCGATGGTGCCGGCCAGCGTTACCGCAAGTTCGCGGAACAGCCGGCCGTTATTGCCTTCCATGAAGCCGAGCGGCAGGAACACCGCGACCAGCACCGCCGTGGTTGCGATCACTGCAAAGGCAACCTGCTGGGTGCCACGCCGCGCCGCGACCAGCGGCGGCTCGCCCAGGTCGGCGCGACGCTGGATGTTTTCGAGCACCACGATGGCATCGTCAACGACCAGCCCGATCGACAACACCAGCGCGAGCAGGGTGAGCAGGTTGATCGTAAAACCAAACGCGTACATCGCGATGAATGCGGAAATCACGCAGACCGGCACCGTCACCGCCGGGATCAACGCAGAGCGCAGGCTACCCAGGAACAGGAAGATCACGATCACCACCAAGGCGCCGGATTCGAGCAAGGTTGCGTAGACGCGATCGACCGACGCTTCGACAAACTGGGTGGCGTCGTAGGTGGGGAAGATGTGCGTGCCGGGTGGCAGCGATGCTTCGATGCGATCGGCTTCCGCGCGGGCGTCGCGGGCAACCGCCAGCGCGTTCGCGGTCGACGTCTTCACCACGCCAAGGCCGACGTTCGATTCGCCATTGCTGCGGAAATACGAGCGCCGCTCGGCTGGCCCACGCTCGACCTTGGCGATGTAGCCGAGGCGGACCAGATAGCCGTCGTCGCCCTTGGCCAGCGTGATCGCCGCGAACTGCTCGGCGGTCTCGTAGGTGCGATCCACGCGCAGGGTGAAGTCGCGGGTGTCTGATTCGATGCGGCCTGCCGGCAGTTCAATGTTCTCGCGACGCAAGGCCGCCTCGACATCGCCGACGACCAGCCCGCGCGCAGTCATCGCATTGCGATCCAGCCAGATCCGCATGGCGTAGCGTTGGCCGCCGCCCAGGCGCACGCGGGCGACGCCGTCCAGGGCCGACAGGCGGTCGACTACGTAGCGATCGGCGTAGTCGGTCAAGGCCAGCGAATCGAGCTGGCTCGAGCTCATGCTGAACCACATGATCACGTCGGAATCGCTTTCGACCTTGGAAATTTCCGGCGGGTCGGCTTCGTCGGGCATGCGGTCGAGCACGCGGCTGATGGCGTCACGTACATCGTTTGCCGCCGCTTCAATATCGCGACCGACGCGGAACTCGATGGTCGCGCTGGCGGTCCCGTTGCGACTGCGCGACTCGATCGTATCGACGCCTTCGATGCCGGCCAGGGCGTCTTCCAGCACCTGGGTGATACGCGTTTCGACCACCGCCGCCGAGGCACCGGGGTAGTTCACGTCGACCGAGACGATTGGCGGATCGATTGCCGGCAACTCGCGCAGGCTCAGCCGCGAGAACGAGATCACGCCGACCACCACCAGCAACAGGCTCATCACGGTCGCGAATACAGGCCGCTTGATGGAAACGTCGGAAAGGAACATGGCTTAGTTCTGCTCGTCCGACGGCGGCGGCAATGCCATTCGCGTCGTCAAGTGGTGAGCTCGCCGAAACTCAAAAACCTCGTCATTCCTGCGAAAGCAGGAATCCATTTTGATTACCAGTGAATCACGGGAAGCACAAGCAACGTCAAAATGGATTCCTGCCTTCGCAGGAATGACGAGTAGGGGTGGCTGCAATGCGGCGGAGAATTGCTCGCAAACCGTCCCAATCACGACGACTTCCCCTCATCCGCCGGTTTTTCCGCCGATTCATCCTTCGTCGCGCCCTCAACAATCCGCGACCCGTCGCGCAGGCGCACGGTGCCTTCAACCACGATGCGGTCACCCGCCTTCACGCCTTCGACGACCTCAACCTCGCCACGCCGGCGCGCGCCCAGTTTCACCTTGACCGACTCGACGGTGTCGTCGGCTTTCACGCGAAACACCGACGATTCCAGTCCAACCTGGGTCACTGCGATTTCTGGTAGCACCAGCGTCTGCCGCTCGGGTTGCAACACTTGGGCGGTCAGCAACATGCCGCCGCGCAGCAGTCCATCGGGGTTCGGTATTTCGGCACGCACCAGCACCGATCGCGTCACAGGATCGATGCGCGAATCCAGCGACTTCACCGTTCCGCGAAATTCGATTCCCGGGAACGCGATGCTGCGCGCGATGATTTCGTGACCCGGCGTCAGCGCAGCGAGATGCACTTCGGCGATCGGGAAATCGAAACGGATCGAGGAAACATCATCGAGCGTGGTAATCACCGTGCCCGGCGTCACCAGCGCACCAAGGCTGACTTGCCGTAAACCGAGCACGCCGCTGAAGGGCGCCGTCACCACGCGATCCGACAGTTGCGCACGCAAGGCATTGACCCGCGCCGCATTGGAATCGCGGCTGGCCCTGGCGGTATCGAAAACGGATCGGGAAATCGTGCCCTTGTCGACCAGGTCCTGCTGGCGTTTGTACTGGCTGGCCGAATCGACGGCCATCGCCTGCGCTTCGGCCAGGGCAGCAACCTGCTGGCCTGACGTGAGTTCGACCAGCACGTCGCCCGCATTGACTTGCTGGCCATCGGTGAAATTGATCTTGCGCACCGTCTCGGTGATCTTCGCGGTCAGCACCACCGACTCATGTGCCTTGGCGGTACCGACCGCTTCCAGCGTGTCGCGCCATGCCGTTGGTTGCAGGACGAACGTCGTCGCCGGCACTGGCGGTGGCTCGCGTGGCGCGGCTTCCGGCTCGGCCTTGCAGCCAAGCAGGACAACGGCGAGCAGGGCGACGCCAAACAGGGGAGCGGAAAACTTCATCGATGATCGAACCAGAGCTGCAAGCCAAAGCGGCACGACGAACACGCCGCCCGCACGCGGCGGGTGCAAAGGATCGACAGCCTAGCCGATCCGCGGTGAACGTCTCTGACCCAAAAGTAACCCGCGAAACCGGGCGTAAAGCCGCACGTTCAGGTCGACACAGGCAGCACCTTCTTGCGGTTTTCGGCAAGGCCCGCAACGCTTACCAGCCGAAATCGCCGAAACCGCGATTCAAAGTTGCAATGCCGCGTGTGCGGCCGCCCACCTGCAGGGAAACGACAACGCATGTTCTAGAACGCCTTCAACAGCATGGATCGCGTCATGAGGAACGACGAGTGTTCTCCGGCACACCGCTTCGAAGCAGGGCGACTGAGCGCACCAGGTAACCGACGACGACGAATGCGACGAGCAATCCGATTCCATTGAGCAACATGCGCGGAGAGCCGAGCACGTTGACATCGATGAAGGGGTACGGATAGCTGTTCAACCAAATGCCGCGAACCAGCGCGTAGACGAGATAGGCGATTGGGTACAGGCACCACGCCAGCGGGTGCCAAACGGGCAAACGCTGAGGATGTCGCAACAACATCCAGACCATCAGTGTGAGTAACGGAACGATGTAGTGCAGCACCACGTCTGCCAGCCACTGCCAGCCTTGTGGATCCCAGATTTTGCGCAGCAGCAGGTGGTAGGCGATGCCGACAAGGATGATCGCCGTCGTCGCACAACCCAGCGTGGTTTCGCGGGCGAGCCAGCCTGGCTCTCGCGTCCGCGTCGCCATGACGCGAGCGCTGGCGACCAGCGCAACGAAGATGTTGCTGAGCACAGTGAAATAGCCGAAGTAGACGACCAGCCCTTCGACGACCAATTTGCCATTCGCCTGCGCCAGCTGGATCGATAGCAGCAACTGCAACAGCACGCCGAACCAGGCGACCAGCGCCAATGCGACTGCGCCGTAGCGCTCAATTGCGTAATTCATGGTTTGAATCCAGTGGAAGAATCGAGTGGCTTGCCATCGGCGTCGAGTGGCTCGCAACGAATCTGTGTCGTCACAGAGTTGGCGATGTAGCATTGCTCGTGAGCCTGGTGGCGGAGCGTGATTAACGCGCAGTTGTCCGGCTGCCGCGATCCCGCGAACGAAACCCGTGGACGCAAAGTCACTTCAGTCATCGCCATTTTGCGGTCGGTGTTCATTGCGAGCTTGCCGACCGCGTTGTCGCTGTAATGGTCGACGACGAAACCTTACTTCTGGGCCAGCGTCAGGAACCACAACATGTGGCAACTCGCCAGCGATGCGACGAACGCCTCTTCCGGATCGACCGCCGCGTCTACCGACATCGGTGGCGCAATCACTTGTGGCGACGAAGACGCAGGAACATCGATGCCGCCATCGAATCGCCAGCGGTGGCGTCGGCTGTAGCGGTTGTCGGCGAAATCCTCGCCGGCGCGGTCCCATTCAATGCTTGCGCGATAGTCGCCCACGGTTTCCCCTTGGAGAGTTTGTTCAATTCTCGCACTCCCATTGAAGCGCGCCAATGCGGCACCATAGCTGCCAGCCCTTTGAGTCGCCGCTCCTACGCCATGCCGATCTACGAATTCAAATGCACTGCTTGCGACCACGTTTTCGAGCGTCTGCAGAAACTGTCCGATGCCGATCCGACCGATTGCCCGGAATGTGGTGCAGCGCAGGTGCGCCGTCAGTTGACCGCGCCGTCATTCCGCCTGGCCGGTAGCGGCTGGTACGAGACCGACTTCAAGAAGGACAGCGACAAGAAGTCGAACCTTGCGACAAAGGATGAGGCACCGAAAAGTGAATCGTCATCGTCCGATTCCTCCAAGTCCGAATCGACCAAGTCGGACTCGGGCAAATCGGATGCTGGCAAGTCCGAGTCTGCGAAGTCGGAAGCACCGAAATCTGACAGCGCGAAATTGGCGCCCAGCAAGCCGGACAATGCGGCCAGCGCGACGAAAACAACGCCGGCGGCCAAGTCTTCAGACTGAACGGGAACCCCTGCGCGACCGGTGTAATCGCACAAACCAGCGTTGCGATTGGCAATACTCGGGTCTCACCCGGATTGGAGGAGACCGACATGATCAAGCCTATCGTCATGGCAGCCACACTGGTGCTGTCCCTGTTTACTGCGGCGACCGCCGTCGCCCAGGTCGAATACGGTCGGCGCGGCGATGACCGTCGCCACGATAACGACAACCGCTACGGCAACAACCGCGACCAGGTCCGTTGCGAAAGCAAGAACTACAACTACTCGCGCTGCAACGTCGATTGGCGCGAAGCCCGTCTTATCCGCCAGACATCCAACAACGAGTGCCGCAAGGGCCGCAGCTGGGGCGTTGACCGACGCGGCTTGTGGGTAGACCGTGGCTGCGGCGGCGTCTTTGCCGAAGTTGGTGGCCACCATCAGGGCAATGCCGGAGGCCCGTGGCAACCCGGCAGTAACTGGGATCGCGATATCCGGTTCACCTGCCAGAGCGAGGACTATCGCTACAAGATGTGCCAGGTCGATACCGGTCGCGGTGGCGAGGTGCGTATCGAGCGTCAGATCTCGGACACCCGTTGCGTCCAGAACCGGAATTGGGGATACAACCGTGCTGGCGTCTGGGTCAACGGCGGCTGTGCAGCCATATTCACGGTCGAGCGTCGCTGGCGCTAAGCCGGGTTCGGCCCATCTGTGACGAATAGACCCGCTGCGGCGGGTCTTTTTACGTCTGCACCAACGCGCGAAAATTTGCGGCAAAGCAGCATCGGGCTTAGGATTCGGTCCCTTTGTCGAAATCCCCAACCATGCGCAGCCATTATTGCGGCCTTGTCGATGACAGCCTGACCGGCCAGACCGTGAATCTTTGCGGTTGGGCTGACACCCGCCGCGACCATGGCGGCGTCATTTTCATCGACCTGCGCGACCACGAAGGCCTGGTCCAGGTCGTCATCGAACCCGACAACGCCGCAGCCTTCAAGTTGGCCGAGCAGGTCCGTTACGAGTTCTGCCTGCGCATCACCGGCACCGTGCGTCCGCGCCCGGCCGCGCAGGTGACCGATCGGATGAAGTCGGGTGCGGTCGAGGTGATCGCGACCGAAGTGGAAATCCTCAACGCCGCCGCGCCGTTGCCGTTCATGCTCGACGACAACGTCAACGAGGACATGCGGCTGCGCTACCGCTATCTGGAAATGCGCCGGCCCGACATGCAGCGCAAGTTGCGCATGCGCACTCGGCTGGTGTCGACGATCCGGCATTACCTCGACGATCGCGGTTTCCAGGACATCGAAACGCCAATCCTCACCAAGGCCACGCCGGAAGGCGCACGCGATTACCTGGTGCCCAGCCGCGTCCATCCCGGCGAGTTCTACGCGCTGCCGCAGTCGCCGCAGTTGTTCAAACAGCTGCTGATGATGGCCGGCATGGATCGCTACTACCAGATAGCGCGTTGCTTCCGCGACGAGGACTTGCGCGCTGATCGCCAGCCCGAATTCACCCAGCTCGACATGGAATTCGCCTTCGTTCGCGAGGAGGACGTGCAGGATTTCGTCGAGACGATGATCCGCGATGTGTTGAAAGAAGTGGACGGCATCGAACTGGCCAATCCATTTCCGCGATTGACCTACGCAGAGGCCATGCGTCGTTTTGGTTCGGACAAGCCCGACCTGCGCATTGATCTGGAACTGGTCGACATCGCCGAGCATCTGCGCCATGTCGAGTTCAAGGTATTCAGCGGTCCAGCGAATGATCCGGCCGGCCGCGTGGTTGCGCTGCGCCTGCCGAATGGCGCGGAACTCAGCCGCAAGCAGATTGACGATCTTGGCGCTTACGTGACCCGCTACGGTGCCAAGGGCCTGTCCTGGATTCGTGTCGACGACATCGCCAAGGGTCGCGAAGGCCTGACCTCGCCAATCGTGAAGTTCCTCGACGACGCCGCGCTGGATGGCATCTTCAAGGCGGTCGGCGCGCAGAACGGCGATCTGATTTTCTTCGGTGCCGGCGGCTACAAAACGGTCAGCGATTTCATGGGCGCGTTACGGGTGAAAGTCGGTCGCGACTGCGGACTGGTCGGCAATACCTGGCAGCCGCTCTGGGTTACCGACTTCCCGATGTTCGAATTCGATGCGGCGGGTAATCGCCATGTCGCCCTGCATCATCCGTTCACCGCGCCGAAGATCGACGATGTCGCCGATGTGAAGGCAAACGCAATGACCGCGGTGTCGCGCGGCTACGACATGGTCTTGAACGGCAACGAGATCGGCGGCGGTTCCATCCGTATCCATCGGCAGGACATGCAGAGCGCGGTGTTCGAGCTGCTCGGCATCGGCGCGGAGGAAGCGCAGGCCAAGTTCGGTTTCCTGCTGGATGCACTCAAGTTCGGCGCACCGCCGCATGGCGGCATCGCGTTCGGCATTGATCGCATCGCCGCGTTGATCGCGGGCACCGAATCGATCCGCGACGTGATCGCGTTCCCGAAAACCGCGAGTGCACAGGATCTGATGACTTCCGCACCGTCGACCATCGGCGACGCGCAGTTGCAGGAACTGTCGATCCGCGTGGCGAAAAAAATCTGAACGCGCCAACGCCCGGCAACGGTCAACGGGTCATCCTGCTGCATGGCATCTGGATGGCCGGATTCACCTTGTCTGCACTGGCCGGGCGCTTGCGCGAAGCAGGTTTTCGCACCGAGAACTTCGAGTATTCAAGCCTGGAGCTCGGGCCGGATAGCGCGGCCGTGCGACTGCGCGAGCGAATGTGCGGGTATGCCGGCGAGGTCGTCCACCTGCTCGGCCACAGCCTTGGCGGCCTGGTTGCCCTGCATGCGGTGGATACGGACGAAGCATTGCCCGACGGCCGTATCGTCTGCATCGGTTCGCCCTTGATCGGTAGCGCCGCGGCGCGCGGGCTCGATGGCCATGCCGGCCTGCACTGGATGCTCGGCCGCAGTCGCGACATATTGCGATCCGGCTTCGACGAGTGGACCCGGCCGCGCGAAGTCGGCGTGATCGCGGGCACGAAAGCGGTCGGACTGGGTGGATTGTTCAACTCCCTGCCGTCACCGCACGATGGCACAGTCAGCGTCGTCGAAACGCAGTTGCCGGGCATTGCCGACCATTGCAGCCTGCCGGTCACCCATAGCGGCATGGTATTTTCCAGTGACGTGGCGGCGCAAAGCGTGGCCTTCCTGCGCGATGGCCACTTCAGCGCCAGCGACCAGCCAAGCTAGCAAACCGGCTAAAATCACGGCCTGTTTGTCTCAAAGGTCGTGCCAATGTTTGCCAAAAGCCAGCGTATCGCCGATTTCGACCCGGAACTGGCCGCCGCCATTGCCAGCGAAAACCAGCGCCAGGAAGATCATGTCGAGCTGATCGCGTCGGAAAACTACGCCAGCCCGATGGTGATGGAAGCGCAAGGCTCGCAACTCACCAACAAATACGCCGAAGGCTATCCCGGCAAGCGCTACTACGGCGGCTGCGAGTATGTGGACGTTGCCGAAAAGCTGGCCATCGCGC
Source organism: Lysobacterales bacterium (assembly GCA_038255665.1). Taxonomy (GTDB): domain Bacteria; phylum Pseudomonadota; class Gammaproteobacteria; order Xanthomonadales; family Rhodanobacteraceae; genus Dokdonella. The sequence goes on along the minus strand of JBBSLA010000050.1, from coordinate 6,130 downwards.
GGCTGAAACAACTGTTCGATGCCGACTACGCGAACGTGCAGCCGCATTCGGGCTCGCAGGCCAACCAGACGGTTTTCTTCGCCCTGCTGCAACCGGGCGACACCATCCTCGGCATGAGCCTCGCCCATGGCGGTCACCTGACCCATGGAGCCAAGCCAAATATCTCCGGCAAGCTTTTCAACGCGGTCCAATACGGCGTCGACGAGCAGGGCCTGATTGATTACGACGAGGTTGAGCGCCTCGCCGTCGAGCACAAACCGAAGATGCTGATCGGCGGCTTCAGCGCTTACTCGCAAATCGTCGACTGGGCCCGCATGCGCGCGATTGCCGACAAGGTTGGCGCGATCTTCTTCGTCGACATGGCCCACGTCGCCGGATTGATTGCGGCTGGCGTCTACCCAAGCCCGGTACCGCACGCACACGTCATCGCGTCTACTACGCACAAGACCTTGCGCGGTCCGCGTGGCGGTTTCGTGATTGCCCAAGGGTTGGGTGAAGAGCGCGAGAAAAAGCTGCAATCGATTGTCTTCCCCGGCATTCAGGGCGGCCCGCTGATGCACGTCATCGCCGCCAAGGCGGTCGCGTTCAAGGAAGCGCTGGAACCCGAGTTCAAGACCTACCAGCAACAAGTGGTGCGCAACGCCAAGGCAATGGCGAAGACGTTGATCGATCGCGGCTACAAGATCGTTTCCGGCGGCACCGAGAATCATTTGATGCTGATCGACCTTATCGGCCGCGACTCCAGCGGCAAGGATGCCGAAGCCGCGCTCGGCAAGGCTCACATCACGGTGAACAAAAACGCCGTGCCGAACGATCCGCGCTCGCCGTTCATCACCTCGGGCCTGCGCATCGGCACGCCCGCGATCACCACGCGTGGCTACCTGGAAGCCGACAGCATCGAACTGGCGAACTGGATGGCCGACGTGCTTGATGCGCCGACTGACGATGCCGTGATTGATCGCGTACGCGCGGCGGTCGAAGCGCAGTGTAAGCGTTTCCCGGTTTACGGCTGATGAGGTTTTTGCAGAACCGGGCTTGCGAGGTGGTGGGCTGACGCCCGCGCAGCCACGCCATGTTCTGCCCGTTCTGCCAGCACGACGACACCCGCGTCATCGATTCGCGCCTGACCGAAGACGGCTCGACCGTGCGTCGCCGTCGCGAATGCGAGCAGTGCAGTGAACGCTTCAACACCTTTGAGACGGCAGAAATCAAATTGCCGCAGGTGATCAAGTCGGACGGTCGCCGCCACGCCTTCAATGAAGCGAAACTACGAGTGAGTTTCGAGCGCGCCTTGCAGAAGCGACCCGTTCCGGTCGACGCCGTCGATGCCGCCGTGCGTGCGGTCATCAATGAAATGCGCAGCAGCGGTGAGCGTGAAATCGCTTCGCGCCAGGTTGGCGAACTGGTCATGCGCGAACTGAAAAAACTCGACCAGGTCGCCTACGTTCGTTTCGCGTCGGTCTATCGCAAGTTCGAAGACGTGCAGGCTTTCCGCGAGGAAATCGAAAGCCTGGAACGCGACCTGCCAACCATGGGTGGCATGCAAATGCCCCTGCTCGAAGAAGTCGCCGCCAACGCCGCGACGCGACGCAAGGGCAAGGGCTGACTGGCGCCGTGGATGCTGGGTCCGCCAGTGGTTCACGCGTTTTTCGATTTGACCCCAGCTTTTTGGCGAAGGAGGCCAGGGTTTCCAAAGCGTTGGGGATCGCGTTGATCGTCGCGATGTTTAGCGGATTCGCGTACGGCGTCCAAAGCAAAAGCTGGGTGTTGGCTGCCTTAGGTGTCTTGGCGCTGGTCTTGGCTATGTGGATCGTTCCACGAGCAAACAAATTGGAATCAAAGTTACGAGCGAAAAAGCAGGCTGCGGCTCTGTGGTTCGATAGCGAGGGCCTTCATGCGACGACCGATACCGGGCCAGACGTAGTCCCGCTCACTGCGATTTCGTCCGTTGTTCTCCAAAGAACCCGGGGAAGCACAGTCTCGGTAATGATGTTTTTGAATTCTGGCGCGCCGATGAAATGGGCGGGTCTGGACGAGATGGACGCGTTCACGAACGAATTTCGGGAACGGCTACCTCCTGAGCAAGTAAAGGTTGCCAAGTGGATACATCGCTAGCGATGGCGACGGTTTACTCGCGCTGAATGTTCCAAACGCTGTCCGGGCGCACCGCGTGTTCCCCGTTGATATATTCCGTGGTCGTTGTTACGTTCCAGCCGTGGAGCGGTTTTGGAGGTGGTGATGGAACAGACCAGCTTGTTCACGAGTAATCGCTGCCAAGCATTACGTATGCCCAAGGCGATGGCGTTTCCGGAATCGGTGACCCGCGTCGATGTCATTGCATTGGGACGAGCCCGGTTGATCGTGCCTGCTGGTGAAGCATGGCAATCGTGGTTCGACGGCACAGGCGACGGCGCCAGCGAGGATTTTCTTCCCACGCGCGACCAGCCCGACGAGCAGAAGCGCGACGGCGTGTAATCGTGCCCACGCACCCGCGTGACACCAACATCGTCTAAAACCCCATGAGTTCAACGTCCACCGATCATCTGCACATGGCACACGCGCTGCGGCTGGCCGACCGCGGCCTGTACAAAACCAACCCCAATCCACGCGTTGGTTGCGTGATTGCGCACGACGATCGCGTCGTCGGTGAAGGCTGGCACCAGCGTGCCGGCGAAGCGCATGCGGAAGTTCATGCATTGCGCGAAGCAGGCGAACAAGCGCAGGGCGCGACTGCCTACGTGACGCTTGAACCCTGCGGAAAGCACGGTCAAACGCCACCCTGCGCCGATGCGCTGATCGACGCCGGCATCGCTCGCGTCGTGATCGCCAGCGAAGACGCCAACCAGCATGGTGGCGGTGCGTTGGATCGACTCGCGGCAGCCGGCATCGCGGTCGAAAGTGGTTTGATGAAAGACGCGGCGCGCGAACTCAACCGTGGTTTCTTCTCGCGCGTCGAACGCGGCCGCCCATGGTTGCGCGTGAAGCTGGCGATGAGCCTGGACGGCCGCACCGCGCTCGCCAACGGAATGTCGAAGTGGATCACCGGCGAAGCCGCTCGTACCGACGTGCAGCGCTGGCGCGCGAGAAGCTCGGCCATCCTCACCGGCAGTGGCACCGTGCTGTCAGACAACCCGCACCTGACCGCGCGCCTGTCTGCCGATGAACTCGCAACCTTGGGAGAAGTCGAGCCGGCAACACCACTGCGCGTGATCCTGGATCGCGAGTTGCGCACACCCGCAGATGCGCATGTGCTCGACGGAAACGCGCCAACCTTGCTGCTGCACGATGAGCGCCTGTCGCCGCGCGACGACGCGCGGTTCGAAAACATCGCACTCGCCGGTTGCGAAGTTGCCGACCAACACCTCGACCTGCGCCAGGTGCTGCGCCTGCTCGCCGAGCGCCACTGCAACGAAGTGCAGGTCGAAGCCGGCCCGATCCTCAGCGGCGCCCTGTTCGCCGCCGGCCTGGTCGACGAACTGCTGCTCTACATTGCGCCTACGATGTTAGGCAACGACGCACTCGGCCTACTCAACCTGCCGCCATTGGAAAAGATGAGCGAGCGCTGGAACCTGCGCGTGATCGACCAACGCAGCATCGGGGACGACTGGCGCTTGTTGTTGCGTGCGTAGTAAATCCGTTCGACGGTGAATGGGCGAGTCCTTGGCGAGCCTTGAGTTTTTCGCCCCACGCCCTCACTGTTCCACGCGTTGCGAGCAATCGCGGCGTTCCATGACGTCTTCAGGGCGGGGCGCAATTCCCCACCGGCGGTAGGTTCTAACGAACAAGCCCGCGAGCGCTTGCAGGGCATCGCAAGGTCAGCAGATCCGGTCCAATGCCGGAGCCGACGGTTACAGTCCGGATGAAAGAAGACGGCAACGCGGGAGCGATCCCGCGCGGCCTCACGCCTGCGAGGCGTTTCCGCGTTCCACAATGCGAGAAACGTGCATGTTCACCGGCATCATTGCGGCCATCGGCCGCATCGCGGCAATTGATTCCAGCGGCGCTGATCGGCGCTTTCGCATTGATGCGGGCGCGCTTGATCTTTCCGATGTCGCCAGCGGCGACAGCATCGCCGTTGGTGGTTGTTGCCTGACTGCGCTGGATATCGCCGAAGGTCAGTTCAGCGCCGATGCGTCAGTGGAAACGCTGCGTCTGACCACACTCGGCAACGCTGTCGTCGGCGACCATGTGAATCTCGAAAAAGCCTTGCGACTCGCCGACAGGCTAGGCGGCCATCTGGCGTCTGGCCACATCGATGCGACGGGTACCGTAATAGAGATCAGCGACGACGCGCGCTCGCAACGCTGGACCTTCGAGGTGCCGGCACGCATCGCGAAGTACATCGCACAGAAGGGATCGGTCTGCGTCGACGGCGTCAGCCTCACCGTCAACGAAGTCGATGGCGCACGCTTCGGCGTCAACCTGATTCCGCACACGCAAACGGTCACCACGTTTGGTGAGCGCCGCGTTGGTGACGCGGTGAATATTGAAGTGGATCTGATTGCGCGCTATGCCGAGCGCTTGGCGACGGCAGGGAGCGAGTCATGAGTTTCAACAGCATTCCGGAAATCCTCGCCGACATTCGTGCCGGTCGCATGGTGGTGATCCTCGACGACGAAGATCGCGAGAACGAAGGCGACCTGATCATGGCGGCCAGCCTGGTGCGGCCGGAAGACGTCAACTTCATGGTCCGCGAAGCGCGTGGCCTCGTTTGCCTGGCGCTGACCCAGCAACGCAGCGACCAGCTTGGTTTGCGGCCGATGGTCAGTTCCAACAACTCGGCCTACCACACCAATTTCACGGTCTCGATCGAAGCCGCTCAAGGTGTTACCACCGGCATCTCGGCACAGGATCGCGCCGTCACGATCCAGGCGGCGGTGCAGTCGAGTGCTGGACCCGAAGACATCGTCCAACCTGGCCACATCTTTCCTCTGACCGCGCAAGCCGGCGGCGTGCTGACGCGGGCAGGGCATACCGAAGCGGCATGCGATCTGGCTGATCTGGCTGGGCTGGAACCGGCTGGCGTACTGGTCGAAATCCTCAATGACGACGGCAGCATGGCGCGGCGGCCGCAACTGGAAGTATTCGCACGCAAGCACGGACTCAAGATCGGTTCGATCGCGGAGCTGATCCGGCATCGCCTGAGCACCGAAAAGACCGTCGAGCGAGTGAATGATGATTCGGTGGAAACCGAGTTCGGTCCGTTCCGTCTTGTCGTCTATCGCGACAGCTTGAAGAACGCGCTGCATTACGCACTGGTGCGAGGCTCTGTTGATGACGATAAGCCCGTGCTCACCCGCGTACACGTGCGCAACACGCTCAGCGATGTGTTGCATCTGGTGCGCGATGATCTCGGCATTACCGTGACGGCAGCACTCCGCCGAATCGCCGACGAAGGGCGCGGCATCGTCGTGGTGCTCGATGACGCTGGTGAAACCGGTGACGGACTGGATCGGCTGCTGTGTCGTCCTTCTACGACAACGCCCGATCCCACCCACGAATGGCGTCGACATGGGCTCGGCGCGCAGATCCTGGCCGACCTTGGCGTGCGCGAGTTACGCGTGCTCGGCACGCCGCGCAAGCTGGTCGGCCTTGGTGGATTCGGCCTGCACGTGGTCGGCTACGACTAGAAAGCTCGCGCTCGGGTCGGCGCTGGTCTCCCTCTCCTTGGTGAGCTGCGGCGCTTTTCTCTCCCCTCCCCACGGGAGAGGAGTCGGAGGTGAGGGTCCGCGCCTTGTGTCGCCGTTCGGCGTGTGTCGGCTGCTGCCACACTGGTCAAGCGTTTCGCGGGCCCGCCGCCCGCCGCTTCTCTCTTGTTGGCTACCGCCGGACTGGTCAAGCGTTTCTCGCGCCTGCCGGCGCGCGAGCCACTTTTCTCGCGCAGAGAAACGTAGCCAAAAGATGCGGCCCGATGGCCTGTCGGTCGTGCGGTGAAGCCGCACGACTGCGCAAGCACTGGCCGGGTTCGGCTGAAGGCACATCCTGTGCCGCAGCCGAAGCCACGCGATCCCTCGCGCGGCCCGCAAGCGGCTGATCCGGCCAGCGCTTGCCGAAAGGAACAGGCGGGTGGGTCAAAGGCACAGCGCAGCTGCGCTGTGCTGCTTCTTTCTTTTGACCTGTCTCCCGATTC
>JBBSLA010000049.1:0-19397 GCA_038255665.1 Lysobacterales bacterium | reverse complement strand
GTGATCGTGGTGCCGACCGGATCCTTCGTGATGGGCTCGTCCGCCGACGAAGACGGACATCGCGACAACGAAGAACCACAACGTCGCGTCGCCATCAACACCGGCTTCGCGCTCGGCCAGGCGGAAATCACGGTCGGCGAATTTCGCGAGTTTGTGCGTTTGTCCGGCTACAAGACCGACGCCGAGCGACTGGGAACGGGCAGCTACTACGACGAATCCAGCGGTCGCATGACCGACAAGCGCGGCATCAGTTGGAAGACCGACTACCACGGCGACCGCGCCAGCGACTCGCGGCCGGTCATCAATGTGTCGTGGAACGACGCCAGCGCCTACGCGGCGTGGCTGTCGGAGCAGACCGGCAAGAGCTATCGGCTGCCCAGCGAAGCCGAGTTCGAATATGCACTGCGCGCAGGCAGTCAGGAGCGCTTCCCGTGGGGCGACGGCAACCCGGATAAGGTGCGCGGCAACCTGACCGGCGAAGGCGACCGCTCGCCGAGCAAACGCAGTTGGGCACGCGCGTTCCCGAACTACAGCGATGGTCACTGGGGACCCGCGCCAGTGCGCACTTACGCCAGGAATGCGTTCGGCTTTTACGACCTGGTCGGCAACGTCGCCGAGTGGGTGCAGGACTGCTCGCACGAAAACTACGTCCGTGCGCCGCGCGACAGCACCGCTTGGGTCAACCCCGGCTGCCAACGCCGCATGTTGCGCGGCGGTTCGTGGGGCAGCGCACCCGAGCAGTCGCGATCGGCCTATCGACTAGCTGCCGCAAGCACGATGCGTAGTGCGCAGGTGGGGTTTCGGGTGGCGCGGGATTTGTAGCGCTAAGTTGTCTGCGCGGGACGCAACCGGTATCCTCCGCGGCCCTTCCTCGACGCCGACCGGCTGGTTCAGCCGCGCGGCGAAAGCATCGACGAAGTCCAGCACCGGAGAGATGTCCGAGTGGCTTAAGGAGCACGCCTGGAAAGTGTGTATACGGTTCATCCCGTATCGAGGGTTCGAATCCCTCTCTCTCCGCCACCTACGAAAAGCGCGCCTCCGGGCGCGTTTTTCGTAGGTGGCGGAGAGAGAGGTTGCAGAGAACCCCTCAGCGGGTTCGACAAAATTGCCTGGAGCAATTTTGGACAGCCGAATGGCTGGCCCTCGCGGCAGCGAGGGTGAGGCCCATGGATGGGCCGAACAATCCCTCTCTCTTAATTTCTAGCGGAGACCCCGCACCAGCGCGCCTCCGGGCGCGTTTTTTGTAGGTGGCGGAGAGAGAGGTTGCAGAGAACCCCTCAGCGGGTTCGACAAAATTGCCTGGAGCAATTTTGGACAGCCGAATGGCTGGCCCTCGCGGCAGCGAGGGTGAGCCCCATGGATGGGGGCCAACAATCCCTCTATCTCAATTTCTAGCGAAGACCCACGCCGAGCATGTTCGGGCTCATTTTTTGTAAATGGGCGCAACTTTTCGCAACCCTGAGGGCCAATCCACCCTTGCCGTTTGGCCACCCCGCCCCGAACTTGGCACAATCGTCAGCCGTATCGTGGAATCCGTGATGTCCTATCAGGTGCTTGCCCGCAAGTGGCGCCCGCGCACGTTCGGCCAGCTGGTCGGGCAGGAGCATGTGGTGCGTGCGCTGTCGCACGCCTTGGAAAGTGGCCGCGTGCATCATGCTTTCCTGTTCACCGGCACGCGCGGCGTCGGCAAGACGACGATCGCGCGCATCTTCGCCAAGTCGCTCAACTGCGAGCGCGGCGAATCGGCGGAACCGTGTGGTGTCTGCGGGATCTGCACCGAAGTCGACGCCGGTCGCTTCATCGACCTGCTCGAAATCGACGCCGCCAGCAACACCGGCATCGACAACGTCCGTGAGCTGATCGAAAGCGCGCAGTACTCGCCCAATCGCGGCCGCTACAAGGTCTATCTGATCGACGAAGTGCACATGTTGTCCAAGCCGGCCTTCAACGCGTTGTTGAAAACGCTCGAAGAACCGCCGCCGCATGTGAAGTTCCTCCTCGCGACCACCGATCCGCAGAAGCTGCTGGTGACCGTGTTGTCGCGCTGCATCAAGTTCAACCTCAAGCGGCTGACCGTCGAACAGATTGCCGGCCAGATCGGCTACATCCTTGGCGAGGAAGGCATCGCAGGTGATGAGGCGGCCATCGAGGCGCTGGCGCGTGCGGCCGATGGCTCGCTGCGCGATGGCCTGTCGTTGCTCGACCAGGCGATTGCCTTCGGTGGCGGCAGCCTGCGCGCTGCCGATGTGCGGTCGATGCTGGGTACGGTGGAGCGCGGTCGTGTCGTCGTTTTGCTGGAGGCACTGATCGCCAGCGATGGCGCCGCCTTGCTCGACGAAGTGCAGCGCATTGCCGAATTCGCGCCGGATTTCGCGATGGTGCTCGACGAACTCGCTGGCGTTCTGCATCGCCTGCAGTTGCTGCAACTGGTCGGCAGCGGCGGCACTGACGATGCGTCGCTATCGGCATTGGCCGAACGGGTCGATCCACGCGATGTGAGCCTCTGGTACCAGATGGCCATCAGCGGTCGCAGCGACTTGCCGATGGCGCCGACCGCCAGGGTCGGTTTCGAGATGTGCCTGTTGCGCATGCTGGCGTTTGCGCCGCAAGCAGCTGGCGCAGGCAAGCCGGCGGCGACTGCTGGCTCGACTGCCGCGCGGACTGTTGCACCCATGAAGCCAGCAAGCGCCTCGCCTGGCGCCGCCGCCGCAGCGGCCAAGGCAGCTGTGCTGGGAGCGCCGCGATCCGAGGTCGCTGCATCGAAACCGGCGGAGACGTCAGCGCGGCCGGGTTCACCCAGGAATGAAGATTCGGCACACGCCGACGCTGCACGCCACAACCGCGTCGCCGAAACCGCCGCCGAGATGCCCATCACGCCCATCGCCAGCGACAACGATGACTGGCCGACCCTGATCGAAAAAGCCAACCTGCGCGGTCCGGTCGGCGAGCTGGCACGGCATTCACTGTTGCTCGGCATCGAAGGCGACCGTATCCGGCTGCGCATCAAGGCCAGCCATCAGGACCTGACCGATGGGCCGATGGTGAAGGTGATGGAACAACGCCTGGGCGAGGCACTGGGGCGACCGATTCGTGCCAGCTTCGAGGTTGTCAGCGACATCAGCGGCACGCCGGCCGAGCAGCGCGTGCAGGCCGATACCGCTCGCCAGCAACAGGCCGAGGATGGCATTCGCAACGATCCGGTGGTGCGCTCGCTGGTCGAGGATTTCAACGCGCACCTGCTTCCCGATTCCGTACAACCCAAGGCTCTATGACCCTTGGCGTCGTTGCCATGACGACGCCCAACACGACAGGAGATATCCATGCGAGGACCACTCGCCGGTTTGATGCAGCAGGCGCAGAAAATGCAGGAAGAGGTACAGCGCAACCAGGAAGAACTGGCGCGCATGGAGATCACTGGCCAGGCCGGTGGCGGCCTGGTGACCGTGACCATGAGTGGCCGCCATGAAGTGCGCAAGGTCAACATCGACAAGCAGGCATTCGCGGATGATCCCGAAATGGCCGAAGACCTGGTCGCGGCAGCCTTCAACGACGCCATCAACAAGATCGCAGAACTGACCAGGCAGAAGATGGGTGACGTGACCGCCGGCATGAACCTTCCACCCGGCATCAAGCTGCCGTTCTGAAGTGACCGCGCGTCCATTGCCAAACTCGAAGTCGTTGAAGCATGAGTAGCAGCCCGCTGCTGGCCGAACTGATCGAGGCGTTGCGCTGTTTGCCCGGTGTGGGTGCAAAGACGGCACAGCGTATGGCGTTCCATATCCTTGAACGCGATCGTCACGGAGCAAAGCGATTGTCGGATCGGTTGGCGGCCGCGGTCGAACGGATCGGCAATTGTTCGCGCTGCCGTACCTTCAGCGAGGAACCGATCTGCACGCTGTGTCGCAGCGGCGCGCGTGACCAGCACCTGTTGTGCATCGTCGAAACGCCGGTAGACCAATACGCGATAGAGAATGCGACGGGCTATCGCGGCCACTATTTCGTGTTGCTCGGGCGGCTGTCACCGATGGATGGCTACGGGCCGAAGGAACTGGGGCTCGATCTGCTTGCCGAGCGTTTGGGCGAAGGCGAGATCCGCGAGCTGATCATCGCCACGAATCCGACCGTGGAAGGCGAGGCGACTGCCCACATGCTGTCGATGCTGGCCCACGCGGCCGGCGTTACCGCAAGCCGCCTCGCCAATGGCGTGCCGCTCGGCGGCGAGCTGGAATTCGTGGACCGCAGCACGCTGGCGCATGCATTTGGCAGCCGCCAAACGATCCCGGACAGCGACACCAACGCACGTTGAATTCGGCGAACGATCGGCCGCTTGTGGCATCATTGCAGGCTGCCGATCCCCACTGGTGCACGACTCCATGCTGATTTTCGAGCTGTCGCAACCTGGCCGCAGCGCGGCCGCCCAAATGCCCGCTGATTGCGCCATTCCCGACGACCTTCCCGAGCAATTCCGGCGCAAATCGCCGATTGGCCTGCCGGAAGTCTCCGAGCTTCAGGCGGTGCGCCACTACACCAACCTGTCGCGCAAGAACTTCTCTATCGACACGCATTTCTATCCGCTCGGTTCGTGCACGATGAAGTACAACCCGCGCGCCTGCAATTCGCTGGCGATGCTGGAAGGTTTTCTCGCGCGTCATCCGTATGCACCCGAATCGCTGTCGCAGGGGTTTCTCTCGTGCATGCACGACTTGCAGGAAATCCTCGCCGATGTCACCGGCATGAAGGGCGGTGTCTCGCTGTCGCCGATGGCCGGCGCGCAGGGCGAGCTTGCTGGCGTTGCCATGATCGTTGCCTATCACCGCGATCGTGGCGATACCGAGCGGACCGAGATCATCGTTCCTGACGCCGCGCACGGCACCAATCCGGCGACGGCATCGATGTGTGGATGCACGGTGCGTGAAATCCCGACCAAGGACGACGGCGACATCGATGTCGAGGCACTGAAAAAAGTGCTGGGCCCCAAGACCGCCGGCATCATGCTGACCAACCCGTCGACGATCGGTGTGTTCGAGCGGCGCATCCAGGAAATCGCCCAGCTGGTGCACGACGCTGGGGGTTTGCTCTATTACGACGGCGCCAACCTCAACGCAATCCTCGGCAAGGTGCGTCCCGGCGACATGGGCTTCGATGCCATCCACATGAACCTGCACAAGACCTTCTCCACACCACACGGCGGCGGTGGCCCGGGGGCGGGTGCCGTGGGCGTTTCCGAGCGACTGCGTCCATTCCTGCCAATTCCGATGATCGAGAAGCGCGACGACGGCAGTTTCGGCTGGATTCGCAAGAAGGATCGGCCCAAGTCGATCGGTCGCCTGACCACGTTTGCGGGCAACGCCGGCGTGCTGCTGCGCGCCTACGTGTACGCGCGCATGCTCGGTCGCGAAGGTATGCGCCGCGTCGCCGAGTACGCCACGCTCAATGCCAACTACGTCGCCAAGGGCCTCGCCAATGCCGGGTTCGACCTCGCTTATCCAGAGCGCCGCGCCAGTCACGAGTTCATCGTCACCGTGCAGCGCCAGAAAAAGGAAAACGGCATCACGGCGCTCGATTTTTCCAAGAGCCTGCTTGATCGCAACATTCACGCGCCGACCAACTATTTCCCGTTGCTGGTCCCCGAGTGCTTGCTGATCGAGCCGACTGAAACCGAGTCGAAGGAGACGCTCGATAATTTCGTCGAGGTGATGGCTGACCTGCTGAAGCTGTCGCGCGAGAACCCGCAGGCAATGAAGGACGCGCCGCAGACGATGCCGGTGCGCCGTCTCGATGACGTGAAGGCGGCAAAGGAACTCGACATCGCCTGGCAAGGCGCGGCCTGATTGGTCGTCGCGGGAACCCATACGGATCGTCGTGGCGAGTACTGAATCGCGTGGACCGCGCCAGATCGTCGCGGCGATGATCTGGTCGTTCAAGGGCCTGCGTGCCGCTTGGCACTACGAGGCCTCGTTCCGTCTCGAAGTGTGGCTGGCGTTGATCCTCATCCCGACCGGGCTCTGGGCCGGGCAGGGCGCGGTGGAAAAATTCCTGCTTTGCGGCTCGCTGCTGCTGGTGCTGTCGATGGAGCTGATCAATTCCGCGATCGAAACCGTCGTCGACAAGGTCAGCCCTGAATTCCACGAGCTCGCCGGTCGGGCCAAGGACATGGGGTCGGCAGCGGTCTTCATGTTGATGCTCAACGTTGCGCTGTGCTGGGGATTGATTCTCTCGCCGCGTGCCTGGCATTGGCTCTTCGGATGACGGGGACAGTGCCAGCGTGTCGGATTCCCCTGACCGGAAAATGGTGATCGATGTCGTTTGAATGGGTTCTCGATCCAAACATCTGGATCGCGCTGGCAACGCTGGCGACACTGGAAATCGTCCTTGGCATCGACAACCTCGTGTTCGTGTCGATCGCGGTCGGGCGCTTGCCACCGCATCGCCGCCCGTTCGCGCGCAAGCTGGGCATCGGCTTCGCGTGCATCACCCGGATTGCCTTGCTGCTGGTGTTGTCGACCCTTGCCAACATGGACGACAGCAGCGGCGTGCTGTTTGAATTCCTGGACGAGAAGATTTCGATACGCGACCTGATCCTGATCCTCGGCGGCCTGTTCCTGCTCTACAAGTCGGTCGTTGAAATTCACGCGCAGATGGAACCGCCGGTGGACGACAGCGCGACCGGCAAGGTGTTTTCCAGTTTCGGGATGGTGATCGCACAGATCGCGGTCATCGACATCGTCTTCTCGCTCGATTCCGTGATAACCGCCATCGGCATGGTCAACAACCAGCCGGTTATGGTCGCGGCCATTCTGATCGCGGTCGCCATCATGCTCCTCGCCGCCAATCCGGTCGGCGAATTCATCGATAGGCATCCTACCGTGCGCATGCTGGCGCTTGCCTTCCTGATCCTGGTCGGCGTTGTATTGGTCGCCGATGGCTTCGGCTTCCACGTACCTCGCGGTTACATCTACTTCGCGATGGGGTTTTCGATTGGCGTCGAGGCACTCAATGTCTGGGCGAAGCGCAAGATGGGTACGTCCAGTTGACGCCGGGCTCGCATCGGCGATTCCGATGCGCCGAAAAGCGCGCTAGAGTGTCAACCCATCCCACCCCACCAACCACCGCGAGGGCATCATGAGCAAGGGCATGGACCAGAAGAAAGACAGCAAGAAAAAGCCGGAAAAGACGTTGAAGGAAAAGCGCCAGGCCAAGGAAGAAAAGAAGAACAGCCGGTAACGAGGGATGCACTGAGCAAACCGGCAATGGCACCACATGCGCCGGCCCAGGAATGGCCGCGACACCCCGAAGTCGGCGCATGCGCGGGCTGATCAACTCCAACAGGAAACCCGATGGCCAAGCCCAACTACAACTTTGAAAAACGCCAGCGCGATATCGCCAAGCAGAAGAAGCAGGAAGAGAAGCGCCTGAAGAAGCTCGCTCGCAAGGCCGACGGCAGTGAATCGGATGCCGATTCGGCCGACGCGGAACCAGACGAGGACGCTGGCGACGACGTCACTACGACCGACAGCGGCACAAACGACACCACCCCCGCCACTTGATTGCAGTCAGTGGTCGCCGGCGAACTTCTTCTCGCCCGCATCGATGCGCAATGCGAGACGATTCTCTTTCGGTGCCGTCGGGCAGACCACGTGCGGTGACAGTGCACACGGTGGGTTGACCGCCTTGTTGAAGTCGATGATCACCTTGCCGTCTTTCGGCGCGTCGGCGTACAGGAAACGCGCTGCGGCGTAGGTTTCCTTGCCGCTGGTCGCATCGGTCAGGATGAAGAACAACTGGTCGTCCTCGGTGATCGGTTGCAGCTCCCAGGTCTTGCCATCGCGCTCGAATACCGCCTTGCCCGGCACCTTGGCCGGCTCCAGCGTGTTGATCACCGTGACCAGGTCGATATGGTGCGGCGGGTCGAACGGCACCCAGTCGGCAACGACGCGCCACGACGGGTTGACCGGATAGCGTTCGATTCCCGTGAACGTTTTCAAGCTCTGCGCTTCGCTGTCGCGCTGGCGCCAGCCGACGACATCACCACTTTTGACCACGTAGAAACTGGTCGTGCCCGAACGCACACGGGTCGGGTCGCCGTCGAGATTGGTCTTGAGGGTTACCGACGACTCGCTGGTACCTTCAATCGTCGCTTTGCTCGTCGCAGTCAAGGCAAATGACGGGACGCCCGCATCGGATAGCGTCAGGCTTCCCAAGTATGCGGGCCCCTTCGTGAGCACGATGTCGTTGTCCTCGGCACTGCCGACCTTGTTGGTGCCGACATCGACCCGACCCGAACCAATGAAACTGAGCCACCCATCAGGCTTGCGCAGGCGTGCTTCGCGCTCCGCGTGCCATTGCTCGATGCCGTCCATGTAGGCCAGGTCGGCCGGGCTGATCGGCGTGACGGAGGGCGGAACGGCGAAGGCGGTTGCGCCGAGCAGCGCGAGGGCAATCAATGGAATGAGGCGTTTCATGGCTGCGGCCTTTGGTTGGACGGCGCCAGTATAGATACCCCGATCGCGAGGACCGGGCTGCCAGACGACACAAGTCGTGAGAGTGCTGCATCGGACTGTTAGCATTCCCGCAATGTCCGACGCCTTGCAGATACTCAACGACGTTTTCGGTTACGCCGCCTTTCGTGGCCAGCAGCAGGCGGTCATCGACCAGGTGGTCGGAGGCGGCGACGCGCTGGTGCTGATGCCGACCGGAGGCGGCAAGTCGCTGTGCTACCAGATTCCGGCGTTGATCCGACCCGGCACGGCCATCGTCGTGTCGCCGCTGATTGCGCTGATGCAGGACCAGGTCGAAGCGCTGCATCAGTTTGGCGTGAGTGCCGCATTCCTCAACTCCAGCCTCGACCAGCATGCGCAGCGTGATGTCGAGCGTCGCCTGCGTGCGGGCGAACTGAAGCTGCTCTACGTCGCGCCGGAGCGGATGCTCAACGAGTATTTCCTCGACATGCTCGACGATGTCGCGTTGTCGCTGTTCGCGATCGACGAGGCGCATTGTGTGTCGCAATGGGGCCACGATTTCCGCCCCGAATATCGCGAGTTGACCGTGCTGCACACGCGCCATCCGGACGTGCCACGGATCGCGTTGACCGCAACCGCCGATGCGCCGACCCGTGCCGAGATCGTCGAGCGACTCGCCCTGGAAGACGCCCGACGTTTCGTTTCCAGCTTTGATCGCCCGAACATCCGCTATCGCGTGGTCGAGAAGGACAATGCGAAGAAGCAGTTGCAGGATTTCCTGGTCGG
The DNA here is from genome assembly GCA_038255665.1 of Lysobacterales bacterium. Classification (GTDB taxonomy): domain Bacteria; phylum Pseudomonadota; class Gammaproteobacteria; order Xanthomonadales; family Rhodanobacteraceae; genus Dokdonella. The sequence continues at coordinate 10,152 of JBBSLA010000049.1, read as the reverse complement.
TCGCAACGGCGAGTCCGGCATCGTCTATTGCCAGTCGCGCAAGTCGGTCGATGCGACTGCGCAATGGCTGGTCGGGCAGGGCATCGCGGCGCTTGCATACCACGCAGGCATGGATAGCGCCTCGCGAAGCTCGCACCAGCAACGCTTCCTGCGCGAGGATGGCATCGTGATGGTGGCGACGATCGCGTTCGGCATGGGCATCGACAAGCCCGATGTGCGGTTTGTGGCGCATATGGATCTGCCGAAGAGTCTGGAAGGCTACTACCAGGAAACCGGTCGCGCCGGTCGCGATGGACTGCCCGCCGAAGCATGGATGGCGTACGGATTGCAGGACCTGGTCACCCAGCTACGCTTCATCTCGGCATCCGAATCAGGCGATGAGCGCAAACGGGTCGAACGCGCCAAGCTGGACGCCTTGCTGGGTTATTGCGAAACGGCCGGTTGCCGCCGCCAGCGCCTGCTCGGTTACTTCGGTGAAACGCTGCAAACCGCCTGCGGCAACTGCGACAACTGCCTGGACCCGCCCACTGCATTCGATGGCGGTGAAGTCGCCCGCAAGGCACTGTCCTGCGTCTATCGGACTGGCCAGCGCTTCGGCGTCGGCCATGTCGTCAATGTGTTGCGCGGCGCGGATGACGCGCGCATCCGCGAACTTGGGCACGATCGCCTGAGCACCTACGGCATCGGTACGGAGTACGACGACCGCCAGTGGCGCAGCCTGTTACGGCAGATTGTCGCCAACGGGCTGCTCGCCACCGACGACGAGGGCTTTGGCACCTTGCGCCTCACTGACGCCGCGCGGCCCGTGTTGAAAGGCGAGACCAGCCTGCAGCTGCGCCAACCGGCGACCAGCAGTGAGCGTCGAACCAGCCGCAAGGCGCGAAAGGGCGAGGGCAGCAAGCCGAGCGTCCAGATTGCCGAGCACGAGGAAGCGCTGTGGCAGGCGCTACGCACGACGCGGGCGCGGCTGGCAAAGGAGCAGGGCGTCCCTGCCTACGTGATCTTCCACGACGCCACCTTGCTGGCGATGTTGCGCGAGCAACCGAAGACACAGGACGAACTCGCGGCGATCAGCGGGGTTGGCAGCGCCAAGCTTGAACGCTACGGCGCGGCGTTTCTGGAAGCGATGGGGGCGTAGGAGCTCTACCGACGCAGTAATTTTGTTGGCAGGGCTGCGTTCGTCGTCGCGCATCGGTGGAATCTCCTGCGGAGGTTGACCAGCTCCGCTGTTGTGGAACGCCTCACCCCACGGTCCAGGCGCGCTGCATTTCAGGGCATTACGCCCACGCGGCGGTCGAGCCATTCGAAGATTTCGCGCTGCACATCTGGCGGTGCCAGCTCGATACTTTGTACGCAAACAAACGCTGCGCCTTCATCACCGTCGGCTTTGCTGATCTTGCTGCGAACGCGACGGGCGAGCTGCTCGTTCGGCTTGAGCTGGATCACGTGCAGGCGGTTGTCGATGATGGCGTTCTCGTGCAGCAGTTGCAGGTGCGAATCGATGCTTTCGGTCTTGAACTGTTCGTTTGAACGAAAGCGGTGGCTGGCGTTGCTGTCGAGCAAGTCCGGATGCTGCTCGAAGAACGCTGCCAGCGTCGACCGGCGCATCGGATAGGGGTTGTGGTGCAGGCGGAAGTAGCGCGAGTCGAAACCGGCGACGCGTGCGCTCATCTGTTGTGAATCGAGATTGCCGATTCGCGTGTTGCGACCCGGTCGGAATGCGCGAAACCAGTGGCGCAATCGGCCCGCAAGCGTGGTGCCGTCCTGCTGGCGCCAGTGACCGCGCTCGACTACCTTGCCTTCGCGGAAGAAGTCCCCGGGCAATACGTCCCGTAGCAGGATCATGTCGTCATTGAAATAGACGAAATCATCCGCCAGCCCTTCGATGCGCCAGAGCATGCTGATGATCGAGCGACTGTTGAAAGTTGGCAGGTGTTGCTCGTAGCCTCGAAAAATCTCGCGGTGAGCGACGACGTTGATGCGATCAGCATGTTCACTCGCGCGCAGCCGTTCAACGATGGCCGGCACCTGCGCATCGCAGACGATGTGAATGCGCCGGAACCACGGCGCGAAACGCAGGATCGAGGAGATGCAGTAGTCGATCTCACCGGCATCGTTGAATCGCGTGCTGTACGCCGACGGCGTGCGAACCTTGCCGGTCGCTGCCAAGGCGTCATCCAGTTTTTGTCGATGCACGGGATCGGCCCCGTCAACCCAGGTGACAACGGCGTCGATGGGTGGGCGTGGCATAGGCGGTGTGATGATGTCCGGCATCGCCAGACTTTACCTCGGGGTTGATCAAAACACCCCAAGGGATGCTCTGATCGGCCCCAACCAATTGATTTCAAACGACGGGGTGATGCCCGGAAGGCTCCCCAAATATCTATAGGAATCAGGACGCGCGCGGCCAGCCTGCACTGCGCCACGCACGCCAATCTGGAATCCTTCCGGACATCATGCCGCCTGCGTGGAGTTGATCAGAGCATCCCTAACAGGACCCACGCCACGCGAACTTGTTCGACCACGCATGCTAGATTTGAGCGGTCATCAGTCAGAGAGGAAACACTCATGCGTTCTATTGCCATTCTTCTCGCCGGCTTGGCGTTGTCGGCGATCTGCCATGCCGAAGTGACTGCCCTGGTGGGCGGCACCCTGATCGACGCGACGCTGCGCGATCCCATCAAGAACAGCGTGATCCTGTTCGAGGGCGAGCGCATCAGCGCAGTCGGCAGTGTCGGCAGCCTCGCCGTCCCTGCCGGTGCCAAGGTGATTTCGACCGAGGGCATGACCGTGATGCCAGGCATGTGGGACATGCACGTGCATCTGAAGCTCAATGGGCATTCCGATTACATGCACTGGGAAAAGACGTATCTGCCGCGCTTCCGCGACACCATCATGCCGGCATCGGCCAAGCAGTTGCTGCTGGCCGGCGTGACCGGCGCACGCGACCTCGGTGCGCCGCTGGAAGACTCGATCTATATCCGCGACGCAATCAATCGCGGCGATATTCCGGGACCGACCCTTTTCGTGTCTGGACCATTCATCCAGAAGAAACCCTATCCGGGCACCGAATCATATCGCTGGGGCATCGATTCGCCCGCCGATGCGCGCGCCAAGGTCAAGCGCATCGCCGAGGCGGGAGTTGACGTGGTCAAGCTGATTGACCAGGACCAGATGAGTGACGCGGAAATCGCAGCCATTGTTGACGAGGCCCACAAGCACCACCTTCCCGTGGTGGCGCATGCGCATCGTCCCGAAGAGATTCGGCGCGGCCTGAAAGCAGGCGTCGATGACTTCGAGCACACGGGCCTCGCCGCGTCGCCGGAATACCCACCCGATGTCATCGCGGCGCTGCGCGAACGTACCGCCAACATGGCATCGGGTCCGCTGTACTGGACGCCGACCATCGAAGGGCTTTACAACTTCCCCTACACCGTCAAGCACCACGAGTTCATCGACGGCGACGACTGGCATGAAGGTTTGCCGCCAGACATCGTGGCCGACATCCGCAAGTCGCTGGCGCATCCCGAGCGAATCAGTTATTTCCAGCAGACACCGCAGCGCTGGCCGACACTGAAGCGCAAGTTCGAGCAATTACGTGAATCCGGCGTGGTGATGCTGATCGGCACCGATTCCGGAATTCCGATGAAATTCCATAGCGGCAGCACCTGGCACGAGTTGGACGTGTGGGTGAACAAGCTGGGCGTGCCGGCCATCGACGCGATCCGTGCGGCGACGTATTGGCCCGCCGTCGCGATGAAGGTCGACAAGGACTACGGTACGGCAACCGAGGGCAAGTACGCCGACTTGATTGCCGTGCGCGGTGACGTGCTCGCCAACGTCGCGCTGCTTCAACGCGTGGATATCGTCATCAAGCACGGCAAGCGGGTGAAGTAGTCGCGCAACGCGACGTTTCCAGGCGAACGCAAGGGTGGCCGGATGAAACCAACCTGCCACGGTTTTCCGCTACCCTGCGCCGCTTCCGGGCACGGGGTTCGTGATGACTGAAACCGATGCAGCACCGTCGCAGGGCTGGCGCGCACTGATCGCCGGCGCCGACCGGCATGAACGCGTCGCGCTGCTCTGGTCGTTCCTGTTCTTCTTTTGCCAGTTGTTCGGCTACTACATCCTGCGTTCGGTGCGCGAGTCGCTGATCGCGGCGGACGGCGCCCGCTTGTTGCCGACCGTGTTCACTTCGGTCTTCATCTGCATGCTGGCGCTGATGCCGCTGTATGGCGCGCTGGTGGCGCGCGTGCAGCGTCGCCACTTCATGCCAGCGATCTACGTGATCGTGATCGGCTCGCTGATCGGGTTTTCGATGTTGCTGGATCGCTCGATGTCGATCCACACGGCGACTGCTTTCGCGATCTTTCTGACCGTGATCAACCTGTTCACCGATTCGGTGTTCTGGAGCTTCATGGCCGACATTTTCGTCAGCAACCAGGCCAAGCGGTTCTACGCGATCATCGCCGCCGGTGGTACCGCCGGTGCGATCCTGGGTCCCTTGGCAACCCGATTCCTGGTGGAGCACGTGGAGGTGTCGGGACTGATGCTGATTTCCGCCAGCTTCTACACCTTGTGTTTCGGCAGCCTGTTGCGCTTGATTCCGTGGGCGCGCCAGCAGGAACTGCGTAACCATCGCCCCGATGGCGATCAGCTGATTGGCGGATCGATCATGGCCGGTGCCAAAGTGGTGTTCCAGAAGCCGGCCCTGATTGCCCTGATGCTGCACATGTTCTTTGGCGTGAGCATCGGTACTTTCATCTACAACGCGCAGGCGCAAACGGTCGGCGCGATGAACCTTTCGAGCGTGGATCGAACCCAGTACTTCGCGACGATCGATCTCGCGATGAACATTTCCGTCCTGCTGATCCAGGTCCTGGTCACGCGCACCCTGCTCATCCGTTTCGGCGTCGGTCCGCTGTTGTTGATTCCCGCAATCGCTGCGGGCCTGGGAATGGGCAGCATCGCGCTCGCCCAAGGCGCGATGATGCTGGCGGCGGTGCAGGTCGGTACGCGTGGGCTGTCGTTCTCATTCGTCAAACCGGCGCGTGAATCACTATTCACGCTGGTTGATCGCGAAGCGCGCTACAAGGCGAAGAACTTCATCGACACGGTCGTCTATCGCGGTTCGGATATGGTGACCAGCTGGGGCTATTACGCGCTCGGTGCGATTGGCCTGGGTATCGCCGGCAAGGCTGGCGTCTGGTTTGGTGTGGCGATGGTCTGGTTGCTGGTGGTCATCTGGCTGATCCGACTCACTCGCAACATGCGCGACCAGCGCCAGGATGAGGAAAGCAACCCAGTGACCGCCGAGCGCGCGGTACCGTGACCACATGGAGCAGGGCATGACTATCGAGACCATCAGCGAGCAGCGCTGTTTCGGCGGCGTCCAGGGCACGTATCGACACGCATCGGCCGCAACTGGCGGAGCGATGAAGTTCGCCGTCTACCAGCCACCACAGCCAATGCGCGGCAAGGTGCCAGTGCTGTATTTCCTGGCCGGTCTCACCTGCACGCAGGAAACGTTCGCCATCAAGGCAGGCGCGCAACGCTTTGCCGCAGAACTGGGTTTGATGCTGGTGATGCCCGACACCAGCCCGCGCGACACTGGCATCGACGGCGCAACCGGCAATTGGGAATTCGGCGAGGGCGCAGGCTTCTATCTCGACGCCAGAACCGACGACTATCGCGGACGGTTCCGCATGGAAACCTACGTCAGTTCGGAGCTGCCGGCGTTGATTGGCCGACATTTCCCGGCCGCCGACCTCTCACGCGAAAGCATCTTCGGCCACTCGATGGGCGGCCACGGTGCATTGACACTGGCATTGAACCGACCTGATCGCTATCGCTCGGTGTCGGCCTTCGCGCCGGTCGTTGCAACCAGCCAGGTGCCATGGGGGAAGAAGGCCTTCCCGCTCTACCTGGGCTCTGATCGCGGGCGCTGGGAGCGCTACGACAGCGTGGCTTTGCTGCTGTCCGGCCAGCGCTTTCCCGGAACGATCCTCATCGACCAGGGACTGGCCGACAATTTCCTGCAGACCCAGTTGAAGCCCGAGCTGTTCGAGTCAGCCGCGATCGAAGCAGGCCAGCCGTTCGAGTTGCGTCGCCATGCCGGCTATGACCACAGCTACTGGTTCATCCAGAGCTTCATCGAAGACCATCTGCGCCACCACGCGGCAGCGCTGGGCTAGTTACTACGGCGTCGAAGGGGTGATTCGCCAGATGCGGTTGCCGACATCATCGGCGACCAGCAGTGCACCTGCGTTGTCGACGACGACGCCAACGGGTCGGCCTTGCGCGTTTTCGTCCTTGTCGAGAAAGCCGGTGAGGATGTCCTCGGCTGCGCCGGACGGCAGTCCGTTTGTAAACGGCACGAAGATCACCTTGTAGCCGCTCAGCGGCTTGCGGTTCCAGGAGCCGTGCTGTCCGATGAAGACGCCGCCGAAATAGCGTTGCGGAAACAAGGCCGCGTTGTAGAACGCCAGGCCAAGCGAAGCGGTGTGCGGGCCCAGCGCGTAATCGGGCGCAATCGCCGAGGCGACCAGGTCTGGGCGTTGCGGTTTGACCCGCACGTCCACGTGCTGGCCGAAGTAACTGTATGGCCAGCCGTAGAACGCGCCGTCCTTCACCGAGGTCATGTAGTCGGGAACGAGGTCGCTGCCGATCTCGTCGCGCTCGTTGACGGCGGTCCAGAGCACGCCCGATTGCGGTTGGAAGTCCATGCCGTTCGGGTTGCGCAGGCCGGATGCGAACAGGCGGCTTTGGCCGGTGGCCGGATCGACTTCAAGGATGGCGGCACGGTTGGTTTCCACCTCCATGCCGTTTTCGGCGACGTTGCTGTTCGAGCCGACCGTCGCATACAGCTTGCTGCCATCGGTGGTGGCGATGATGTTCTTGGTCCAGTGGTGGTTGATATCGCCGGCGGGCAGGTCGGCCACCTTGACGCCGGGCTGGTCGATGCGGGTTTCACCGCTGACGTAGGGAAACTTGACGATCGCGTCGGTGTTCGCGACGTATAGCGTGTCGCCGACCAGGGCCATGCCGAACGGGGAATGCAGACCCTCGATGAACGCCGCCTTGGTCTCGGCGACACCGTCGCCATCGGCATCCCGTAGCAGGCTGATGCGGTCTGCGCTTGGCACACCTGCACCAGCGCGCTTCATCACCAGACCTTTCACCCAACCCTTGATGCCGGTGCCATCCTCCGGCCGCTTCGGCGCATTGGATTCCGCAACGAGGACATCGCCGTTGGGCAACACCAGCAACCAGCGCGGGTGGTCCAGGCCAGCAGCGAATTGCGTTACCGCAAAACCCGGCGCGGCGACGGGTTTGGCGCCGTCGGCCCAAGGCTCAGCCGGTGCGATTTTCATCGTCGGCAACAACGTCTTGTTCGGCTCCGGCAAGGTCGGTCGCGGCCCAGTGCCGTCCTTCACGGTCAATGTTGCTTGCTCACCACATGCCGACAAGGCGAGGGCAAGGGTGCTGGCAGCGGCGATGGCGAAGTGAAGTCGCGATGACATGGAGTTCTCCGGATTGGCGTGTCGGAAGATGGTTCTCGGGTAGAGAAAACTAGCGTACGCCGGCTGAACCGCCAATCGTACAATGCTGCGCGTCTCCAGGAGATTGCAGTCATCTTGCGTAGTCGCCACCATTGGTCCATGTTCAAACAAGCCCACCTGTACCCCATTCTCACGGTCGCCATCCTGGCCGTCGCTTTACCGTGCGCGGTGCAGGCGCTGGAGAGCCGAATCGTCCGCGATGGCGAATTCGATTATCGGGTGGTGACCATCGCTCCGGCACGCGAGCAACTGGAGCTGCGCTGGAAGGATGCCGAAGGCAAACCCATCTCGAGCATCCAGCAGTTGCGGGACGGCCCGGCGGCATCGGGCCGGCGCCTGCTGTTCGCGACGAATGCGGGCATTTACGATAAATCGCTGCGCCCGCTCGGCCTGCACGTGCAGGAAGGAAAGACTCTGCGCAACCTCAACAAAGTACAAGGCAACGAAGGCAGTGGCAATTTCGCAATACAGCCGAACGGGGTGTTCTGGGTCGACGCGCAAGGTCGTGCCGGCGTCGAATCCACGGCAACCTGGGCCAATCATCCACGCGAGGTGATGGTCGCGTCGCAGTCCGGTCCGATGCTCGTAATCGACGGCGACCTTAATCCGAAGTTCGACATCAACTCGGACAGTCGCAAATGGCGCAGCGGCGTCTGTGCGCCGACTGCGGACCGGGTCGAATTTGTTGTCAGCGCAGCACCGGTCAACTTCCACGAGTTCGCCCGCGTGTTCCGCGACCGGCTGGGTTGCCGCGATGCGCTCTATCTTGACGGAACACTTTCGCGAATCTGGACGGCCGACGACGGTTACAGCGGCGCGCCGGCGTTCATGGTGAAGCCCTACGTCGGCATGTTTGCCGTCTTTGCCGGTCCAAGTGTCGACGGACCGTCACAGCCCGCCAAGTGACTACATGATTGACGTAAGCCAGAGCAGGCCGCCGAAGAACATCACGAACACGAAGGCGAGTGCGATCCAGAACAGGATCGACAGCCAACCCAGCACCAGCCCGGCAACGGCAAGCCCATCGCCGCTGTAGCGCCCCGGTTCGCGACGGATCTCCGCCCGAGCAAGGTGCCCGCAGATTACCGCCGCGATGCTGCCGAGGAACGGCAGCAAGGTCCAACCGAGAATGCCGGATACCAGGCTGATGATCGCCAGCATGTTGTTCTCGGGCGGTGCGACCGCGGGCATTGGACTGGCTTGCGGTAGCGGTGCGGGAATGGGCGTCGTCGTGTTCACGGGCAGGGTCCTTTGGTTTCGTCCTGGAACCCTATCAGAGATCGAACTTGATGCCCTGTGCCAGCGGCAGCGAATCGGAGTAATTGATGGTGTTGGTCTGCCGGCGCATATAGGCCTTCCATGCGTCGGAGCCGGATTCACGACCGCCGCCGGTGTCTTTCTCGCCGCCGAACGCGCCACCGATTTCCGCGCCGCTGGTGCCGATGTTGACGTTGGCGATGCCGCAATCCGAACCCGCCGACGACAGGAACTGCTCGGCCGCGCGCAGGTTCTGGGTGAAAATCGCTGACGACAATCCCTGCGGAACCGCGTTCTGCATCTCGATGGCTTCATCGAGATTGCTGAACTTCATGACATACATGATGGGCGCGAACGTTTCGTGCTGGACCACTTCAGCGGAATTGTCCAGGCCGGTGACGATGGCTGGCAGAACGAAGTTGCCGGCACGATTGATCGCCGTGCCGCCGGTCTCCACCGTGCCGCCGTTGGCCTTGGCCTTCTCGATCGACGCGAGGAATTGCTTGACCGCCTCCGGGCTGTTCAACGGGCCCATCAGGTTGGCAGCGTCGGTCGGATCACCGATCTTGCCTTCGACCTGCTTGAATGCCTTGACGACCGTGGCCAGCACGCTGTCGTAGATCGATTCGTGGATGAACAGTCGGCGCGTCGTCGTGCAGCGCTGGCCGGCCGTGCCGACCGCACCGAAGACGATGCCCGGAATGGCAATCTTCAAGTCAGCCGATTCGTCGAGGATGATTGCGTTGTTGCCGCCCAGTTCAAGCAGGCTGCGGCCCAGACGGCGCGCCACGCGCTCGCCAACAGTGCGGCCGACGGCTGTCGAACCGGTAAAGCTGATCAAGCCGACGCGCTTGTCATCGACCATCTTCTCGGCCAGCTCGGTGCCGGCGTCATTGAACAGGAAGAATAGATCCGGATAACCGCCATCCTTGAGCGCTTCGTTGCAGATACGGATCGTTGCCAGCGCCGTCAGCGGCGTCTTGTTGGACGGCTTCCAGATGCAGATATCGCCGCAAGCGGCCGCCAGGAACGCATTCCAGGCCCACACCGCGACCGGGAAATTGAACGCGCTGATGATGCCGACCACGCCGAGCGGCTGGTACTGCTCGTACATGCGGTGGCCGGGGCGCTCGGAATGCATCGTGTAGCCGTAGAGCATGCGCGACTGGCCGACGGCGAAGTCGGCGATGTCGATCATCTCCTGCACCTCGCCGTCGCCTTCCGGCTTGCTCTTGCCCATTTCCAGCGCGACCAGTGAACCCAGTGCGTCCTTGTGCTTGCGCAAGGCATTGCCGCAGAGGCGCACGGCTTCACCGCGTAGTGGAGCTGGCGT
>JBBSLA010000048.1:0-19449 GCA_038255665.1 Lysobacterales bacterium | reverse complement strand
TGCGCAAGCACTGGCCGGGTTCGGCTGAAGGCACATCCTGTGCCGCAGCCGAAGCCACGCGATCCCTCGCGTGGCCCGCAAGCGGCTGGTCCGTCCAGCGCTTGCCGACAGGAACGGGCGGGTGGATCAAGGTCAAAAGCAATCGCCGCGAGCGGCGACCTTACGCAGCGCGTCGCGCTGCGCGCTGTTGACCTACTCCCGATTCGGGGAGGTGAGCTGGCGGAGAAAAGGCCCGTAGGGTGGCCCGAATGGATTCGGGTCAGTTCGCTGTCAGCATAGGGATGTGCTGTCAGCGAACCCCGGAGCCAGCTCGCGTAGTCATGTGGCTTCATCGCACGACCGACCCGCCACGGGCGCATCTTTGGGCCATGTTTCTGTGCGAGCAGAAAGGTGGCTCGCTCGCCGGCAGGCGAGAGAAACGCTTGACCAGACTGGCGACAGCCAAACAAGAGTGAGGCGGCAGCCCGGCGAAACGCTTGTCCAGGTTGGCGACAGCCGTCACTTAAAGCGCGGCGGGCGCCAGCCCGGCGAAGCGCTTGACCAGCATCGCAGAAGCCAACCAAACGACGGGTTGGGGGCGACCAGCAAACGAAAAAGGTAGCGCGCCAGCCGAGCGCCCCCGCGAGCAAAAGGCGGGTTTTCGAGGCTGAACGGCAATTGCGCCCGTTCGCAACAAAATGGACAGCGGAGCGCAAGTGCCGTATTCTCCGCCGCGCAGTCGCTTCAAGTAGTTTTACCAGCGTGGTTTCACAAGTCCGTTTGCACGGATGGCACTGACATCCTCGATGCGTTCACTTGATCGCTTGCAGCCTCAACGGGCGGCTTGCCCGTTATTTCAATCAAGAAGAGACGTATCATGAGCAATGTATCTACCGGCACCGTGAAGTGGTTCAACGAGACCAAGGGCTTCGGCTTCATCACCCCGACCGACGGCGGCGAAGACCTTTTCGCACACTTCAAGGAAATCCAGGGCAACGGCTTCAAGACCCTGACTGAAGGTCAGCGCGTCGAGTTCGTTCCGGCTCGCGGCCAGAAAGGCATGCAGGCTACCCAGATCCGTCCGGTCTAAGGTTGCCGCAAACCGCTCGGGTTTTACCCGAACCGGTTGCCAAATCAAAACCGCAGTCTTCGGACTGCGGTTTTTTGTTGGATGGCCCCGGCGAATCGGTGGCCAGCGCGTGTCATCAGTATCGAATCACCGAGCGAATCACCTTGCCTTCGTGCATCAGGTCGAAAGCACGGTTGATCTGTTCAAGGGGAAGTTCGGCACTGACGAAGGGATCGATCGCGAATTCGCCGGCCATGTAGCGATCGACGAAACCGGGTAGTTGCGAGCGGCCTTTGACGCCACCGAAAGCGGAGCCACGCCAGACCCGGCCGGTGACCAGTTGGAACGGGCGCGTGCTGATCTCCTGGCCGGCGCCGGCGACGCCGATGATGATCGATTCGCCCCAACCCTTGTGGCAGCACTCCAGCGCCGAACGCATCACCTTGGTGTTGCCGATGCATTCGAACGAGTAGTCCACGCCGCCGTCGGTGAGATCGACGATCACCTCCTGGATGGGCGTGTCGGGGTAATCCCTGGGGTTCAGGAAATCGGTGGCGCCAAGTTGCCGTGCGAGCTGGAACTTGTCGGCATTCGTGTCGACGGCGACGATGCGACCCGCGCCTGCCATCACCGCACCCTGGATCACCGACATGCCGATGCCACCGAGTCCGAAAACGGCGACGCTGGATCCCGGCGTTACCTTCGCGGTGTTGAGCACGGCACCGATGCCGGTGGTGACGCCGCAGCCGAGCAGGCAGACCTTTTCCAGCGGCGCGGCCTTGTTGATCTTTGCCACCGCAATTTCGGGTAGCACGGTGTATTCGGAGAACGTGCTGGTGCCCATGTAGTGATGGATCGGCTTGCCGTTCTTCGAGAAGCGCGACGTGCCGTCGGGCATCAGCCCCTTGCCCTGGGTCACGCGGATCGCCTGGCACAGGTTGGTCTTGCCGCTGGTGCAGAATTTGCAGACGCCGCATTCGGGCGTGTAGAGCGGGATCACGTGATCGCCGATCGCGACCGAGGTCACGCCTGCGCCGATCTCCTCGACGATGCCACCGCCCTCGTGGCCGAGGATCGCCGGGAACAGGCCTTCCGGATCGTCGCCAGACAACGTGAACGCGTCGGTGTGGCAGACGCCGGTCGCGACGATGCGCACCAGCACTTCGCCGGCGCGCGGGCCTGCCAGGTCGACTTCTTCCACGCTCAAGGGTTGACCTGCGGCCCAGGCAACGGCGGCACGGGTTTTCATCGGGGATTCTCCTTGGATCAAATGGGTCGCGATGGCACCGCATCGGCGCAAGCCAGCGAGGATGCCACGCACGGAACGATGGCTCAAAGCGATCGCCCGTTTCGAAGACGAACTGGCCGTGCGTGATTCAGGTGGATTAACCGCAACCATCCTCGCGCTCGCGCGGCGCATCCATCCGAACCTCTTTGTCCGTAAACCACCACATGGCGCAACAGCGTCAACGCATGTCGAGCCGTAGCGCGATGGTCTCCCGCCGCGGGTCGCATACTCGGCGAGGGTCTCCAAGGTGACTTCTTCTGGACCGTCGGGTGCTTCACAAAGGACCGCTTCGGCGGTCCTTTTTTTGCGATCAGTACTGTTCAGCGTTCCACGAAGGCGCGTTCGATCACGTAGTCGCCGGGCGTGCCGATGCGCGGCGATACTTCGAAACCACGCTCATTCAACAGAGTTTCAATCGATTTCAGCATGGTCGGGCTGCCGCAGATCATTGCGCGATCGGTTTCGCGATTGAGCGGTGGCAAGCCGACATCTGCGCACAGCCTGCCGCTTTCGATCAGGGCGTCGAGGCGGCCCTGGTTGCGGAACGGCTCGCGGGTGACAGTCGGGTAGTAGATCAATTTCTCGCGCACCGCCTCACCGAAGAACTCGTGCTGGGGCAGTTCGCGCGTAATCAGGTCTTCGTAGGCGAGATCCTTCACCGTGCGTACGCCGTGGGTGAGGATGACCTTCTCGAAGCGCTCCCAGGTTTCGGGGTCGCGGATGATCGACAGGAATGGCGCCAAGCCAGTCCCGGTCGAGAAGAGATAGAGGTTCTTGCCGGGTTTCAGATCGTGATGGACCAGGGTGCCGGTTGGCTTGCGACTGACCAGCACTTCATCGCCAACCCTCAAGTGCTGCAGACGCGACGTCAGCGGACCGTCGGGAACCTTGATGCTGAAGAACTCCAGATGCTCTTCCCAGTTCGCGCTCGCGAACGAATAGGCGCGCATCAGCGGACGACCATCCACTTCCAGGCCAATCATCACGAACTGGCCGTTCTCGAAACGCAGGGCCGGGTCGCGCGTGGTGGTGAAGCTGAAAAGAAAGTCGTTCCAGTGTCGGACCGACAGGACTTTTTCGGAGTAGTGGGAAGCCACGGGAGAATTGAGCCGGATGCCGTCAGGCGCGCGGGAAAGCTTTGACCGCATCGACCACCGCCTCGGCGGTGATGCCGAAGTGGTGATAAAGCTGGTCGGCCGGCGCCGACGCGCCGAAGCTGTCGATACCGATGACGGCACCGTCAAGGCCCACGTACTTGCGCCAGAAATCGGTGACGCCGGCTTCGACGGCGACACGCTTGCGACACCACGATGGCAACACGCCTTCGCGATACTCGACCGGCTGCTGGTCGAATACCTGACTGCACGGCATCGACACGACGCGCGCCGCGATGCCATCCGATTGCAGTTGCCGGGCGGCCTGCATCGCGAGTTCCACTTCCGAGCCGGTTGCGATCAGGATCACGTCGAATCTGGCATCGGCATGATCGGACAGGATGTAGCCGCCTCGCTCGATCGCGGCGACCTGATCGGCATCGCGCTGCTGGTGGGCCAGGTTCTGGCGCGAGAACACCAGGCAGGTCGGTCCGTCGCGACGCTGGATCGCGAGCTTCCAGGAAACGGCGGATTCCACCGCATCGCAGGGACGCCAGATCGGATTGTTCGGGATGTAACGCAGGCTGGCGAGATGCTCAACCGGCTGGTGGGTCGGCCCGTCTTCCCCCAGGCCGATCGAATCGTGCGTGTAGACGTGGATCGCCGCCGCCGGGATCAGCGCACTCATGCGCACGGCGTTACGGGCGTAGTCGCTGAAGACCAGGAAGGTAGCGTCGTAGGGAATGAAGCCGCCGTGTAGTACGAGCCCGTTCGAAATCGCGCTCATTCCGAATTCGCGCACGCCGTAGTGGATGTAGTTGGCATCCGCGCCGCCGGCGAGCACGTTGTTCGAGCCCTTCCACAAGGTCAGGTTGGAATGGGCAAGGTCAGCCGAACCGCCAACCAGCTCCGGAAGATGCGGTCCGAATGCATCGAGCGACATTTGCGATGCCTTGCGCGAGGCAACGACAGGGCCGTCAGCTTGCAGCTTGGCGATGAAAGCATCCGCATGGCTGGCGAAGTCGTCAGGCAGGCGGCGCTCGTTGCGACGCAGGAATTCGGCGGCAAGCTTGGGATGTGCTTCACGGTAGCGCTCGAACGATACTTTCCATTCGGCTTCGCTTTCGGCGCCTGCCTTCTTCGCATCCCATGCGCTGCGAATGTCGTCTGGAATCTCGAATGGCGGATGCGACCAGCCAAGCTGTTCGCGTGCGGCTGCAACTTCGCTTTTGCCCAGCGCGGCACCGTGCGCGCCCTCGGTACCTTGCTTGTTCGGCGCGCCGTAGCCGATCACGGTGGCGCAACAGATCAACGTCGGCCCTTCGTGATGCATGCGCGCCTGGTCGAGCGCGGTCGAAACCGCTTGCGGATCGTGGCCGTCGACATCGCGGATCACGTTCCAGCCGTAAGCCTCGAACCGTTCCGGCGTGTTGTCGGTGAACCAGCCCTTCACCTTGCCGTCAATCGAGATGCCGTTGTCGTCCCAGACCGCGATCAGCTTGGACAGCTTCAAGGTGCCGGCCAGCGCACAGACCTCGTGCGAGATGCCCTCCATCAGGCAGCCATCACCGAGGAAGACGTAGGTGTGGTGATCGACGATGGCATGGCCGTCGCGATTGAAACGATCGGCCAGCACCTTTTCGGCGAGTGCCATACCGACCGCGTTGGCCAGCCCTTGTCCCAGCGGTCCTGTCGTCGTCTCCACGCCGGGCGTTTCACTCAGCTCGGGATGGCCGGCTGTTTTCGAATGTAACTGGCGGAAGCGTTTGAGTTCGGACAACGGCAAGTCGTAGCCGCTCAGGTGCAGCAGGGCGTAGAGCAACATCGAGCCATGCCCGTTCGAGAGCACGAAGCGATCGCGATTGGCCCATTGCGGGTTGGCCGGGTTGTGGCGCAGGAAGTCGTTCCAAAGCACTTCGGCGATGTCGGCCATGCCCATCGGCATGCCGGGATGGCCGGAATTGGCGGCCTCGACCGCGTCCATGGCCAGCGCACGGATGGCGTTGGCAAGGTTTTTACGACTCGACATGGAAGGCTCGCAACAGGGAAACGGACGCCGCGTTGGCAGCATGGCCAGCGCGCGGGCCGAGTATTGTCGCCGATGCGGCGAGGGATGTCAGGGCGCGGCGACTATCAGGGGCGCGAAGGCAACTACCGTTCCAGCCTTCCGCTGGGGTGCTCGTCAATTCCCGTTTTGATCGATTCACGCGTGCCCGGAATCGAAAGCAGGAACAGGGTTTCCCGAATCGCCGACCAGTTTTTGGCCGACACCAGCACCGCGTTACGGCGATTGCCGCGAATCAGTATTCGCTGGTCCGAAGAACTCGGTTCGTCGATCAAACTTTCAACAATTGCGCTGTCGCGGTCGACGAGAACGACTTTCATGGGCACATCCTACCGATCACCGAACGAGCGAAGTTGATCCTCGATAAAACGCGTCTTGTCGGTGACTTCGCTGCCGGTATGCAAGGTCGATTTCCGCTCAATCAGCAGGATCAGACATTCCTCGTCGGCGACCGGGTTGTGGCGTATGCCTTTGGGCACCACGAACAGTTCGCCAGTCGCGAGGTCCACGTGGCGATCTTCCATTTCGATGCGCAGCTTGCCCAGAAGGACGAAGAACAGTTCGTCCTCGTCGTCGTGGCAATGCCAGGCCAGGCTGCCATGAACTTTGGCAACCTTGACGTAACTGTCATCGAGTTCGGCGATCACGCGCGGCGACCACAACTCGCTCAGTGCGGTAGCGATGCGGCGTGGATCGATCGCGTCGCTCATCGAGTCACCCGCCACGGCGGATCAAGCCGATTCACGCCGGCGTGATAGAGGCAGATCACGTTGCCTGCGGGATCGAGCAAGCGCGCCTCGCGCCACAACCAGCGCTCGTCGCGCGGTTGCTGCGTGAACGGGATACCGCGTGACGACAGCGCTGCGACCTGTTCGTCGAGTTGCGCGCATTCGAAGTAGACGACAAAGCCACTATTTGCGCTGACCGCATCGACCTTGTGTACGGAAAACGATGCATCGCCCGCCGTCGCCTTGAAGCGCGCGTAGTGCGGCGAATCGACGATTTGCTCGAACCCCATCTGTCGATAGAACTCGGCGGAAGCGGCGACGTCGATCGCAGGCAGAGTGACCTGGTTGAGGTTCATTGTTGCGATGGCTGGAGTGTCAGTGACGCAATGCTACCAATCGAACTTGCTGGTACCGGTGACGATGTGGGTATCGCTCAGTCCCCACGGCATCAACTCGGGCGGGCGCTCGGGCAAGGGCGTGGCGTCGGCAGGCCAATCGTCGCTGATCGCGGCGTGCTGTATCTCAAGCGAACCTGGCGCGTCGGCCTGCCAGCTCAAGCGAATCGGATCGCCGTTCGGGAACAAGCGCAGGCGATTCCATTGGTCGGGCTGCGCAAACAGGCCGACGGCTTCGCCTTCGAGCTTGACATCGCTGGCAGCGACGTTGCCTCGCAGTTGCAGGCGCAGTTCGCGCGCATCGGGTGGCGGCATTATGGTCAAGACGTGTCGTGATTTTTCGTCGGTCGTCAACGCGAGCGTCAGCGGCGACGCGGCGACGGCTGATGCAGGCGATTGCCACGTCTGGCTGAGGAAGGCCGCGGGCACGCTGCCGCGTTCGATGTCGTTGCCGATTGCGGTCAACGCTGCGCGCGACCAGTCGTCAAGCGGATCAAGTGCGCTGACCCGATAGTCGCGCTTCCCATCGACATCGCTGACGTGGATCACCTGGCTGATTGCCGGCTTGCGCTCGTCGCCAGCGGGTCGCTGCCCGACCAACGCCCAGAGCGCGGCGCCAGCAACGGCGAGCAGGCCGGCCAACACCGTCGGAGCGATGCTGCCCAGCGCGCGCTTGCCACGTCGCTCACCGAGCACGAGCGGATGCGAGGTGGTGACCAAGACGGGATAGATGAGCAACAAAGCAAGCATTGCCGGCAGCGCGGCCACTTCCGGCAGGCCGAAGCCGAGCCCGACCATCACGCCGTCGGCAAATTTGGCGAGGAACGCCATGCCGGGGATCGCCATCGCCATCACGACCAGCGTCCCTCCGCGAATGCCGACCAAGGCAAGCGCCAGACAGCCTGCCAGCAATGGCCACAGAAGAATCGGTGTCAGTTCCGGTGCCATCGCCTGCGCCACGATGCCGAGCAGCAGCACCAGCAGCGCTATGCCAATTCCGACACCGGGTGTGCCACGCCGACGTCCGAAAATCGCGATCGCAATCAGCGCGGCAATTACGCCACCGATGAGCGCAGGAACATCGAATCCACCACTGAAGCTGCAGGCAATGCCGACCAATAGCGCCATGGTCGCCATGACGATCCGGTAACGGCCGCGCAGCATCGCAGCGCAGGCCAGCACCACTACCGCCGTCGCGATCAGGCCACCACCCCACCCGAACTGATCGAATCCGGCCAGGATTGATCGCCCTTGGCTGAGAGACGGATTGACGACACCGCCGAGCAAGCGATAGCCGAGTCGCAGGGCCAGCGCGACCGCAATCAGCACAAACACACTCAGCCCCATTTCGCGCAGCAGGTCGCCGAAGCGCCAGCGCAGGCGTCGTGCCGCGAGCACGATCAAAACGGCGCTCACCGCCAACAGCAACCAGCCCATCCATGCGGGATAACGGATCAGCCATTGGCCAAACAGGTCGGCATAGACGGAGTCGCTGCTGGCGTTGGGCAGCGTGGTCGATGTCGCGAGCTCGCGGCTGATAGCCAGCGCCTGGTCGCCCATCTGCTGCAGGCTGCCGAGATCCAGATTGACCGGCGTCGCGGAAGCCGCGTGATAGTCGAACTGGTCACCGACGATCGCGAAGTTGAGACCGGTCAAACCATGCTTCAGTGCGATCGTGAAGTCGGTGTCGTTGGGCATGTGCCGATAGGCGAAGCTGGTCAGCGAACTGGCTTCGGGATTTTTTGCAACACGTGCATAGAGGTCGATCAACGCCGCATTGTTGTTGCCAGTCTGGAACATGCTGACCGGGCCGCTGCTGCCGCGCGCCTCGAGGTTCAAAACTATCCCAATGCGTTTGGCCAGCGGATTCTGGTCGAAGAACGCGATGGCGCCGAGCAATCCGATTTCCTCGCCGTCGGTGAACAGGAAAACGACATCGCGCTGTGGTGTCGGCCCGGTTGCCAATGCACGCGCGATCTCGATCATCGAAACCACGCCGATGCCGTCGTCGGCAGCACCCGGCGAATTCGCCACGCTGTCGATGTGGGCCATCAGCAATAGCGCCGGTGCCGATCGATCGACGCCGGGCAAGACGCCGATCACGTTCTCCAGCCGCGCAGCGACCGCCGAGCCCGGGCGACTGTCGTTGACGGCCAACGCTGGTTGCGTGGAAACCTGCAGGCCGAGACCGGCAAGGCGATCTATCAGCCGAACTCGCGCCTCTTGCAAGGCCGGCGACCCGGTTGGATGTGCCTGTGCGGCAAGCCAATCCAGGTCAACTCGCGCTCGCGTCGCCGAGAACTGCTCGGTCGGCGCGTTTGCCGGCAACGGCTCCGGCGTGCGTAGCGATATCGCCGCCAGCCAGCCGGACAGTACGAGAACAACGATCAGAACGATTGCAGCGCGCATTCCCACCCCCCAGTTGGACGCCGTCGATTATGGCCCGACATGCATGCGGTTTGCAGTGCTGGAAGCAATGTGCGGTCATGCTTCGCTATAGTCCGGGAATCGCGGTCCGTATGGGGCGAGCCGCAAACCTCCGGAGGGAATCAATGGCGCTGCACACCAAGATGCTGGTTGGATTCCTGGTTGGCCTGATCAGCGGACTGATCGTCCACGTCGTGGTTGGTGCCGACGCTGGCTGGCTGCAGGTGCTGACCACCTACGTCACGCAGCCGATCGGCACAATTTTCCTGCGCCTTTTATTCATGCTGGTGATCCCGTTGCTGTTCTCGGCACTGGTGATGGGCGTCGCCGAGATGGGCGACATACGTGCGCTGGGCCGGGTCGGCATGAAAACGCTGCTCTACACGGTGATCGTGTCGTCGATCGCGGTGGTGATTGGCCTGGTGCTGGTCAACACATTCAAGCCCGGTGCCGGCGTCGATCCGGTAGTTGCACAGCAGCTACTGGCCGACGCGCAAGGCGGCGCCAAGGCGATCGTTTCAACCACCCAGAAGCAGCCGACGGGCATCGACATGCTCACCTCGATCGTGCCAAACAACGTGTTTCGTGCCGCTGCCGACAACGACGTGATCGCGATCATGTTTTTCGCCTTGATGTTCGGCATCGGTCTGGTGCTGACCAACTCGCCGGCCAGCAACAAGCTGAAGCGCGTCATCGAAGGCCTGTTTGATCTTTCCATGACGCTGATCCATTTGGTCATCCGGATGGCGCCGGTCGCGGTCGCCTGCCTCGTGTT
Organism: Lysobacterales bacterium; assembly: GCA_038255665.1. Lineage (GTDB taxonomy): Bacteria > Pseudomonadota > Gammaproteobacteria > Xanthomonadales > Rhodanobacteraceae > Dokdonella. The sequence continues at coordinate 9,629 of JBBSLA010000048.1, read as the reverse complement.
CAACCTCGCTGCGCAATTCGGCTGGGACCTGATCGCCAAACTTGGCAGCTACGTGTTCGTTGCCGTGCTGGCGATGTCGATCCATTTCTTCGTGATCTATTCAATTGCCGTGAAGTATTTCGGCGGCATGTCACCGATCAGGTTCTTCAAGGGCTCGCAGGAAGCGATCGTGATGGCGTTTTCGACTGCGTCGAGCAATGCGACGCTGCCGACTGCACTGAAGGTCGCGCATGACGACCTGAAACTTCCGGACCGCATCTCGCGTTTCGTGCTCACCATCGGCGCCACCGCCAACCAGAACGGCACCGCGCTGTTCGAGGGCGTCACCGTGTTGTTCCTGGCCCAGTTCTTCGGGGTCGACTTGAGCCTCACCCAGCAGATCACCGTGATGTTCGTCTGCATCCTTGGCGGCATCGGCACGGCCGGCGTGCCGGCCGGATCATTGCCGGTGATCGCGCTGATTTGCGGCATGGTTGGCGTTCCACCGGAAGGCATCGGGCTTATCCTCGGCGTGGACCGGTTCCTCGACATGTGCCGTACCGTACTCAACGTGACCGGCGACCTCGCCTGCGCGACCGTCGTATCGCACAACAGCGAGGACCTGCCCGAGCCACCGCACGAAGCACCGTTGATTCAGACAGGTTGAACAATTGGGATGATCTGGGCACGTTCAGAACATCCTTCACGGCGACAGGAGTCGTGCCATGAATGGTCGTTGGCTATGGTTGTTTGGAGTTTTGCTCGGCAGTCACGCGATCGCAGCGGAGCCGTGGCAGGTATGGACTTCGCCGCATTCCCTCGCTGCGCTGCATGCCGGGGACCAGGTACTCGAAGTGTCCAGCCGCTGTCCCGATGGCTGCCGTTACGACCGCAGCAATGCCGGTCCTGAAGCGCCAGCGGACAACCCGTTTCCGCTGCGCTGGATTTACCAGGACGGTGCCGAAGCGGTGATCTTCGACCAGCGCGGCGCTGGCGTCGTCACCCGGTTCTGGTTGACCAGCGGCGATGGGACAGCACGCTGCCTCGATCCCGCGATGCGGGTTCGCGTGTATGTGGATGGCGCGACCACGGCCACACTCGATCAGCATTTGGGGCGATTGTTCGATAACACGTTGTCACCGTTCACGACGCCACTTGCGGTTGATCGATTCGAATCCAGCGGCGGCTACGTCAGTCGCGTTCCGATGCCTTACCAAACCTCACTGCGGATTGCGCTGGTCAACTGGCAGAACGGCAACAATCCCTGCCTGTTGGCGGGATTCAATGGCTGGAATCCGCTCTGGTACCAGATCCAGTTTCATCGGCTGGCCCCAGGTTCGGTCACGACCTCGTTCGATCCTGACGTCGAACCTTCGGCGTGGCGCAGTTTTCTTGGTCACGCGGGCGACGATCCCTGGAACGGCATGCTGGCACCATCGCCAGTATCAGTGAGCCTTGCACCCGCCAGTTCTCAACCGCTGGCGACCCGCAGCGGCAGTGGCTGGTTGCGCGGCATTCGCTTGAACGTTTCCCTGGCGCAACGCGCATTGGTGCGGTTGCGCGTGAACGTTGATGGCGAGACGACCGTCGACCTGCCGCTCGACGATTTCTTTGCCAGCGCTGCGAGTGCAGAGCGCGCTACGCGTTCAGTGCTGACTGGCGTCGATACCGGCGGCAGTCTGTATGCATGGTGGCCAATGCCATACCGACAATCGTTGAGCGTGGAAGTGGTCGCCGAGCCAGCACTGGTCAGCAGCGTGAACATCAACGGTACGCTCACTTTCGACCCGGCCAGCGTGCCGATGGAGGCGGGTGTCTTCCACGCCAGCTTGCACCAGCAATGCGCGAGCGCGGGCGATTTGTCCCTGTATGCCGCGAACGGCGCCGGAAAACTGGTCGGCATTTCTGCCCGCCAGAATGCCAACGGCGTCATCGATCCCAAGTATCTGGAAGGCGACGAACGCGCCTACGCCGATGGCGCACTCACGCCGACGTGGTACGGCACCGGCGTCGAGGATTTCTACGATGGCGGTTTTTATTTCAGCAACAACGGCGTAGGCATTGCGCCATTTTCCAATCCACTCACTGGCGCGACAGAAGTCGATCGAACGGGCGGCCAAACGACAGCAACCTATCGCCTGTTGCTGACCGACGCGATGACCTACGCAAACACACTGCGAGTGACCCAGGAAGCGGGCTTCACTCCGTATCCGAGCGGCGGCGTGCCCACCTGCCTGCGCCACGTCACCTACGCATACACGCAGGCGCGACCGACGGCCGTCAGCTATCAATCGTTCGATGTCGGCACGGGTGCCGCGACGGCACACGGCTACTCGGCGGTTGGTGCCAGTTGTGGCGCACTTGCCGCGACCTACGACGACGAACCAGCGACTGCCGCCAACGGAAACGTTTGTCGCGGTAACGGAACAAGGACATTCCGCTTTGTCGTCGACCTGGGTGACCTGCCCTTGCGACTGCGCCGACGCTACGACGTCGGCAACGGAATCGCGGGGGTGATCGCTGGCAGCGGCGCGGCGGAAATCCGCATCAACGGACAATCGGCGGGATTCTTCTCCCCAGCCGCTGCCGACACGACGCGACGCTGGCAGCAACAGGATGCTGCGCTGTCGCTCAGCGTTCCGCCAAGCGGCATTCTCGATGTCGAAATCGTTCCGGAATCATCGGCCACCAATGCCGCCTTCAGTGATGCCGGCTATGAGCTGATCGGCGCGTGGCGCGACCGGATTTTCGACAGTGGTTTCGATACCGACACGCTGTGATGCCCACCGAAACTACTCGGCCGGTGGTTCCGGCATCTCAACGAAGTGCGGTACCACTTCGCCCTTGAGCCTGATCGTCATCGGCCGCCCGCGACGGTCCAGCGCACGCCCGGCTGGCACGCGTATCCAGCCTTCGCTGACGCAGTACTCCTCGACATCGGCGCGTTCGCTACCGTTGAAGCGCACGCCGATCGGCTGCGACAGCAAGGTTTCGTCGTAGTAAGGACTTCGCGGGTCAACGCAGAGACGGTCAGGCAAGGTGTCGGGCATTGGATTCGTGATGACGGCGGCAGGAACCGGCAGCCTATCGCCTCCGCGCAACGCGGTCACCCCTGTGGGCCATCGGAAGGAACCTTGACCAGCGCGCCAGCCAGCGCTTGCGTCGCCGCGTGCAGCGTTTGAGTGGCCCATCGACGCTGGCGGCCATTGTCGCCGAGCAACCACGCCTGGATGGCGCCAAGCTGGACCTGGGCGATCGTACGAGCGTTCGCTGCGATTGGCGTTATTGCTCGGGCAGCGGCGATCCTGCTGTGGTCGGTCGCGATCCTGCAACGGCAACGCCATTGGCTGGGATGTCTCAGCAACATGGCCATGTTGCCGGCAGGCGCTTTGATGCTGGGGCTGTTGCGTCTTGACGTGCACGGCGCGATGTTGGCGCGGCTCGGCGAGTCAATCTGGAATGTCGCGTTGGCGTGGGTGTGGCTGCGCCGCAAGTTGTGAGTTGACGACGGCGACGGGGACTGATCGGTCTAGAACTGGCTACGCATCGTCGTGCAGTTCATCCGGCTGCGTTCGCTCATCAAGTCGGCTACGTTGCCGGCGCGCGTACTGGCGGTGGATGAAATCCGCAGCAGTGCGTGTCTGTCGACGCGGTGTTCGGTCAGCGCGGTTGTCGTTGGTTCCACCCTTACTGGCACACTCAACCCAGTGTCAATGGCCTGGCGATCATCGCGACGAAACAGACGAAACAATAGTGGGCGTGGTGGGAACATGGGTTTGTGCCTTCGCTCGGGTGACGCCTCCAGTTTCGCGCCGGAAGCGTGAACCTCGAATGGAGGAAAGCGACCTGGCGAATGGTCGTTTTGTCGGCAGTCATCAACACCGGACGACCAGCGGCGCTTGGCATTCAGTCAGGGTTGAGACGCTGCGCCTAAGGTCACGGTTCAGCCAAGCCGAGGAAACCGGAATGAAAACACGTCATGTCTACAGCGTTCCCGACCTCGCAGCGGCTGCGGCGGCTTTGTCCGCCGCGCGCCAGGCGGGGGCGGAGGATGACGAAATTTCCCTGATCGCGCGTTCGGATATCGAAGTTCAGTCGATTCCGGATGCTCGTATCGACGTCACCAACGACATGGTGCCGGCCGCACTGAAAGGCGTTGCTGGCGGAGCGGCAACCGGCCTGCTAGCAGGCCTGGTCGCAATGGCGTTCCCTCCTCTAGGAGTGACAATCGCGGGCGCAGCGCTGGCCGGGGTTGCCGGAGGGGCAGTCGGCGGCTGGTCCTCCGCGTTGATCGGAACGACGGTCGAGAATCCGGTGCGCCGCGAGTTCGAAAAGGAAATTGAAGCGGGCCAGATCCTGGTCGTGGTCGACACGCCCGAAGAGCGCGTCAGCGCCGTAGCCGACGCCATCGTCGGCATCGGTGGACGGCCGATGCCGTTCGAATCCGCTTCAGCGATGAATTGATTGCGTCCATGACAACTTTTCAGGCCGATTCCCCATGAGCGAGCGCTTCATCGCCAAGAGCCAAACCGGCGATGAACTGGAAATCTTCGAGCTTGGTAGCGGCTTGATCGCAACGATCGACCCGGCAGCCGTCAGCGCCAACCCATTCTCGGATAGCGGCCAGTTCCGCGGTGCCGATGGCCAGCAGGTTCGGCAAACCCGGCCAGGCGTGTTCCGGGTCGTCGGCAGCGATGTTGAATACGTGCGCGTCACCGACGATGGCACCTGACGCAATACCTGCGAACCGCACAAGATCCTGAAGGACGAGGTCGCTTGACCAAGGCGGCGGGGAGACGCATTCGCGGCTAGACTTGCGCGTCCTGATCATGACTACGGACCGCCCGTGAATCGTCGCTATTTGCCATGCCTGTGCTTGCTTCTCGCCTTCGCCGTCGTGGCCTGCGCGGAACGCGAGGCTGGAACTGCCAAACCGAAATCCGCCCCGATCGTCCTGCAGAATCCGGGCTTCGAGATGCCCGGTAGCGACCATTCCATTCCGGGCTGGAACACGGCGCAACACGGTGGCGAACCTTCCTACGAGATGACCGTGGACAACGCGATCGCCGCGACGGGCAAGCAAAGCTTCCGGATAACCCAGACCAAGCCGCAGTCATACGGCATGGTGGAACAGCACATCGCAGCGCCGCCCGAGGTCGTCGGCAAGACAGTTCGACTATCAGCCAGGATGAAAACCAGCAACGTCGGTCCTAATGGCTGGACGCTGTTCCTGTTCGTGGTCGATGGCACCGACTACGTCCTTACCTCGTATACGTCGCCGCCGCTCTTGGGCAGCACGGATTGGCAACACATCGCGATAGCCGGAAAGGTGTTGCCCACCACCACCAAGTTCACCGTGGGCGCCTACCTGACCGACACCGGCAACGGCGGCGTCGCCTGGCTGGACGATGTGGAATTGAGAGTCATCGAAGACGAGCCACCGGCAGGCACGTGAGCCGCGCAGGCGACGCCTCGGAAGCTTCAACGGGACAGCGGGCGTTGATCGAACAATGGCTGGCTGCCACTTTTCCCGCTGGCGCTTGGAGCACTGATCCCGCCGAGTGCCTTGCCTATGGCTATGACAATTCGCGGCGCACGGCTCAGCCAGCGGCCGTGGTTTTTCCGCGTTCTCATGAACAAGTCGTTGCACTCGTTTGCTGGTGTCGCGAGCAACGCCTGCCGCTGACCGCACGCGGTCGTGGCACCAACACAACGGGTGCCACGGTGCCAATCGAAGGCGGCATCGTTGCCAGTTTCGAGCGCATGAATCGAATCGTCCGTATTGATCCGGACAACCGCATTGCCGTGGTCGAACCCGGTGTTCTCAACGGCGACCTGCAAGCCGCATTGAAAGCGCATGGATTTTTCTGGGCGCCCGACCCCACCTCGGCGCCGTATTGCACGGTCGCCGGGAATATCGGCTGCAATGCAGGCGGTCCGCGCGCGGTGAAGTACGGTGCGACGCGGGACAACGTGTTGGCACTTCGTGCTGTCGCCGGAAATGGACTGGGTTTTCGTTGCGGCAAGCCTACCACGAAAGGCGCGACCGGTTACGACCTCACGCGCCTTTTGATCGGCTCGGAAGGCACACTCGCGGTGGTCACCGAAGCGACCCTGAAACTGACGCCGCTCGCCAGCGACAAACGCACTTTGCGTGCGACATACGCCGACATCGGTGCCGCGGCACGCGCTGTCGCCCGCATCATGGCGCAGCCGGTAACGCCGTGTGCGCTGGAGTTCCTCGATGACGAAGCGCTGCGGCTTGCACGCCAACACGGCGGCGATGCAATTCCGGTCGCCGGCGCGATGCTCATCATTGAAGTGGATGGCGAAGCCGATGCGATGGCTGGCGCAGTCGATGTCATTTCGGCAGCCGCGCGTGGCGAGGGCTTGGACGAGTTGTTCGCTGCAAACGGCCAGGCCGAGATCGACACCATCTGGGCTGCGCGCAAGGCACTGTCACCCAGCCTGCGCTCGATCGCGCCAAACAAGATCAACGAAGACGTGGTGGTGCCGGTCAGTCGGGTGTCCGAGCTCATCGTCGGAGCCAAGGCAATCGCCGACAAGTACGGCATCGCGATCGTCAATTTTGGCCACGCAGGCAACGGAAACATCCACGTCAACCTGCTTTACCATCCCGCGCGGGCCGAGCAGGCCGCCGTCGTTGACACCTGCCTGGCGGAAATTTTCGACCTGGTTTTCAGTCTGGACGGAACACTGTCTGGCGAGCACGGCATCGGCATCAGCAAGCGCGATTTCATGTCGCGTGCGGTCGATCCGGTGGCACTGGACCTGATGCGCGCGATCAAGGCGCAGTTTGATCCCGACGGTATCCTCAATCCCGGCAAGTTGCTGCCGATCGCTGGCTGATCCGTCTCAGACGAGCGACAGGATTGCTGCGAACGCGGCGGCCGCAAAAACACCGGCGAGGACATCGTCGGCCATCACGCCAAGGCCACCCTTGATATGCGTGTCGGCCCAACGAATCGGCCACGGCTTCCAGACATCGAACAGGCGGAACAGGCCGAAGCCGATCACGATCCCCCAATTCGGCATCGGCCAAATCAGCAGCGGCAACAGCGCAATCCACTGACCGACGAATTCATCCCAGACAATGCTGCCAGGATCGTCGATGCCGATTCGCGCGATCACCACGTTCGATGCCCATACGCCGAGTCCGGTAGCTGCCACGATCACGAACACGATCCAGGCCGGATCAAGCTCGCGCAACAACAACCAGATCAACGCAGCCACGGCGGAACCTACCGTGCCGGGCGCGACGGGACTCAAACCACTGCCAAAACCCAGCGCAATCCAGCCGGCAGGATGGCCGAGCAAGGCACGCCGCTGTGCAGCGTCCAGGCTCACTGGAACGAATCCCAGCCGCCGCTCTGCATGATGAACTCTTCGCCATCCGCATCAATGGCACGAACGCCGCCACCTTCGATCACCCGGCCGATGCGGGTGACGCCACAACCGAGCTTCGACAGGTTGCGCGTCACCGCGTCGACGTGCGCAGGCGGCACCGTGAAGGCGAGTTCGTAGTCATCGCCGCCACCCAGTTGCAACGCAATGCGTTGTTCACTGCGGAACTGGTCGTACAGCGCGGAACTTGCAGGGAGCCGGTCGATCTCGATCTCGATGGCGACGCCACTGCGTTTCGCGACATGCCCGAGGTCGGCAAGCAATCCGTCGGACACGTCGATGCAGGCGCTGGCCATGCCGCGCAGGATTTGTCCGGCGGCGATCCGTGGCGTCGGTCGATGCAGGCGTGCAATCAACTGGGCACGCTGCTGATCCGCATTGTTGTCGTTCTGTTTTGCCAGCGAGCGCATTACAAGAAGTCCGGCCGCCGCATCGCCAAGCGAGCCGGTGACGAACACGACATCGCCCACAATGGCACCGCTGCGCAGCAGCGCCTTGCCGTCGGGCACAAGGCCTTGCACGGTCACCGTGATGCTGAGTGGGCCACGGGTGGTATCGCCGCCGACCAGGGCGACATGGTGCTGCGCCGCAAGCGCGCCGAAGCCGTCCATGAAGCCGTCGACGAAATCCGCATCGGCGTCGGGCAAGGTCAGCGCCAGCGATGCCCAGGCCGGCGACGCGCCCATCGCGGCCAGGTCGGAAAGGTTCACCGCCAGCGATTTCCAGCCGATGTCGTCGGCGCGGCTGCCGCGCGGGAAATGCACGCCGTCGATCAGCGTGTCGGTGCTGACGACCAGTTGATGGCCAGCCGGCACCGCCAGCACGGCCGCGTCATCGCCGATGCCGACCAGCACGTCGCTGCGCGAGGTGCTGCGTTCGCAAATCCTGTCGATCAACGCGAACTCGGCCATGGCAACTCCCAGCTGTGCGGTTAGGTGCGTGAACTACGATATTCGGCCGGTCGCCATTGCGCGGCCAGCTTGTCGAGGACGCCGTTGACGTAGCTGTGGCCATGCTCGGCACCGAAGCGCTTGCTGACTTCGATGGCCTCGTTGAGCACGACGCGATAGGGCACGTCGGGCCGGTACTTCAACTCGAAAGCGGCAAGACGCAATCCTGCCCGTTCGATCGGATCGACTTCAGCGACTTCTCGATCCAGGAACGGCTTGATCCCCTTGTCGAGTTCGTCGAGATGCTTGTCGACGCCGCGCAGCAAGCCTTCGAAATAATCGAGGTCGGCAATTTCCATGTCCTGTTCGTGACTGAACTCCTCGATCACGTTGACCATGCGATTGCCACTGACCTGCCACGCATACAGCGCCTGCAAGGCGCGCCGGCGTGCCCGCGAGCGGGCGCCAGGGTCGATGCCATCGGCACGTTTGGATGTCGTCACAGTTCGCTCCACAGTCGGGTCATTTCCAATGCGGCCAGAGCCACTTCCTCGCCCTTGTTGCCGTGGCTGCCGCCGGCGCGGGCCTTCGCATCGGCTTCGCGATCGACCGCGAGCACGCCATTGAGCACCGGTATGCGGTGCAACACCTGAACCTGCATCAAGCCCTGCGCGCAGCCATCGGCGACATGTTCATAGTGACGGGTATCGCCACGCACGACGCAACCCAATGCAATGATCCCGGCGTGGCGGCCTTGTGCAGCCAGCTTCGCCGCCACCACCGGCAACTCCCAGGCACCCGGCACGCGAATCACGTCGAGGCAGTCTTCTGCAACGCCGCGTTCGCGCAGCAGCTGCGTCGCAGACTCAACCAGCGCATCGACGATCGTCGCGTTCCAGCGACTCGCAAGCACGGCGTACCGAGCGCCGGGGATGGCACGAATTTGATCTTCGTGATTGGGGGAATCGTTGGACATGAATTGTCGTGGCGCTGTCAGTCGCGCAGTGTACCCGGAGGCGCCGCTTCGCTTTGTTTGTTGGCTGTCGCCAGACTGGTCAAGCGTTTCGCCGGGCTGCCGCCCGCTGCTTCTCTCTTGTTGGCTGTCGCCAGACTGGTCAAGCGTTTCGCCGGGCTGCCGCCCGCCGAGCACCCTTTCTGCTCGCACAGAAACGGTGCCCAAAGATGCGCCCGTGGCGGGTCGGTCGTGCGGTGAATCCGCACGACTGCGCGAGTTGGCTACGGGGTTCGCTGAAGGCGCATCCCTGCGCCTGCAGCGAACTGGCCGAATCCATTCGGCCACCCTGCGGGCACTTCCTCCGCCAACTCGCCTCCCCG
>JBBSLA010000047.1:0-19851 GCA_038255665.1 Lysobacterales bacterium | reverse complement strand
GACGCGCTCTGGCGGATCGCAATGATCGCGATACTCGTCTCCATCGTCGTCCATGGTTCGTTGGCTCCGTTCATCATGGCCCGCCTGCCTTCCGGTGGGCACAAGACGCGGACCGCCGAGTCGGATCGCCCATCCTGAATTAAACCAGCTGCAAGGCGTTCTGACGGGCTCACCTATACAAGCTGACAGGTGATATCGCAGCATGGCGCGGTCGGCGAATACTTTTCGACACCGCGTTCGACATTGATGACGCCGACTGGCTTGTCTGGCGTTCTGCCAGGTTCCGGCCTCGACAGGTCGCTGGCAACCTGATCGCGGATTCGTATCAGTCTGTTCCAGATTCGGGCACGTCGCGAGCGTCGACGTTTTCCTTTGATTGCTTGGCTTGGGCGCGCGCCTCATCGTCTGCATCGCAATCCAGCCCGTCCTGTTGCGCTGAAAACTCGGGATTGAATTGCAAGGCAGTCAACAAAGGGAAGTGATCCGAACCAATGCAAGGCAGCCGGCGGATCTCCTTCAAAGTGAAATGCGCGCTGTGAAACAGGTGATCCAACGGCCAGCGCATGAACCACCAGTCGGCGTGGAAGGTGTTGAACATGCCGCGGCCAACGCGTGGATCAAGCAGTCCGCTGAGCTTGCGAAACAGGCGCGTGGTGGATGACCACGCGACATCGTTCAAGTCGCCGCAGACGATCGTCGGCTGATCATTTTCAGCTACGCGTTTTGCCACCATGACGAGTTCCGCATCGCGCTCCGACGACTCGTCGTTGAACTCGGGGTTCGGCGGTGTCGGATGAAGAAAGTGCGCGCTCACCTGACGGCCGGAACGCAACGTGATGCAGGTGTGGATCGAAGGAATGCCATCTTCAACCAGATATTCGATGCGGCTGTCGCTGAGCGGCAATCGCGAATACACGTGCATGCCGAACAGGTTTTCCAGCGGACACTTGACCGTATGCGGATACTCCGACTCAAGGTGATCGAGCTGCGACTGCCACCATGCGTTCGATTCCAGCGTTACCAGGACGTCCGGTGAACTTTGTTGCACCAGATCGAGCAACTTCCCCGACTGTCGATTCGACCCGAGCACATTCGAGGTGAGTACGCGAATCGAGTTTTTCTGATCATCACCCGATGGCGCGTCCTTCACCTCTACCGCACTCAGCCGTGTAAAGGGAACAATCCACCACGCCTGCCAAGCCAGGCAAGCCACCCCCGCTGCAAACAGTAACCACATACCCACCGAGCTACGGTTGAGCAGTACCAGTTCGACCAGCAACAGCACCAAGGCGAACACCGCCAGTTGCAGGCGCGGAAAGTCGAGCGCACGAACCCACCAGACCTCGGAACGCGACATCGGCAGCGCCGTCATCACGACGAGCAAAAGGGTTGCAACAAGGCAGGCTATGAACATGGTCGCGTAGCGTACTCCGTGCCAACCCGATGTTCACGTTTCCACCGGAATGCATGGACTCAGCGACTGACACCATGGCTCATCCCAACCACGGCTCGCACTGCACGCATCGACTACGCTTCCCGTGTGGCACGCGTACCTTGTCGATGATGGAAAATAGTCACACGGCTACAACATCGGGATAAAAACAACACATGCGAACCTTTGTACTCAGAGCGCGGGCGGCACCGACGGATAGCCAGAAGCTGTTGGCTGGTGTTGGCAAGGAAGCGCACACCGAAATCCTTGCGCATACGCTGATGAACGCGATCTTCGTGGCGCAGTCGCATCGTGCGGATGTGGTGGTTTTCCTGGTGTTGGAAAGCACCCAGGATTTCTCACGCACGATCCGCTTCGAGGCCAACGCGATGCATGACATCGGCGGTTTCGACGAACAGTCGCTGCTGGGCAAGGTCGCGAAGGCGCTGGATGCTTCGAGGGGAATGGGGAAGGACGAAACGCGACCGGTGGAGACCGGCGTCAGCGTGCGTACGGTCAGCTTCGAGAGGCTTGTGCAGGAGCTGGCTGAAGGTCACCAACTTTTCGTAATGGACAGGAAAGGCACATCGATTCGCGAGCAAGAGTTCCATTGCAATCCCTGCTTCCTGCTCACCGACCATATCCCGATGCCGAAGAACACCTTCCACACCCTCGAGCGCCTCGGCGCGAAAAAGATCACGCTGGGATCCACGATGCTGTTTGCTTCGCAATGCGTCGTGTTGATCCACCACGAGCTGGATCAGCGTTGACTTCCGCATCGAGGTGTCATTTCAGCGCCAACCTGGTCAGTGTTTGATTACACGTTCGCATCCTCCCGTCTTGCGTCGACTCATAAAGTTCACGTGCGGAAGTCCGCTCAAGTCCTTGTTGAGTTGAAAGGTATATTGGCAAACACTCACGAATGCGGGTCGTTTGGACACCGCGCGCACAAGGCGCCGCCATGCAATTCGCGAGACTTGTCTTTTGATTGTCAAAATAAAGCGCTGAATTGAATCGCTTTGATGCCTGCTCCTGCCTGCTGATTTGATGTATCGTTGTGTGCGCTATGGAACACACAATACTTCCTGCGGCGTCCCTTCCGGACACCACATCTTGGCCTTCGCTATCTCCCGCCGAGCGGTATACGCGCGCTTTGGTCAACCTGACGCGGACTGTCTGGCAGTCCAACTGCACGTTCGAAACAGCGATTGGCTCGATCTGCGAGGGCGCTGCCTGGGCGCTTGACGTCGAACGTGTCAGCGTCTGGCGCTACGACGCCGACGCTGGCACCCTGAATTGCCTCAACAGCTGGGACGCTCTGACGCGCATCCACAGCAGCGACAATAATGAGGAAGCCCTGGCCATTGATGCCGACGCCTACATGTCGACGCTCCAGGACGTGCGCGTCATGAGCAGTGTGCGGTCCAACCTTGGTGCGCCACCGCAGGTTCATCGAGGCGTGTTCAATGACTTCGTCCGACGTATTCGCACGCATGCCGTTATCGACGCCCCGGCCTGTGTGGGCGGGAAGCTTTACGGTGCAATCTGTCATGAAAGCAGGCAAGCCGATCGGGTCTGGACGAGTGAAGAAGCCACGTTCGCAGCGAGCATGGGTGATTTCGTCGCGATGGCGTTTGAGGTAAACCGCAGAAGCGATGCAGAAGAGGAAGTTGAGCATCTTCTCTTGCACGATGCCAAGACAGGGCTGGGCAATCGCGACTACATGGTCGAACTGGTACGACAGCGGTTGGCGATCCCGCGTGGATTGGAGCAACCGGTGGCGATCATTCTGCTTCTGGTTGATTCGTCGACGATTTCATCGTCGGTGCATGCGCCAAGTGCCGAAGACGTAATGGTTCGAATCGCAGAGGAGTTGCGCCAGTTGTGCGGCCCCGATGTCGAACTGGCGCGCGTGCATTCGAACAAGTTCGCCTTCCTGCTGACGCGGAAGGTGGCGCAGGGTACTGCCATTCATTTCGCAGAGCGTTGCCTGGACTGCATGGAGGCGGTGCACTGGGAAAACGCCGAGGCAGCGCCCGGAATGGCGGTGGGTATCGCTTACGCAGGGCCAGGCACGAACGAGGACGCCGCCATATTGCTGCGTCAGGCGGAGGAGTCGGCACACCGAGCCCAGGCCGCCAACGACCACGGTTATGAAGTGTTTGAGCCAACCCACCACGACATGCTCGTAGAGCGTCTGCGAATGGAACGCGTGCTTCGCCGTGCGCTGGCGCACGACGAATTCGAGGTTTACTACCAGCCCGAGTATGACGCCGGGCTGCAGCAATGGGTCGCCGCAGAGGCATTGCTGCGGTGGAACCAGGGCGACATTGTGCACGCCGCCGGTGAGTTCATCGAAGTGGCGGAATCTTCCGGTTTGATGGTCCCGTTGGGCAAGTTCGTGTTGCGACAGGCCTGCCGGGACGCCGCGCGATGGTGTCCGACGCGCGATGGAAATATCCTGGCTTTGCGGGTCAATGTCTCCGCGCGCCAGTTTGCGAGCAAGTCACTGGTGGATGACATTGCATCCGCGCTGGAGGATTCCGGGCTGTCGCCGGATCGGCTGTGTCTGGAGATCACGGAAACGACCTTGATGGGCTGCCTCGATGCCGCTTTGGTTACCTTGGATGCGCTTCGAGCCATGGGAGTTCTCTTCGCCATCGACGATTTCGGAACGGGGTTTGGGTCGCTCGTGTACCTCAGGCGACTACCCATTGACGTCATCAAGATTGACCGTACCTTTGTCTCCGGACTGCCAACGAGCAGCGTCGATGCGGCCATTGTCTCCGCGATTGTCGGCATGGCTGGCGAACTCGACATCGATGTGGTTGCAGAGGGCGTCGAGTCCATGGACCAGCAGGAAGCGTTGACCGCGATTGGCGTTCGCAGGATGCAGGGATGGTTGTACGCCAAGGCGATGAAACAGGACGCGCTGCTCGAAGTTTTGGGAATGCCATGGCGCGCCTCGAACTGACTTATTGACCGCTGCCCAAGGAAGCGGATTCGCGAGATCCAAAGTCTGGGTCGCAAAAACAGCCAGCAAAGCCTGGGCTCAGGGTCGACCTTTGCGTGCGTCGCGATGCTGGGAACGCTTCCGGACAGTCGGCCCGTCCTGATCAAACGTGCCGCTCCATCGCGCGGCGGGATCGGTCCTGCCAGGCGTGCTTTACGTCCCGTTGCGCAGACCCTGTGCAGACTGGGTGCCCCCTGCTCGGAGCACCTCATGAAAATCCTGATGGTTCTGACGTCACACGATCGCCTGGGCGATACCGGCAAGAAAACGGGTTTCTGGCTGGAAGAATTCGCCGCGCCCTACTACGTGTTCAAGGATGCCGGCGCTGACATCACGCTGGCCTCTCCCAAGGGCGGGCAGCCGCCGCTTGACCCCAGGAGCGACGAACCCGATGCGCAGACCGATGCCACCCGCCGCTTCCGTGCCGATGCCGAGGCCACCGCAGCGCTCGCATCGACGCGAGTGCTGGCCGATGTTGCGAACGACGATTTTGACGCCGTGTTCTACCCCGGTGGCCACGGCCCGCTGTGGGACCTGGCCAACGACGAGGATTCCATCGGCCTCATCGAATCAACGTACGCCGCCGGCAAGCCGATCGCACTCGTTTGCCATGCACCAGGAGCTTTGAAAAAAACACGCAGCGCCGGCGGCGCACCGATGGTAAAGGGCAAGCGGGTCACCGGCTTCACCAACAGCGAAGAAGCCGCCGTGGGTCTGACAGATGTCGTGCCATTCCTGCTCGAGGACATGCTGAAAGCCAACGGCGCCAGTTACGAAAAGAAGGCTGACTGGGCAGTGCACGTGATCACCGACGGCAATCTGATCACGGGCCAGAACCCGGCATCCTCGGAAGCGGCTGCCGAGGCGTTGTTGGCCATGCTCAACCACGCCACCCGGTAAGCGCAGCCAACTGATGGCCGGGCCAACGGACTTTGCTTTCCCGCCCGCCCCACGCCACCTGACAAAGCAAATGGCCACCATGCAAGCCATCGAAATCACCCGGCCCGGGGAAGCGGACGTACTCCAACTGACCGAGCGCGCCATCCCTCGCCCGGGGCCGGGTGAAGTGTTGATCAAGGTTGCGGCATCAGGCGTCAACCGGCCCGACGTGTTCCAGCGCAAGGGCAATTACGCGCCGCCTCCTGGCGCGTCCGATCTGCCCGGACTGGAGGTGGCCGGCGAATTGGTCGAAGGTGATCTTGGCGGTGAAAACCCTTTTCGTCTCAGGCAAGGCGACGCGGTCTGCGCCTTGCTCACGGGTGGCGGATACGCCGAATACGCCGTCGCGCCGTTGCTGCAATGTCTGCCGGTACCCAAGGGGCTGACGCTGGTCGAAGCTGCCGCGCTGCCGGAGAACTACTTCACCGTGTGGAGCAACGTGTTCGATCGCGGGCGCCTCGGCACCACCGATGATGGAGCGAAGGAATCGCTATTGGTGCAAGGCGGCTCCAGCGGAATCGGCGTCACCGCCATCCAGTTGTCGCACGCCTTCGGCCATCCCGTTTTCGCCACCGCAGGCAATGCCGAAAAATGCGCGGCCTGCGAAAAACTGGGTGCGCACGCCATCAACTACCACGAGCAGGATTTTGTCGAGGAAGTGAGGAAGCAAACCGACGACCGCGGCGTCGACGTGATTCTCGACATGGTCGCCGGCGACTACGTCCCGCGCGAAATCGAGCTGCTGGCGGAAGATGGCCGACTGGTCTTCATCGCCACCCTTGGCGGCAAGCAGGCCGATATCGATGTTTCACAGATCATGCGGCGGCGGCTGACTCTCACTGGATCCACGCTGCGTGCGAGGCCTGTCATGTTCAAGGCCGAGCTGGCCAGGAAACTGCACGAGCACGTTTGGCCGCTGCTGGAATCGGGCAGAGCCAGGCCGCTCATCTACAAGGTCTTCCCGGCACGCGACGCGGCCAAGGCCCATGCGTTGATGGAAAGCAGCGAGCACATCGGCAAGATCATGCTGGAGTGGTAGCTGTGGGGAGCAGCGTATCGCGCAACTCGATTGTGTCGATATTGCGTCCTGCGGAATGATGGAGCCATGTCCAGGTTGTCGCCTCGGACAACCCATTGGATTCACTGCACCGCAATCCAGTCCACTGCCAGCGCGAAAGCGCCTTCACGCTTGTCCGCGATCAGCAGACCGATTTCGCGCACCTGCGACGAGTCCAGCGGCGGGCCCTGCAGACGTGAGCCGCGCACCGTGGGCGTAAGCGACGAAAGTGGCAATCGCGCTTCGCTCCACTCACCGGCCGTAGTTTCGAACTCGGCGCCGTACGACACCGACACCCCGCGGTAGCGCGCATCCGTGGCCAGCCGCAACTGATAGCGGCGGCCGTCACCACGCACCCGAAGGATTACCACGGAGGCGTCACTCAGGTCGAAGTCTCTGCCCACGCTGCGCACAGAAGCAAACCCACCGTTGTTCGCAAGCGAAAGCTCTCCGCTGAACTCCAGTTCGCCATTCTCGACCATCGGCTTCCCACTCGAGCGGCCGCCCATCACGCCATCGTTCACCGCGATCCAGCGCGGTTCCTGCGGGCTGTTGTCGAAGTTCACGAGGGTACGCATGGGTGACTCCGATGACGAAGCGGCCGTGGCTTCCAGTGACAGGCTGCAGAGGACGATGATGGCGAAAAATTGCGGCGGCATGGCCGCATGGTAGCGCCGCCGACATTAAGGCGACCGAGCACTTTGAGCCGGATTTTGCCCGCTTCGTTGATCGCGCCGGCCAGATTCCGCGCGAAGTGCTGTATCGCACCGTGAGCAGGCGACTCGGCCTACGTCGGAGTCGCGCCGCGACGCGATTGCACGCCCGCGGCAGCGCACCTTCCAGCAACCCAGCCGAATGCCCACGTGCAGCGCGTGATCATTGCGTTGACGTTGGCGCGCTTGTTCGAGTCATTGGCCCGTAGGTCCAACGTCGCCACAAAGCTTCCATCGGACCCTGCGCGTGGCGGGCTAGCCACCACCTCGAAGCGACGATCTGCAACGCGTAGATGGCAATCGCGACGGCATAGATGGCCCAAACCGGAAGTCGGCCCACGAAGCCGAAGCCGATGCCGTAGAACACAACCATACCCACCAGCGAATGGGTCAGGTAGTTGGTCAGTGCCATCCGCCCGGGCGCCGCAAAGATGCCGAGCCACCGACAGGCAGCAGGCCAGGCAAGCGCGAATGCCGCTGCATAGGCCAGTCCGAGCGGTAAAGTGCCAATCAGCGAAGGCCAGTCCGCCTGACCGAGCCCCGGACGCCACGCGTAAATCACGCTGGCCGGCAGGCCGACGACCACGCCGGCGACCAGCACGCGCCACAGCAACTGTCGATCTTCGAGCAATGTTCCGGCGGCAAGTCGACGACCCGCGGCCATGCCGATCAGCATGATTCCGAGCACCTTCGGGATCCGCCAAACCTCGAGCCGGAGACCCCACGAATACCATGGCCCGCTCGCCACCCAGGCCGCCCAGCCGCGAAGGTCCTCCCGCTGCATCCACGCGAGGATGCGCTCTGGCGCTGGGTCCGCGCCCAATGCCCGGGCAATCCCGTCGCTGAATGCATACAGCAACTCATGCGGCGCCCATCCAAGCGCGGCGAACAGGGCCTTACCCGCAAAGGGCACCACCAGCACGAGCGCCAGACCAGTCATCACCAACACGCGTCCGGTCCAGCGATGGAAAATAGGCAATACGAAGCCCAGCAATGCGTACAGGGTCAGGATGTCGCCGTCCCAGACGAGGTACGAATGGACCAGACCGATGCCGAGCAGCACGAGCACGCGGCGACGATACATGCGCAGGCCGTCGTGTCCGCGCCGCGCCAAGCGCTCGAGCTGCAGCGCAAAGCCGACACCGAACAGCAGCGAGAAAACGGTATAGAACTTACCGTCCACCAGGAGGTGGTGAAAGCGATATTGCCAGAGGACCGCGTCCGCTCCTGCCCACTCCAGCCGCTGGGCGTCGGAGCCCATGCCCCAACCCGACCAGTAAAGGATGTTCGCGAGCAGGATCCCGAACAGCGCCAGGCCACGCAGGGCATCGAGCGCCTCTACCCGCTCGGCCGAGCCGGCGGGAAACGCTGAATCAACAACCATGACCTGCTCCTGCGCCGATGTCGGGATGCCGTGACAACCGATGGGTGTTTGTCAGCATCCGCCCTCGACAGGCACTCCGCAAGTCAACGTGGATGGCGTGTCCTGCGGGCCAGGAGATACACGATGAGCTCGAAGCACGAGTCAATCTGGCACTGTTATTTCTGGCCCGGCCCTCGATCTTAATAGACTTGACAGTTTTTGCAGGCGAGAACATCTCATGAAGACACTCGTACTGGGTGCGGCGCTGTTGTTTAGCTCGATGGCGCACGCTCGGGATGCGGCCCCCTTGCCGAACGACCACTGCGCCGTCGGCGTGTACAAACTCAGTGATGGTCGCATCATCGATGTCGGGCATGCGAAGGACGGCTTGCGCTGGCGCATGGCGGACGGAAGCAATGGCATGCTCGCGACGGAGGGTGCAACGGACCGACTGGTCTCGACACGCGGACGCACGGGCCGAGCCGACGGCCACATTGTCACCCTGCTCTGCGCCGACCGATCCATTCAAGACGGATCCATTCAAGACGGATCGATTCAATTCGATGGCGCCGTGGGTCGCCACATTGCATTGGTCCAGAAAGACGTGACGTTTCGGAGTGGTGATGTCGTGCTTGCCGGACGGTTGGTGCTGCCTGCGGGCCCGGGCCCCGTGCCGGTGGTGCTCGACATCCATGGATCGGAGTCAACGTCTGCGCTGCGCTACAACGCGTGGCAGCGGCTGTTACCCGCGAACGGCGTCGGCGTCTTCGTCTACGACAAACGCGGCACCGGTGCGTCGGGCGGGAAGTACACCCAGGACTTCCACGTGCTCGCCGGCGATGCCGCCATGGCGGCCCGTGAGGCGCGGCAACTGGCAGGTGCGCAGATGAGCGCGCTGGTGTACGCCGGTGCAAGCCAGGGGGGCTGGGTCGCGCCACTTGCGCAAGCGAAGGAGCCAGCAGACCGGGTGATCGTGAGCTATGGCCTGACCATTTCACCCCTTGAGGAAAACCGCAGCCAGGTGCTTCAAGAGCTGGCCGCAAAGGGCTACAGCGGCGCCGACCTGGTGGCAGCGGGCGAAGTTGCCGACGCGACCGGCGAGTTGATGGCGAGTGGGTTCAAGCTAGGCTTTGCAGAGTATGCAGCCGCGTACAAGCGATACCACTCCGCGCCCTGGTTCAAGGAACTGGGCGGCGAATTTACCGGCGCACTTTCTGCGTATTCGCCGCTGACCTTGCGCATTGCGGCCCCCATCGCGCGTCGACGCAGCGCACGCGGCACACCGTGGCGTCACCAGCCGTTGCCGGTGCTAAGCGCCGTGGACGTGCCGGTGCTTTGGGTGCTGGCTGGTGACGACATCGAGGCACCGCCAGCCCAGACCCGAGACGACCTGATTGCACTGCAGCAAGCAGGCCGCGACATCACCCTGCTGGAGTTTCCCGGCACGGATCACGGGATTGTGGAGTTCGAGCTGGACGCCAGTGGCAAGCGCGTCGCAACGCGCGAGGCACAAGGATTTTTCCACGCGGTTGCCGAATTCGCTCGTACGGGTCAGTTGGGCGCAGGGACTTACGGGAACGCGCAGCGCACGGGCGCCGCGGTGCAGCGCGGGGCAGGAAAATAGGCTTCAGACGTCCTGCACGAACGCTGCGGCCGGGGGCGGCGGGCGGCGGCCCCGACTGTCCGAAACCGGCGTAGCGTGCAGTTTTCGCGGAATTCCGAAAGCGGCTGCGCCGCTATCGCTACATCGACTTGAACCCCGTCGGCTGCGAAGCACCTGATCTGTACGCCTGGGATGCCCTGGCGGACTTCGGATCAACTCGAACAGGGCGTTCTGAGGAACCTGGCCTCGAAGATATCCGCAGGAACCGGCTTGCTGAAAAAATAGCCTTGCATCTCGTCGCACTTGAGAAGCCGCAGCAGCCTCGACTGCTGCTCGGTTTCGACGCCCTCGGCTACCACGTTCAACGACAGCGAGTGCGCAAGATCGATGATTGTCGATACCAGGGCCAGGCCTTGCGGAGACTGGGTCATGTCGGTCACGAACGACTGGTCGATCTTGAGCGCGTTGACCGGCAGCTTCGAAAGATACCCAAGCGACGAGTACCCCGTACCGAAGTCGTCGATGGCGATGGTGATGCCCATGGCGCGGATGGCCTGCAACGAAGCGATACTTTGCTGGATATCTCCCATGAAAATACCTTCGGTGATCTCCAGCTCCAGCCCCTGCGCTGCATGCACATCAACGGCGAGGAGTTGCTCGACGCTGGCCACGAAGTCGAGATGTCGCAACTGCAACGGCGAAACATTCACAGCAAGTCGCACCTCGCCGAGACCCGCATCACGCCAACGCCGGTAGTCGGCCAGCGCTTTCTGCAATACCCAGCGGCCCACCCGGTTGATCAACCCCGTCTCCTCAAGCGCCGGGATGAACATGGCGGGCGGGACAAGCCCGCTGCGCGGATCGTTCCAGCGGATCAACGCTTCAGCGCCGGTCACCTTGCCAGTCGCGAGGTTGATCTTGGGCTGGTAATGCAGTACGAACTCTTCATTGTCGAGCGCTTGGCGCAACTGATTTTCCAGTGCCAGCTTGACGGCCACGGCCTCGGTCATTTTCTTGGTATGGAACAGGTATCGATCGCCGCTCTTCTTGGCCATTTTGAGTGCGGCTTCGGCATTTCCGAATACGGTCTCGGCGTCGGCGCCGTCATCAGGAAACAGCGCGATGCCGACTTTGGCCGCAATGCGGAACACGGCGTCGTTCAACTGAAAAGAATGATCCTGGAAAGCGGCCGTCAATGTTTCCACCTGCCGCGCCACATCACCTTCTTGCATGACTTCCGGCAATATCAGCGCAAAGTCGTCTGCACCTACTCGTGCCAACAGGTTGGCGTCGCCCGCGTTACGCGTCAGCCAGTCTGTCACCTGCCTCAACAGCTCGTCTCCGGCGGACCAGCCCAGGCTGTCATTGATGTTCTTGAATCGCTCCAGATCGATCAGGCACAGCGCCAGCTTGTGCCCGCCGCTGACCGCGCTACGTATTCCCTGCGCCACTCTATCGAGAAACAGGTTGCGATTGGCGAGTCCGGTGAGCGCGTCGTAGTAGGCGAGGTAATCAAGCTTCTCCTGCTTTTCGATGTGGTCGAGCGCGTAGGCGATGTCGCCGGCCAATCCCGTCAGCAGAATCAGCTCTTCTTCATGGAAGGATTCAATCTCGTCGGCATACAGCGCCAGCGCGCCTGTCGCCTCACCTGAGACGATCAGCGGCAAGATCACGATCGAACGAACTCCAGCTTCGAAGTATTTTTTGCCGAACAACACCTGGGGATCGTTTTGCGAGTCGTTGGATACGACGGGCTGTTTCTCCCTGATGGCGCGCGCGACCATCGTGGTTGAAGAAAGCTCGCCCGATGACAGGAATTTCCTGATGGTACCCACCAGCTCCTCATCCTTGCCCACCATCGCAACCGGGGCGATCTTCATCGCGTTCCTGTCCACGACGCCGATCAGGGCCATGCGGAACCTGCCTACTTCGACCGCGATGCGGCACGCTTCGCTGTAAAGTTCATCGCGATCGTGCACACGCAGGATCAGCGTATTGATGCCGCTCTGCATCGCGCGTACGCGGTCGAGATAGGTGATCCTGTCCTGCGCTGTCTTGCGCTCGGTAACATCCTTGGCGACGCCAGCAACGCGCACCGTATTGCCGGCTGAGTCGCGCACCGGAAATCCTCGCGCTTCGATCCAGCGAATCGTGCCATCGTCCTGCACAAGCCGGAACTCGATCTCGAATCGCGTCAGCAGCCGTCCCTCTGCATTCCTGTCGCCAATCAACTCGCGATCATCAGGATGTATCGAATCCATCCAGGACTCGGGATTGGCGTACAGGCTCGCGCAACTGCGGCCCCAGATTGTCTCGTAGGCCGGGCTCGCGTACGACATCCGCTGGCTATCAGCCTCGCGAATAAAAAACAGATCCCGGATATTCTCGGCCATCTGGCGAAATATGAGCTCGCTGGCACGCAATTCTTCCTTCGCATCGTGCTCAGCTGTCATATCCAAGTGCCGAATCGCTACGCCGGCAGGCGGCGTTCCGTTCAACGGCGATGCCGTCATCAGGAACCATCGGTGCTGCGTCTCGGAGTGGCATGGATATTCAAGGGTGAACTCGGTCGACGTTCCCGACATTACCCGGCGGATGCCCTCGGCGCTTTCGTCCGCCTCAAGGGAATGCGCGCCCCGAGCCGCATCGCACACACCGAGATAATTCACGCCCACGCCACAGTTCGATCCAACAAACTGATTGGCGTGCGCGAAGCTCCGCCATGCCTCATTTACGGCAACGATCACGCCCTGGTTGTCAAGCAGCGCGACGTTGTCGGGCAGCGCATTGAGAATGGCTGCCAATCGCAACGATTCGTTGAGGCGAAGATGGTCCTGGGCTTTGCGCAGGAGGATCGTTCGGCCGTCGCGATCAGCCACCGAGTCGACCTCACCCCGGGTGAGCTCTGTCAACCGCTGCTCATTCGCGTGCAGCGCCGCGATCAGCGCGGACACCTCAGCATCAACATCGGTTGAGAAGATTGCCTCCAGAGGCTTAGTCACGATGCAAGCCCCAGATCCAGCGCACGCAGTACCCGCTCGGTATCCCGCAACGTACCCACGATCCTTCGCTGCGGCAGCGGCGCTACCCTTATCAGCGTGGGAGTCAGGAAGACCCCGTCGCTCAGCGCACGATCGGGATGGCGAAATACATCCACGATCTCGATCGTATGGCGATCTGGAAGATGCTCACGACAGATCGCTCCGAGATTTACGATCGCCTGCGCCGAATTGACGGCATCGCCGGCGACATAAATCGTGAGTTTGACAGCCTCTGGCTTGGCTGCTGGCCCACTCATTTGTCCTCCCCATCCGTTGGGTCCGCTCCGCGCAGTTCGCGCATCTTGTTGTCGCCGCGGTCCGATCGACGCTGTTGCTTCTCGGTGGTGCGAGCGAGCAGGGATTTCTCCACCTGTTTCGCAACGAGTTCGGTCTGCAGGGATTTGACGCGCACCTCAAGCTCCGCTTCTTCCGCATCCAGCCGCACGCGCTTGAGCCTTCCTTCGATCTCCGCCTCCTCGACGGCGACAAGATCCGCGCGTTCCTTTTCCCACCGCTGGGTCCCCATCAACACGTCGCCGCCTGCGGTATAAATGTCGGCCAGCGTTACTCCGCTATCGCTGAGGATCAGCTCGCGCACCTGGTTCGAATGCGCGGTGCCACGCGACTTTATGATGGACAGGCTGCGGTTGCGCTCTCCCGCTTGCATCAGGTAATCGACGTGGATCCAGGTATCGGCGAGTGTCAAGACCTGCAGCGAGGTGCCAAGCATCTGCGCGCTGGACTGGTCGTCCAGCTGACTTGTGCAAAAGAGGGTAATGCCTTCGGACTTGGACCAATCGATCAACCGCTCCGACATGCCGTGCGCGCTCACCCGGTCGGCGGCCATGGTCCAGGTCGAAACGGGATCGATTACCACACACTTCGTCCCGTGCTCCATGGCGAGGGTCTTGATACGGACCAGATGAGACTCCGCACTGCCTGTCACCGTTCGCGCTGAAAACATACGCAGGCAGCCGCTCTCAAGGTGCGGGCCCAGATGTATTCCAACCGATGTGAGGTCGCGCACAACCTCGTTGGAATCCGCGTCGAAGCTTACGAAAAGGGTGCGCTCTTCGCGCAGACATGCGGCCTCGGCGAATGTCCCGCTCAATGTCGTCTTTGCGGTTCCGGGGAAGCCCGTGATCAGTATGCAGGCACCGCGGTAGTAACCGCCTCCCAGCATCGTGTCGAGCCGCTCGACACCACTCGATACGCGTTCCTTACTGGCGTTCGACATACCACTGACGAGCGGTTGCGAAACCGAAATCTCAAACCCGCTCTTGCCGATCAGGAATGGCGATTCGTTCTCATCGAATGAAGAACCGCGATATTTCTGCACGCGCAGGTTGCGCTGGGAGATGCCCGTGATGACCTGATGTTTGAGGACAACGGCGCAGTCCACCATGAATTGCAAGTAGCTGAATGACGGCTCCCGATTAGGCGAACCCGTGTCGCCACCGGATTTGGCAGTGATGACGCAGGTCAGTTCCTGTTCCAGCAACCAGGCGTGCAGGCGGTACAACTCGCGGCGCTTTGCGGCCTCGTCCGGCAGCAGTGCCAGGACGACATCCAACGCGTCGAGAACGATGCGGCGCACGCCGAACTTCGAAGCCTGCGCTCCCAGCACGGCCAACATTCCCCCCAGATCGAAATCTCCCGACTGAACCAGATCGGGCGAGGGCTGGGCATCGATGAAGATAAGTTCCTTGTCCCGAAGGGCTGCGAGGTTCCACCCGAATCCTTCGGCATTGGCGACGATGCGATCCGCGCTCTCCTCGAAGGCGACAAACAAGCCCGGCTCGTCGCCAATCGCCGCACCGTGCACGAGAAACTTCAGGGCAAAAATCGTCTTGCCGGAGCCCGGCCCGCCAACCAATAGCGTGGTTCGACCGCTCGGTAGTCCACCCGCGGTGATGGCATCGAATCCCTCGATGCCGGTCGTGCATTTTTGCAGACCGGTTGCGGGCTTTGTCGGCTTGACGTTCATGCGCACTCCTGTGCGAGTTGTCGTGCGACGGAGGGAGACAATGGCGGACCGTTAGATCGGGCCGCACGTCCATTTCGTTTAGAACCTGGATTATTCCGCTGCGCAGTCCCGGTTCCACCTTTGGACCCTTTTTGCGCTTTTGTTGCAGGCTCGAGAGTGCGCCCCGCCCGCGTATCTCACAACGCTTGCTAAACAACTCGTTCAGCGTTCAGCAGGCGGGCGCTTCGGGAATCCCTGCGCTGAGAATTTCGCGCTGCGCCTGCCCTGCGCTTAACTCCCGCGCCGTTGCCGCAATACGACAGCGACCACCAGCAGGAGCGACAGTATCAGCAGACCCCACTGCGACAGCGAGGGCACGGGCTGGGACGCGGCCACCGCGGCGAAGCTGTAGGTCCGGAAGCCGACGCAGCCCGCTGCATCGGTTGCACGGACCGTGAAGACAAAGTTGCCTGCCGAAGAAGGCGTACCGGTCAGCATTCCCGTGGGGGAGAGCGTCAGCCCCGGCGGCAGCGCGCCAGAAACCACAATGAAGGTATAGGGCGCGGTGCCACCGCTGGCGGTCAGCGTCTGATTATAGGCAACGCCGACGTTTGCTGCGGGAAGGCTGGTCGGAGAGACCGTGATGGTCGTGCACATGGTTGCGTTGATGACAATCATGTAGGTCTGCGAGCCGGCACAGCCGTTGGCGTCGGTCGCCGTGACGGTAAACGTAAAGCTGCCACTGGTGGACGGTACGCCAGCGAGCACCCCGGAAGGGGTGAGCGTCAGCCCTGGCGGTAGCGCCCCGGAGACGACATTGAAGCTGTAGGGCGCGGTGCCGCCGCTCGCGGTGAGCGTCTGGCTATACGCCATGCCCACGCCACCATTCGGCAGACTCGCCGGCGCCAAGATGATCGCAGGACAGCCAACCGAGCAAAGCGCCGCATTATTGGTATCCAGTGTGACGGCGCCGTTGCGCGCCAGCACCCGACCCGAAACCGATGCACCGGTGGTCAGGGTGATACTGGTGAGCGCGAGAACCGTGCCGGCGAAAGTCGTGGCGGTGCCGAGAGTGGCGGAACTGCCGACCTGCCAGAACACATTGCAGTTCGAGCCGCCGTTGATTACCAGCACCCGCGCACCGGATGCGGTGTTTAGCGACGTGCCGATCTGGAAGATGAAGACCGCATTGGCATTGCCTTGCGCGTCCAGGGTCAGCGTTCCGGTCAACTGTGCGACCGAAGTGAAGCAATAGACACCAGGGGTGAGCGTGAGACCACCCAGGTCAGTTCCCGTCAGCGTGGTGCCACACGACCGGCCGGCCAGGTCGTTGTACGCTGTGGTGAGGTCGGATTGCGCTTGCTGTGCCACTGCGTCGCCCGCGTGCACCGTGCCTACGACCACTCCGGGCGGAAAACCGGTAATCGAACTTGCTGTGTTCGGCCAGATGCCGAGATCGCCAGTGACCACCGAACTTCCGGTATTGGAGATTGCCGACCCGCCGAGAATCGAAAAGCTTCCCGCCTGTCCCAGCGAGGGCGGCGCCTGGGCAAGCGTCGTCGCTGAAACACACAAAAGCGCGGCGACTGCCAGGTTCGCCAGAATCCGTTTGATGGAAAGCATTCTTGATCGTCCTATTGTTGGGCGCACTGAATATCTCGAAGGCCGCTGTGCTCGGGCGGCCAGCATTTCCGAAAACAGGCCAATGGTCTGTGCGGTACAACGCATATGCAAGTATGAATTCGTGGTAGACGCGGATTGCGCCGCCCGGTGAACCGGCACTGATTCCCGCGTAGAGATATCGGAACGACTTGCAGACAGCGAGTCCGCTGGCGATCCAGATTGCAGCTCCATCATGCCGCGCGATTGATCATTCCGCGCCAGCCACGGCACGACCTGGCCTATGTTGCCCAGCAAATGGTCCCAGCGCGGCAATGAGCGGCAGCCGACCTTCCATGCCGATGGTGACCGGGTCTGCTACCTGACCGATCTGAACAAGGCCACCCTGCATGTCGATTGTCGCGTGGATGTGTACGTTCTGATTACCAACCACGTACAACTGATGATGGCGCCAACACAAATCGGCCAAACCTCGCACGTGATGCAGTCAATGGGGCCCATGCTCAATGGGGCCCATGCTCTTATGTGTAGACTACAATCGCCATGTGCGCGTGCGCGGCACGGTCGAGACACCGACGTCGCCGGAGCGCCAGCCGGTACCGACGCAGGTCGGTGCCTTACCCCATAGGAGGCTCCAGATGCGTAATCGACTCCACCCCAGCCCTACAAGCCCGCCCGTCGCACCGCGCCTGCTGGTGCCGTTGCTGTTGGTGCTACTTGCCGGCTGCAGCGATACGGAACGGCGCACATCCGCAGTGGCCGAACCGACTCCGACGGTGCCCGGCAGCGCGCGGCAGGTGGAAACGGACGTCGGCGATGTCTCGTTCACCGCCGTCGCCATCCAGACCTCGCAGATCCCCGATGCGGTCGCCGCCGAGCACGGCATGGAGCGGCGCGATGACCTGGTGATGCTGCGCGTCGCCCCCCGACAGGGCGAGCCAGGCAGCATCGATACGGCTCCGGCCTCGGTGAAGGCAACGGTGATCGACCTGCGTGGCTCCACCAGCGTCCTCGACCTGGAAAGGAAAGTCGTCGCAGGACTGGTGGACCACGTGGCGACCTTTGACGTCAGGCTGCCGGCGACCCTGCGCTTCGAAATCACCGCGACCACGGCGCAGGGCAAGAGCGAAACGATGACGTTCAACCGCGAGTTCAGGGCACGCTGAGCGAGAACGGGGTCAGTTGAGATGGCCCTGGTCTGACGGACACCTTTGAGCCAGGACAATCCCCTGGGAGTGAGTTCCGGCGACTGTTTATGACGACGCGATAAGCGCTTGGACCAACACGTCCGCAAAAGCCGGACTACCTCAGGGCGAATCAGCATTCAGGCAGATATCCACTCTGGCGTCTTTCTTCGTACCAGAGTGAGGTGTGGACGAACGGCGGAGATGATCCGCGGGCAGGATACATCTCCAGGTGACATGAGTAGGACGGGTGTTGACCCGCGCGTGCATGGCGTGCAGCGGCTGCATCGCCCACGTCGGGTGTGCGAGTATTGGGCGTTGCCGCAATCGCCTTGCTCGGTCGTGCAGTGTGTTTGCGGCCGGGTGTCCGTGTTCGTCGCAAACGCTGCAATTGCCACGTGTTCCGTTGATTCCCGATCCGTGATCCCATGCTGAAAGCGCGTGTTTCCCACATCACGGCAGTCGTGCTCGCAATACTTTTCGCGGCCGGCTGCGACGGTCCGCAGTCGACGCTTGCACCGGCAGGAGATGCGGCGTTTGCGATCGCGGAAATCTGGTGGGTGATGCTGATCGGCAGTGTCATCCTGTTTGTCCTCGTGATCGGCCTTTTCGCCTTTGCGTTGTTGCGGCGGGGCCGCGGACCCCAGTTGACGCGCCCTTTCCTTTTCATTGCCGGCGGCGGATTGCTGATGCCGACGGTCGTGCTGGCCGCGTTGCTGGTTTACGGGGTGATCGCGAGCCGGGACGTGACGAGCACGGATGTCGAGGTCGACCGCGTGATCGCCGTGACCGGGCACCGCTGGTTCTGGGAATTCGCGTACCTCGACGACGACGGCGCGGTACTGCGCAGGTCAAGGGACTTTGTCATCATTCCGGCGCGCCGAATGGTCGAGTTCCGTGTCACCAGCAATGACGTCATCCACGGCTTCTGGATTCCCCGCCTCGGCGGCAAGATCGACGCGATTCCGGGACGCATCAACACGCTGCGCCTTCGCGCCAACGGGGATGGGCCGATCAGCGGTCAGTGTGCCGAATTCTGCGGCATCGACCACGCGCACATGAGGTTCGACGTACGCGTCGTCGATGACGCGTCGTTCGCGCGCTGGATCGGCAGCGGTATCGACGACACGGCGAGGGCGGCAACCGATGACTGATCACATCTCCGGAGCCGATGCCGACACTGGCGCCCGTCGAGTCGCGCGCCTCGACGCGATATGGGCGAACGATCCGGGCTGGAAAGGCCAGTTGACCGCGGTCAATCACGGCACGATCGGACTGCGCTTCATCATCACCGGATTCTGCTTCCTGCTGATCGGCGGCATGCTCGCCATGCTGATCCGTTTGCAACTGGCGTGGCCCGGCAACGAGGTGCTCGATCCGCAGCGCTACAACGAACTCGTGACGATGCATGGCACGACGATGATGTTCCTGTTCGCGGTGCCGATCATGGAAGGCTTCGCGATGTACCTTCTGCCGAAGATGCTTGGCACGCGCGATCTGCCGTTTCCGCGTCTCAGTGCGTTCGGCTATTGGTGTTATCTGTTCGGCGGCATCATCCTCTATTCCAGCGTGCTGTTCGAAGCGATGCCGGACGGCGGCTGGTTCATGTACACGCCGCTGACCAGCTCGACCTACACCCCCGGCATGAGCGCGGACTTCTGGTTGATCGGCGTCACGTTCGCCGAGATCGCCGCGCTCACGGCCGCGATCGAATTGATCGTCGCGATACTGGTGACGCGCGCGCCGGGCATGACGATCCAGCGCATGCCGCTGTTCGCGTGGTACATCCTGGTCACCGCGTTCATGATCGCGGTCGGCTTTCCGCCGTTGATTCTCGGCAGCATCCTGCTGGAGATCGAACGCGCTTTCGGATTCGTGTTCTTCGACGTCACAAAGGGTGGCGATCCGTTGCTCTGGCAG
>JBBSLA010000046.1:0-20297 GCA_038255665.1 Lysobacterales bacterium | reverse complement strand
CGACCAACACGAATTCCTGCGCAAGAAACGCCACGTAGCCTGCTCCCTGACTATGCCCGCCGACAACGATGCGCGACCATCGCGGCGTGTCGCCGTCGAGGAAACGATCCCAATATTCGTCTGGATTTGCGTCGCGCAGGTAGATGAGCAGGCGCGACAGACGATGGATCACACCGTTGAAGGCGTCGACATCAATAAGCGGGCTCGCGTCGATGCCAAACAGCCGTTCCGCGCGGACCGCTCCCGGCGCCGCAGGATCGCCAAGTGCATTGGTCAGCTCACCAACGCTGGGCCAATTCGGATAAGCGATCGACACCGCGTGATAACCGCGCCCCGCTGCGAAGCGAATTACCCGCTGGTTGTTCTCCGGCAATCCACCGCTGCCCACCAGATGCAGATACAGAAACCCGTTCGTGTTCACGGCGTCGACGGCGACGAAGTGGCGCAGATCGCGCTGACTCGCCCCCGGTAGTTCGAGCAATGGGCGGATTCCGGGTCCGGTAAGGACCGGATCGACGAACTCGGTGCGCGGTTGCGCGCTCGCGCTGCCGCAGATCAGAACGAGCAGGAACAGCGACAGCCACAGATGTCCAATTCGGTTCATGTGCATCGCGGGTAGATTCGAGGTTTCCAGTACGCGGCCCATTGCGCTAGCGTCATGGAAGTGGACACGTGCAGTCCTGCGTACATCAAGGAGTGTACGCGCCTGGACGTCTTCGAACTGGGCGAGATGATCGGCGAGCAACTGCGGCCAGATCGCCGCTTGCCGGAGCTGGAGAGCGGGCAGATGCGCGAATGATTTCTCGACAGGTATACGTGGACCGGCGAGATCGGAGAACGGCGTATTGATGGATTAGTGGAGCCCATGGTCGACGCCTGCTCGACTCGTCTGGACTGGCCGCTTCGAACACGCGCTCAACTGTTGGTAACCAACGCCAACGCACTGACGAGTCTTTCAATCTGATCTTCGCCATGTGCGGCCGAAAGCGTGATGCGCAGTCTCGCTGCGCCGTCCGGGACGGTGGGTGGGCGGATGGCGGGGACGAAGTAGCCGGCTTGTTCGAGTTGTTGCGACAGCGCTGTTGCGGCTTCCGATGAGCCGACCAAGAGTGGCTGTATCGGCGTGGACGATGGCATCAAGGTCAGCCCTCGCGCCTGGACGCCAGCGCGGAACAATGCGATGTTGTGATGAAGTTTCGCGCGGCGCTCGTGATCGTCGCGGGCGATGCTGACGGCGATGCGTGTGGCGGCGGCGAGGGCGGGTGGCAGGGCGGTGGTGTAGACGTGGCTGCGGGCGAACTGGACCATGCCGTCGATCAGTTCGGCTGATCCGGCGACGAAGGCACCGAAGGTTCCCAATGCCTTGCCGAGTGTCGCCATCATGATCGGCGCGTCGTTTGCTGAAACGCCGGCGTGTTCGAGACTGCCTGCGCCGCTCGTGCCAAGCACGCCGATGCCATGCGCGTCGTCGACCATCAGGGTTGCGCCGGAGGCCTTCGCAACTTCGGCAAGCTCGGCCAACGGTGCAATGTCGCCATCCATGCTGAAAACGCCATCGGTGGCGAGTAGCAACGCGGCGCATTCGGGCGCGTCGAGCTGGCGGCCTGCGCCTTCGACATCGGTGTGGCGATAACGGCGTAGTTCGCAGCCGGCGAGTCGGGCGGCGTCGATCAGGCTGGCATGGTTGAGTTTGTCCTGCACGCAACGGTCGCCGTTGCCGAGCAGTGCGGAAACCACGCCGAGATTGGCCATGTAACCGGTCGAGAACAGCAGGGCCCGTTCGCGACCGGTCCAGCGTGCGAGCTCGTGTTCAAGTTGTTCGTGCGCTGCGTGATGGCCACCGAGTAAATGTGCAGAACCGGCACCGACGCCGAAGCGTTTTGCGCCATCGCGAAGCGCTTCGACAACGCGCGGATCGTGGGCGAGACCGAGGTAATCGTTGCTGGCGAAGTTGACCAGGCGTCGGCCACCCAGTGTGATCAGTCCAGCGCTGCTTTCCTCGCTGGTGCGCAGGTGTCGCAACAGACCTTCGCTGGCGCGTTGTGACTGTGCCGAGGCAAGGCGCGAGATCGGATCGAGTCTTGTCATCGGCGCGCGAATGGCAATCAGATCGGCGCGATCGCACCAAAGCCGTCAGGCGGAAACGCCGACCTCGTCGTCCTGCGTCGCCAGCACCGAGACGTGCACGCTGGTCGATTTCGGGGCGGCGCTGCCGTCCGTAACGTTCATATCGACTTGCATCGCGTGAATGCCAAGCCGCGTGAACAAGGATTGATCGGCGGCGACATCGGGGTTGCCCGTGGTCAGCAACTTCTCGCCGTAGAAAATCGAGTTGGCACCGGCGAAGAAACACAGCGCCTGCAACTCGTCGCTCATTTCGGCGCGACCAGCGGAGAGGCGCACCATTGATGCCGGCATCAGCAATCGTGCGACGGCAATCGTGCGCACGAACTCAAACGGATCGAGCAGCGCGGTGCCGGCCAGCGGCGTGCCTTCGACCTGGACGAGGCGATTGATCGGCACCGATCCCGGATGCTCAGGCAGGTTCGCCAAGGTCTGCAGCAGGCCAGCACGTTGCTCGCGACTTTCGCCCATCCCGACGATGCCGCCACAACAGGTTTTCAGGCCGGCGCTGCGCACATGGCCTAACGTGTCGAGACGATCCTGGTATTGGCGCGTCTTGATCACGTCGCCGTAAAACTCGGGCGCGCTGTCGAGATTGTGGTTGTAGTAATCAAGACCCGCCGATTTCAGCGCGGTCGCCTGCTCGCCACTCAGCATGCCCAACGTTGCACAGGTTTCCATGCCGAGTTCACGCACGGCCTCCACCATCGCAGCAACCTTGGCCACGTCGCGATCCTTCGGCGAACGCCATGCCGCGCCCATGCAGAAACGCGTGGCGCCGGCGAGCTTGGCCTGGCGCGCGCGTTCGACGACGGTTTCCAATGGCAATAATTTTTCCGCTTTCAGGCCAGTGTCGTAGCGCGCGGCCTGCGGGCAATAGGCGCAGTCCTCGGGGCAACCGCCGGTCTTGATCGACAACAAGGTCGACACCTGCACGGCGTTGGCATCGTGGTTGGCGCGATGGACCTGATGCGCACGATCAAGCAGGTCGGCGAACGGCAGGTCGAGCAGGGCGAGCACTTCCTCGCGGTTCCAGTCGTGGCGGAGGCTGGCGGGCATGCGTGGTGGTCCGGCTGAAGGTAGAGTCCGCAGTCTGGAAGCGGCATCGGAGGCTGTCAACGTGGACTGGCGGCGACAGGTTTACAGAACCCGCGATCGCGCGCTGGCGTTGTTGCTGCCGCCGCGCTGTCTGCTGTGCGCGGCGGCCGGGGAACACGGTCGCGATCTGTGCAGCGGTTGCCGCGACGATTTCCAGATCAACGATATCTGTTGCTCACGGTGCGCGTTGCCGCTGGATCAACCTGCGCTACTGTGCGGGCGTTGTTTGAAACGCGAGCCGTCATTCGATGCGGCCTGGGTTCCGTTCGTGTACGGGCATCCGCTCAACCTGTTGGAAACGCGCTTCAAGTTTGGTGGCGATCTTGCTGCCGGTCGCGTGCTGGCCGATTGCATCATCGACCGCGCCTTGGTTGATCGGCCGGCGCTGCCTGATCTGCTGATTCCGGTCCCGTTGCACCCGCGGCGTCTGCGTCAGCGCGGCTACAACCAGGCGCTGGAGCTGGCGCGACCGATTGCGCAGGCGCTTGGCATCGACATCGCCATTGATCGCCTGCATCGGCAGCGCGATACCACGCCGCAAACTGGCCTTGATGCAGCGGCGCGTCGGCGCAACCTGGCTCGCGCATTCTCTGTATCCGATGGCGAATCACTGCCCGCGCATGTCGCGATTTTCGATGACGTGATGACAACGGGATCAACGCTGGGCGAGTGCGCTCGCGTGTTACGCAAGGCGGGTGTCGCGCGCGTGGATGTGTGGGCGCTAGCTCGCGCACCGGCGAGGTCGTAGTTGACCTCGACAAGCATCTGTTCGAGTCGACAAGAACGGCGCTAGTCGAGTGCGCTGACGAATTCTTCCGCCGAGATTCCGGCTTGGCGGAGTAGCCCGGCCAACGTTCCAACCTTGAGTTCGCCATGCATTGGAACGACGCAGCCTTTGGAACCGCGTCGAGCGATGGCATGGCTACCGGACTGGCGAACTTTTTCGAATCCTAGTTTTTGTAACGCCTTGATCGCCTGCGCGCCGGAAACTCGCGGCAGTTTAGGCCTGAGCTACAACGGTGAAAGTAGTCACCAACGGGTGTCCGTGCATGATCATCGGAAACTCCGCAATGAAGAGTTCCGTAGCTTCCTTCAAGTTGGCGATTGCCTCTTCGACGGTGTCGCCTTGGGTCGTTGTTCCCGTCTCGGGATTGAAGGCAACGTAGCCGCCTTCTTCGGCGGGTGACAAAACGGCAGTCAGTTCCATGAAGTGCGCTCACAGTGTTGGTGTACAGAGCTGGAGTGTAGCGCCAGCACCAGAGACGTTTCAGCCAAATCGGCGTTTAGTCGGACTGTGAAAGCTGGGGATTTCGCCAGATCAGACTGGCGAAGCGTCCCGTGCGTGGGTCGCGGCGGTAAGAATAGAAGCGCTCGTCACCGCGGGTATCGAAGCCCCCGCCATGGATTTCTCGAACGCCGCAGGCATTGAGACGATGCGTCGCCAGCGCGTAGAGATCGCAGAACCAATGTCCGGGTTGGCTTTCGGTGAACGCCGCCGCATCAAGGCGATCATGCGTGACAAACGCGTCGCGCACTTCCGCGCCGACTTCGTATGACCTTGCGCCGATCGCCGGCCCCGACCACGCGATGACTTGATCCGGCGAAACGCCCATCGCCTTAACCGTTGCCTCAAGCACTCCCGCCACCAATCCGCGCCAGCCCGCGTGTGCGGCACCAATTCGCGCACCATCTTTGCTTGCAAAAAGCACTGGGAGGCAATCGGCGGTGAGGATCGCAAGCACCACGCCGGCATCTGACGTGACTGCCGCGTCCGCCTCGGGCACGTCGTGAGAGGATTGAGACGACACACGCACAACGTTGTTGCCATGCACCTGCCGCAACCAATGCGGCGCTTGCGGCAGTTCGAGATGATCGATCAGCGCCGCGCGATTCGCGGCAACGTGATCAGGATCATCACCACAGCGGTCACCGAGATTGAAGTTGTTCCACGGCGTCAATGAGATACCCGCGATATCTCGCGTGCTGACCGCAGCGCGAATTCCTGCGGACCCTGGCCAAGTCGGAACGATCCACTGTGTCCCAAACGGGCTGTCGTCGGGCCCGCTACCAGCGCTCACACCGTCGCCTTGGCATCTTCCCGCAAGGCCGCCAACAGCACTTCCATATCCTCCGGCCGCTCGGCTTCAACACTGACCAGCCGACCATCGGCCGGATGCGCGAACTCGAGCTTCTCGGCATGCAAGGCCTGGCGCTTGAAGCCACGCAGCGCGTCGGCCAGTTCCGGCGTTGCGCCTTTGGGCTGGCGCAGGCCGCCGCCGTAGGTTGCATCACCAACCAGCGGATGGCGCACCGACATCATGTGTACGCGAATCTGATGAGTGCGGCCGGTTTCGAGGCGACATTCAATCAGCGTGAGTGCACGAAAGCGCTCGCGAACCCGATAGTGGGTAACGGCATCGCGACCATCGTCGCGAATCGACTGGCGCAAACGGTCGGTCGGATGGCGACCGATGTGTTTCTCGACCCTGCCGCCAGCCACCATCGAGCCGTAAACGATGGCTTCGTACTGGCGATGCACGTCGCGCGCCGACAACTGTTCGACCAGCGCGGTATGCGCACGCAGCGTCCGCGCCACCACCATCAAGCCGGAGGTGTCCTTGTCCAGACGATGCACGAGGCCGCCACGCGGGATTTCCGCCAGCGCGGGATCGCGGTAGAGCAACGCGTTTTGCAGAGTGCCCGCACGATTGCCGGCACCGGGATGCACAACCAGGCCAGCCGGCTTGTTGATGACGAACACGTCGGCGTCTTCGTAGCGCACGTCCAAGCCAATCGCCTCGGGCGCGGCGCCAATCTCGCGCTCCATGCGCACTTCGAGCTCCACCTGTTCGCCGCCATGCACTAAATGTCGCGGAATCACCGTTTCGCCATCCACGCGCACCGCGCCATCCTTGATCCACGCAGTCAGGCGCGAACGCGAATAGTCCGGGAACAGGTCGGCCAGGGCCTGGTCCAGCCGCCGACCGCCGGAGGATTCGGGAATCTGCGCGCTCAGCAGTTGTACGTCGTCGGTCATAAGTTGCGGGCCTTGGTTACAGCAGGAACCTGGTTCATAACCGGCGCTTTACTCATTGGCTGTATCATCACGCCCCCATGATCGCAGACCGACCAGCCCGCATGCGAGCTTCCCCGACCAGCCGCGGCCTTGCCCGCATTTCGTTCCTTGTCCTGATCGCCTTGCTTGGTGGTTGCGGATTGTTTGGCAAGAAGAAGGCCGACCCGCTGGAAACCCTGCCGGTCGAAGCGCTCTACCAGAAGGGCGTCACCGAGATCGACAACGGCAGCTGGAACGACGCCTCGCGCACGTTCGAGCGCTTGGTCGGCCGCTTCCCGTTCGGGCCATATTCCGAGCAGTCGCAGTTGAACCTTACCTACGCGCAGTACAAGAACAGCAAGCCCGACGACGCGTACTCCACGATCAACCGCTTCGTGCGCACCTACCCCACCCACAAGAACATCGACTACGCCTACTACCTGCGCGGGCTGATCAACTTCAACCGCGAAGGCGACATGCTGGCACGCTGGGTGGGGCTGGACATGACCAAGCGCGACCAGGCCTTCGTGCGCCAGTCGTTCGATGATTTCGCCGACCTGCTGCGCCGCTACCCGAACAGCCGCTACGTGCCGGATGCGCGCCAGCGCCTGGTGTACCTGCGCAACGGCATTGCCCAGTCGGAACTCGGCATCGCCCTGTTCTACCTGCGTCGCGGTGCGTACGTGGCCGCAGCCAATCGCGCCAAGTCGGTGGTCGAGACCTATCCACGCACGCCGCAGGTGGGCGATGCGCTGGCGATCATGAGCGAGAGTTACCACGAGCTGGGCCAGGAAGCGCTGGCCGCCGACACCGAGCGCGTGCTGAAGCTCAACTATCCGAACCACCCTTATTTCGCCGGCGGCTGGCCGGAGTACCGCTCGAACTGGTGGAAGCTGCTTCCGCTCACCAATCGCGGCTAGGCAGGTCGCGCGGGTCTCGCTCGGTCCGCGGCGCAGCAGCATGATCGACATCTTCAAGGTCTTCCCGATCGAGGCCGCGCATCGTTTGCCGAACGTGCCGGAAGGGCACCAGTGCGCCCGCCTGCATGGCCACTCGTTCCGTGTCGAAGTGCATGTGCGTGGTCCGATCGACGCGCAGACCGGCTGGGTAATGGACTTTTCCGACATCAAGCGCGCATTCGCGCCGATCCACCAGCAACTGGATCACCACTACTTGAACGACGTGCCGGGCCTGGAAAACCCCACCAGTGAGAATCTGGCGCGCTGGATCTGGCAGCAGCTGAAGCCCGACCTGGCCTTGCTGTCGCGGATCGTCGTCTATGAAACCTGTACCTCGGGATGCAGCTACGCCGGCGACTGACCGCCCGGATTGCTGCCGCACAACATTTCCAGGCTCATGTCTACCTAGTTGATATAAAACATATTTTTCAACGATACGGAGTCAGCCGCAAGCAATGCCGCGCCTGAATGTTGCATCGCACCAAAAACCCGGTATACTGACCGCATCACCAACCACTACCGGGAGTTTCGAAATGTTTGAACAAATGAATTCGCAGGCCATGGCTCTCGGCAAGAGCTACTCCGACGCCGCCCTCAAGGCACAGGGTCTCGCCCTCGCCGGCTTCGAGCGCATCGCCGACATCCAGATGAAGAGCTTCGAGAATCGCCTCAACGCGACCGTCGAGTTCCTCTCGCAGGCGTCGGAAGTGCGTGACATGGAAGCCGCCAAGTCGTTCATGCCGAAGGGCATGGAGCTGGCCAAGGCAACCGCCGAGCAGATGTTCGCGACCAGCCAGGAAGTGGCCAACGTCAGCATGAAGACCAACGAGGCCATCGGCAGCCTGCTCAAGGGCAGCCTCGAGATGACCAACGACAGCATGGTCAAGCAGGCCGCTGCCGTGAAGAAGGCCGCCAGCAAGTAATTGCGGCTGTCGCGCCGCAAGGCGCAGCTTCAACGTCGATTGCGTGGAACAGCAAGGCAGCACTCCCCCGCTGCCTGGCCTGAAATTGAAACCGGATGCCTTTGGCGTCCGGTTTTTTTTGCGTGTTCGATCCGTCGTGATTGCAGCGCAGGCGCGCGGGTTTCCGCAGCGTTTGCGCCATCTCGTCGCACCGATAAAAAAACGCTTCGTCACCCCTGCGAAGGCAGGGGTCCATTCTGATCTTGCGGTTGATCTTGCGGGCAGCGAGACATGAAGTTGGTGGAATCTCCTGCGGAGCCGGTCAACCCCCAGAGCAGATTCCACTGAAAGGCATGTCGTCACCGCGATTTTCGGCTCGGGCGCGCTGGTCCCGAAGCACGATACAATCCGAGCCGCAAAATGCGAGGCATCAGCCGACTTGCTCCGTCGCGCGCTCGTCACGCGACCCGATCAATTTCTTCGCGACATCCCGTGCAATTTCCAGGGCTTCAGTAATGGTGCGGCCCTGCGCGACCAGGCCGGGCACGTCGTCGCTGGTCGCCAAGTACATCCCTTCGGGCAGCTTCTCGATGTGCAGGTTGACGATGTGTTCCATCAACGGACCTCCTTGGCAGTGGCGAAACGTTCGGTGGCGATACAGCTGCCTACCGATTCTCCACCATATCTTGCCAGTTCCCTCGGGCCGTGGCCTTAATGACGATCACTAATCGACTCTAAAATTCCAGGCAACGCTTCTAAAACCGATTCGTCCAAGGCAGTTATTCACCGAAATTTTTGGCGGGCGCTTAATCTGGTAGGAGTTCCGCGGTGATGAAAATTAGTCCGATGTTCGTTGCAGCGGCAGCATCTTGCTTGGTTCTCGCCTATTTCTCGCTTCGCGCGCTTGCCAGTTTTACGCAGGACTACTCCTGGCGGGAGATGGACTGGAATAGTGATGGCAGCACGTCGATTGTCGAATTGCTGGCAGCGAGTGACACCGGAAAACGCAGCGTCGATCTGTTGGGACAAAAATGTACCGAGTACTTCGCGTTCAAGGACGGCCTGACCGTCAAAACCGTTTGTCCAGATAACAGCCGTGCTTCGAACGGAAAATTTTCCTGGAAGTAGACGACTACTGTGGTGCGAAGACGTCGGGACCGCGCGGTTAGCGTTTCAAGGGTGAAACGTCCAGTCTCTCCATCAGCAATCCATCCAACTCCCCGCGCAACTGCAACTGCGCCAGCGCGTTGAAGGCCTTGGCTTGTTCGAGTGTGATCGGGTGGCTGTCGATGTTCAGGGCGTCGCGCAAAGCGGCGGTGACGATGAAGTAGGGTTCGTTGGCGATGCCGGCGCTGTCGAGCAGGCGCGCGGGGAGCAGCCATGTCTGGGTGTCTTCCTGCACCTGGTTCGGGTTGGCTGTATCGAAAAGCAGCCATTCCGAGGGTTGCTGAAGTTCGGTCTTGCCGTCGTCGAAACCGAGCTGATGGTAAACGGTGTGGATCGACGGCAGGTGGTCGCCGAAGAACAGCAGCAGAGTGCGCCGCTTGCGCTGTTTGAGCGCTTCGGCAAGGCGACCGAGCTCGTGGTCGGCATCATCGAGCAGGTAGAGATAATTGCCAAACCAGAGCCGACCGCCGGAATCCAGTTGCGGCGGCATCGGCAGCGCGGCCAAACGCTCGGCGTCGAGATTCGGACGCCAGTCGAACGGGCCGTGATTTTCCATCGTGATCGCGAACAGGAACTGCGGCGGGCCGTCGTCCTTGAGTTCGGCGATCACATGGTCGGTCAGCGCGGCATCGGACGTGAACAGGCCGACGATGTCTTCCTTGCTGAAAGCGGTGACATCGATGAAGCGCTGGAAACCCAGCTCCGGGAAAACCCGGTTTCGGTTCCAGAACGCGGCGCCGTTCGGATGGATGGCCGTTGTCGTGTAGCCGTTGCGGGCGAGGATGCTTGCCAGGCTGGGGAAGCGCGCGTCGCGCAGTTCCAGCCACGGGTACTGGATGCCGCCTAGGCTGGACAGGGGTGCGCCGGTGAGCAGTTCGAACTCGGTGCGAATGGTGCCGCCGCCAAACGTCGGCACGTGCAACTCGCCGCTGCGCGATGACTTCGCCAGCTTGCGGAACTCGGCCAGGTAGCGACCGGGCTCGACGTGGTTGAGCCGCGCCGGATCGAATAATGATTCGCTCTGCACGATCAGGATATCGGGCAGTTCCTGCGTGGTGTTCGCGGCAAGCAGGCGCTCACGCAGGAGGTCGTCATGCGCGTCAATCATCGCAATTGCGGCCTCTCGATCCGCGATCGGTACGCTGCCGTCGCCGAGTTCCCAGTGATACAGCAACAGGCTGCCGATCAAGCCGGCCCGTGCCGAACTTTCGGTCAGCGCCCACGGTTCGAAACCCATGCGCTTGGACGAGTAGACCTGGCGCCAGGGCGGCGCGCCCGCGATCAGCGAAATCGCGAGCAAGGCGGCGACGATTGCCAGGACAGCGCGACGCCAGCCAACCAGTATCGTCGAACCACGGATGCGCGCCAGCAGCGCGCTGATCACCACGACGGCAAGCACGCTGAGCATCGTGACAAGGTTGAAATTGAGGTAATGCGCGAACAACGCGAGCGCGGGCCCCGGCTCGGCAAGGAAGCGGAAATCCGATGGCAGCAACGGTGTCTGAAGTTCCGCCAGCTTGGCGCCGTTGGCAGCAAACAGGGCGAATCCGAGCAAGGCCGTCAACCAGGTCGACAGTGCGACGCGCCGGGTCAATGCCAGCAGCAACAGCAACAGCGTGATCAGCGGCAATGCATTGAGCAGGACCAGGTTGAAAAGCGAAGTGGCGTGGACGGTTTCACTGGTCCACGCGAATGCGGGATCGAGGCGGTCGACCAGCGCGACCAGCACGACGCTGGCCAGCAGCAAGGCCAGTGCGAATCGTGTGCCGGAGCGGTTTTCGGTGGGTTGGCGTGAACGTGCGAGCAGACGATCCATCATGAATCCCATATTACAGGCGCGTGACATTGCCACGACGGCGCGCGTCACGCGTGAACAACGAGTTGGAACGCAGACCGTGCGCCGCTCTGGTGTAATGCCACCATGAGCACTGCGACCAAAACATTGCCGCGCGAGCTCGCCGATACGCTGGAACAGCGCGTCGAGCGCCTGCAACGCGCCTGCCGCGAAGGCGGCATCAGCTTCCACGGCGCCGCCGGCGTCGATGAGCGCTTGCGCAAGGTGTTGCTGGCGAGCGATTTCGCGTTGGCGGTCCTGCTGTCCGACATCGAGTTGCTGGGTGATAGGTTGATCGGTCTGGTCAACGACCCGCGACCCGCCAACGCGCGTGCCACCGAGCTCGATGGCGAGCACGATGATGCCGGCATGAAGCGTGAGCTGCGCCGCTTCCGCAAGCGCGAATCGCTGCGATTGATCTGGCGCGATGTGAATGGTCTGGACGATGTGGAAGCCACTTTGCACGGCTCCAGCGTGCTCGCCGAAGTGTGCCTGGAGCGCGCGCTGGAACATGCGCGACAGCAGGTCGCCCGCCGGCATGGCGTGGTCCACGATCAGCAGGGCAACGGCCAACGCCTGATTGTGCTCGGCCTCGGCAAGCTCGGCGGCGGCGAGCTGAACTTTTCGTCGGATGTCGATTTGATCCTGGCCTACCGCGACAACGGCACCAGCGATGGCGAGCGACCGGTCGATGCCGATGCCTGGTTCGCACGACTGACCCAGCAGTTCATCGCCTTGCTGGCCGATGTCACCGCCGACGGCTACGTCTACCGCGTCGACCTGCGCCTGCGTCCGTTCGGCACGGCGGGGCGGGTGGCGCTTTCGTTCGCAGCGATGGAGCAGTACTACCAGCGCGAGGGCCGCGACTGGGAGCGCTACGCCTGGATCAAGGCGCGTCCGGTCGCCGGCGATCTCGCCGCTGGCAGGGAACTGTTGGAAATGCTGCGGCCGTTCGTATTTCGGCGCTACTTCGACTACACCGCGTTCGCCGGTTTGCGCGAGATGAAGGCGCTGATCGACGCCGAAGTGGCTCGCAAGGACCTGGCCGCGAACCTGAAACTTGGCCCCGGCGGCATTCGCGAGATCGAGTTCATCGTGCAGCTGGTGCAACTGATCCGTGGCGGCCGCGAACCCGCGCTGCGCGTGCGAGGTCTGTTGCCTGCCCTGGCAGTGTGCGAGCAGCTCGGGCAGATTCCATCGGCGCGTGCGCGTCGTCTGCGCGAGGCCTACTTGTTTCTGCGCCGCGCCGAGAATCGCGTGCAGATGTTCGCTGATGAACAAGTGCACGACCTGCCCGACGACCCGATCCAACGCGAGCGCATTGCCCGCTCGCTGGACTACGCCGACTGGCCAAGCCTGCTCGCCGAAAGCGATCGCCAGCGCGCCGCCGTGACCGAAGAATTCGACGCCGTAATGGCCGCGCCGCAGCGCGAACGCGGTAGTTCCGATGCGTCCACGTGGTCAACGCTTTGGCAACGCTTTCGCACGAACGGCGTCGATGCAGAAGCGTTGCGTGAGCTGGGCATCGATCCGCCTGACGCGGCCGTCAATGCGCTGCAAACCTTGCTGAGCAGCCCTATCCTGCGCGCGGCGGCGGCGCGCTCGCGCGAACGCATCGATCGCGTACTGCCCCTGTTGATGGCGGCCGGCGCAGAGAGCAAGGCACCGGCGGCCTGCCTGCCGCGACTGGTGGAACTGGTCCATGCGGTTGCGCGGCGTTCTGCGTATCTCGCCTTGCTCGACGAGCAGCCGAGTGCCTTGCGTCGATTGGTCGACGTGTTCACGCGAAGCGCCCTGTTGGCCGACCGCATCATCGCGCACCCGCTGCTGCTCGACGAGCTATTCGACGAAGGTGGTGACGACCGCCCGGCGCCGCTCGAGGACCTGCGCGATGGCATTGCGCGACAACTGCAGACGCCCGCCGCCAGCGACACCGAACTCGCGGTCGAGGTGATCCAGGAACTGCGCCTCGCCGCACAATTCCGGATCGGCCTTGCCCTGCTTGGCGACAGTCCCGATGCCGAACAAGCGGCGCGTGAACTCGCTGGTGTTGCGGAAATCGTGCTCGACGCCGTGCTTGGTCTGGTCATACGCGACCTGAAAAAGGAGCACGGCGAACTGGCAGGCTTGAACCTGGTCATCCTCGGCTACGGCAGCCTTGGTGGTGAGGAACTTGGTTTCAGTTCCGATCTCGACCTGGTGTTTGTCTACGACGGCGTTACGTCCGCGCAGGAATCGGATGGCAAGCGACCGCTCGATGCGCAGCGCTATCTCACCCGCCTTGCGCAACGCGTGGTCCATTTGCTGACCACGATGACGCGATCCGGTCGCCTCTACGAAATCGACATGCGTCTGCGCCCCGATGGCGGCAAGAGCTTGCTGGTCACGACGCTGGAGACTTACGCCGCCTATCAGCGCGAACGCGCGTGGACCTGGGAGCACCAGGCGTTGGTTCGCGCCCGTGCAGTGGTTGGCGACGCGGCACTCGTCGAGCGCTTCCGCAAATTGCGCTCCGAAGTGCTGTCGCGCGAACAGGACCCAGCCGTGCTGCGCGCCGGTATCCTCGACATGCGCACGCGCTGGCGTGCCGAGCGGGATCGCTCCGGCGTCGGCAAATTCGACCTCAAGCAGGGTCTGGGCGGGGTCGTCGACATCGAGTTTTTGCTACAGGCACTGGTACTCGAACACGGCCGTGGGCAACCCGCGTTGCTGGTTCCGACCAACAGCGCCGAGCTGATCGATGCGGCTGCTGCGACTGGCGTGCTTAGCGGCGGCCAGCGTGACGCACTGCGCGCAGCTCATGAAGTGCTGGTGCGCCGCGCGCTCGGATGCACGCTGGACGCGCGTTCGCGCGTGCTCGACCGCGATGCGGAAATCGACCAGGTCTGCGCGCAGGTGTCCCGCGTTGCCAGCGAGCTAGGACTCGCGTTCACCCCCCTCGTCATTCCTGCGAATGCAGGAACCCATTTTGATCTCGGTGGTTCAGGCGATGACAGCAAAATCAAGAGGCATTGACCGGCCTGCAGCTGTTGAAGAACGCTTCCGCTTTCGCGGGAATAACGAGGAGGTTGAGCCATGAACGACATCCACGACTCCCCACTCGGCAAGGCCAGCGTCCACGTCGAGCGCTACGATCCATCCTTGCTGTTCCCGATTGCCCGCGAGGAACAGCGACGTGCGCTCGGCATCGCCGGCGCATTGCCATTCGAGGGCGTCGATATCTGGAACGCATACGAGCTGTCGTGGCTGGATTCACGCGGCAAACCGCAGGTGGCTGTCGGCGAATTCCGCGTGCCGGCGACATCGCCGAACATCATCGAATCCAAGTCGCTCAAGCTCTACCTCAACAGCTACAACCAGACGCGCATCGACAGCATTGATGCATTTCGTCGTCGCGTTATAGAAGACTTGAGCCATGCTGCC
The DNA here is from genome assembly GCA_038255665.1 of Lysobacterales bacterium. Lineage (GTDB taxonomy): Bacteria > Pseudomonadota > Gammaproteobacteria > Xanthomonadales > Rhodanobacteraceae > Dokdonella. The sequence goes on along the minus strand of JBBSLA010000046.1, from coordinate 5,735 downwards.
GGAGCGCCGGTTGCCGTTGCGTTGACGGGAGGCGACCGCTTTGCGAACTTCGCCAGCGGTGAACTCGACGGCGAATCCATTGACGCCTTGCCGATCGACATCGATGCCTACGGACCTCCCACGGCTGGCGAACTGTGCGTGCAAGCCAACGCTGAAATCGTCACCGAAACGTTGGTCTCCAACCTGCTGAAATCGAACTGTCCGGTCACCGGTCAACCCGATTGGGCCAGTATCCAGTTTGCCTACACGGGTGTGGCGATCGATCGGGAATCACTGCTGCGCTATCTCGTCTCGTTTCGCCGTCACGACGACTTTCACGAGCAGTGCGTAGAACGCATCTTCCACGACATCAGCGAACGTTGCGCACCCACCGCGCTCAGCGTCTACGCGCGCTACACGCGGCGCGGTGGCCTCGACATCAATCCCTGGCGCAGCAGCGGCACTGCAGAACCACCGTCGAACCTGCGTGGCGCGCGGCAGTAGCGATCAAGCGATCAAGCGGTCAAGCGGTCAAGCGATCAGGCCATCGCCAGCGCAGCGACCAGACCAAGCCAGATCACGAACCCGACCCAGTTGTTGTTGCGGAATGCCTCCAGGCAGGCATCGCGATCGCGATCGCGGAGCAGCGATTGCTGCCAGCCGAACAACACGGCCGCGACACCCAATCCCACTTGCCACGGCCATTCCAGCGCCGCGCGAGAACCGGCCAGCAACAGGGTGACAATGAAGCTCGCCATCAGCACGCCGAGGATGACACGGTCGGCATCGCCGAACAGGATCGCGGTCGATTTCGCGCCGATGCGGATGTCCTCGTCGCGATCGACCATCGCGTACTCGGTGTCGTAGACGACCGAGAACAGTACGTTGCCGATAAACAGCAGCCAGCCCAACGGCGGCACTTCGCCCAGCGTCGCCGCGAACGCCATCGGGATCGACCATCCAAACGCCGCCCCGAGTACGACCTGGGCGAGATGGGTCACGCGTTTGGCGAACGGGTAGATCGCGGCGAGCGCCGCACCAGCAAACGACAGCGCGATCGTCAGCGGATTGGTGAACCAGACCAGCGCAAATGCAATCAGCAGAAGCCCGAGAAAGAGCAGGATCGCCTCGCGTCGCGATACGCGCCCAGTCGCCATCGGTCGACCACGCGTTCGTTCGACATTGCCGTCCAGCCAGTCGTGGTCCGCGTAGTCGTTGATCACACAGCCAGCCGAGCGCATCACGAACACGCCGATCGTGAAGATCACGAACAGCTTCAACGACGGAAGTCCTTTCGCCGCAAACCAAAGCGCCCACCATGTCGGCCATAGCAGCAGCAAGGCGCCGATCGGTCGATCCATCCGCATCAGCACGACATAGTCGCGCCAACGCCCGCGTTGGCTTTCCGGCAATGCCTGCAGCAGTTTGTCGATCACGAGCATCGACCGCGTCGAGCTATCGGAGGGTTGCGCACCGACTGCTTTCTTCGGCTGGCGCGGTGCAGGTGCCTCAATGGGTTGCGACCACGGCGGCGCGTCCGGCAATGGCAGATCGTCCTGCACTTCCGAAGTCGGCGGGATTGTTTTGCGCTTGGGGACCGCTTTCTTTGGAGCGGGTTGCGCGGCAGATTTCGCCGCCGTTGCCTGTTTGGCACTGCCTTGTGGCGTCGATGCGTTCGCGACTTCCGCTGGTGACGGCGACAGCGTTTCCGGTGTTGCCTCGGCAGCGGCGACTTTTGGCGATCGCCTGGCCGCGGTTTTCTTCGGTGCTGATTCTTTCGTCGGCGGCTCGAGTGAGCGTTCTACCGTGGCGGAGTCTGCGGATTTGCGGCGCGCGCCTGATGCGCGCTTCTTGGCCGGCTTGCTGGCGGGTTTGACCACGGGAGTTTCGTTCGCCGGCGCGGCAACCGGCGGCGGCGCCAACGGCAATTCACCGGTCAGCGCATCGGTGGTCACATCGTCGCTGCGGGTCGCGCCAGTTTCCTGCGGCGGCTTGGTCGGGCTGGCCATGGGTGAAGTCTAACCGTGCCTTGATGGTTTCCGCATCGAAGTGATGATAGCCCTATGGCTCGCTCGGTCGACCAATAGTGGTTCTTCGTCATGACGCGCGAAGTCCTTTGCGCGCCCTTCGGGCGATCCGCAATGCGGATGTTCGCTTCGGCATCCTGCCTTCGCAGTCTCGCGAAGGCGGGGACCCATTTTGATTCTGCTCTCGATTCAGTGAGTTGCCGAAGATCAAACCTGGTTCCCGCTTTCGGGGGAGCGACGACGGGGTTGGGTTGTGTCGCTTTCGCGGGGATGACGAGAACTCTGAGCGGACGCGGAACTACCCAGCCAATGCACGGCGCCACGGCCTGCGCGCAAGCCGCTGGCAAAGCAGGCGGTGAGCAGATAGCCGCCGGTTGGTGCTTCCCAGTCGATCATCTCGCCGGCGCAGAATACGCCGGGACATTGCACCAGCATCGAATCGGCATTCATCGCTTCGAAGCGCACGCCACCAGCGCTGCTGATCGCCTCGGCAATCGGACGCGGCCGCAGCAACGTGATCGGCAAGCGCTTGATCGTCGCCGCGACGATTGGTGCATCGGCCAATTCTTCGCCGGACAATCGTTCGCGCAGCAATCCCAACTTGACCCCATCAATGCCAGCCTGGCGACGCAAATGCTCCGACAGCGAACGCTTGCCGCGAGGTTTGAACAGGTCGGTAGCGATGCGTTGCAAATCACGCCCCGGCACAAGATCAATCAGCAGCGTTGCCGAACCACTCGCAGAAATTCGATCACGCAAACGTGCAGACAGAGCATAAATCACGCTGCCTTCGATGCCATCGGCGCTGATCACGGCTTCTCCCTTCAGCCACTCGTCGTCGCCATCCAGCGCAGCGGCGATGCGTTGCAGCGGCGCACCGGCATGGCGTTCGCGGAAGTGCTCGCTCCAGGCTACGTCGAATCCGCAGTTGGCGGGTTGCAGTGGAGAGATGTCGATGCCTCGCTCCGCAAGAGCCGGCAACCATGCACCATCGGAACCCAGGATCGGCCAACTCGCGCCGCCAAGTGCGAGTATCACGGCATCGGCGTGTTGCACGGCCTCTCCGTCCGTTGTCTCAAATCGCAGCGAACCGTCGGTGTCCCAACCCAGCCAACGATGATGCATGTGGAATGTGACGCCACTGGCGCGCAGCCGCCGAACCCAACCGCGCAACAATGGCGCGGCCTTCAGGTCGGATGGAAACACCCGGCCCGAACTGCCGACGAACGTCTCCACGCCGAGCTCGCGCGCCCATGCGCGCAAGGCGTCGGCGTCGAAGTCGCGCAGCCAGCCGGTGATTTCGCTTTCGCGCTCGGCGTAGCGGGCGGCGAAACGTGCGAACGGATCGGAATGGGTCAGGTTCAAGCCGCCCTTGCCAGCAAGCAGGAACTTGCGACCGACCGAACCGAGCGCGTCGTACAGGTCCACCTGCGCACCACCGGCGCAGGCCGCTTCGGCCGCCATCAGGCCCGCCGGTCCGCCGCCGATAATTGCAATGCGCTGTGTTGTGCCCGTCATCGGCGCATCCTCGCACTTCTCTCCTCGTCATTCCTGCCTTCGCAGCAACGACGAGATGCTCGTGGCTAAAATACTGCGATGAGCTTGAATGTCGCTGCCTATCACTTCGCTGCCATCGGCGATCCCGAAGCGCTTGCCGCGCAGTGCCGGGAGCAGGCCGAAGCAATGGCTTTGCTAGGCACCATCCTGATTGCGCCTGAAGGCATCAACCTGGTTCTCGCTGGCGAAGAAACGTCGCTTCGATCATTCATGGCCGACCTGCTGTCCGACCCGCGCTTCGCCTCGATGCGCCCGAAATACAGCACCAGTGATTCTGTGCCGTTTGCTCGGCTCAAAGTGAAGGTGAAGCCGGAAATCATCAGCTTCCGCCAGTCCGATTCGCAGCCGTTGGAGAATGATCGCGCGCCGGCACTCGCACCCACCGATCTGGCGAGATGGATCGCGCAAGGCCACGACGACGCTGGTCGGCGCGTGTTGTTGCTCGATACGCGCAATCGCGAGGAAGAGCAGTACGGCAGTTTTGTCGATGCACTCACCCTTGAGATCGACAACTTCACCGAACTTCCGCAGGCGATCGCGCCGCATCTGGATTCACTGCGTGATGCGGCGGTCGTCAGCTTCTGCACCGGCGGCGTGCGCTGCGAAAAGGCCGCGCTGTGGTTGCGCGGGCAAGGGCTGGAAAACGTCTGGCAGCTCGACGAAGGCATTCTCGGCTACTTCGAGCAGGTGGGCGGCGATGGCTACGACGGCGCCTGTTTCGTGTTCGACGAGCGCGTCGCGCTGACGCCCGATCTCAAGCCGATTGGCGATCAGCCAAAGAACCAATAGCAGACGAAGATGGACGCGATCACGCCGGCCAGGTCGGCGAACAAGGCGCAGCCCACGGCGTGCCGCGCGCGCTTGATGCCTACCGCACCGAAGTAGACGGCCAACACATAGAACGTGGTTTCCGTGCTGCCCTGCATGGTCGCGGCGAGCAGGGCCGGGAAGCTGTCGACGCCTTGCGACTGCATCGTCTCGATCAGCATCGCCCGCGCCGCGCTGCCCGACAGCGGCTTTACCAATGCGGTCGGCAGCGCATCGACAAAACGATTGTCGAGACCGGCGTTGTCGACCAGCCAGCGGATGCCATCAAGGACCAGGTCCAGTGCACCCGACGCACGCAACACGCCGACTGCACACAGCATTGCGACCAGATACGGCAGCAGGTTCTTGGCGACATCGAAGCCCTGCTTGGCACCTTCGATGAAACTCTCGTACACGGCCACCTTTCGGATCGCCCCGGCAACCAGGAAACCCAGGAGCACACCGAACAGGATCAGGTTGCCGAGCAAGGATGAAAGCGACGACAAAGCCGCTGCCGACAAGGTGCCGAGCACGGCAATAAATCCACCGAGCAACAGGGCCGTGCCACCGAGCCACGCCAACACGACCGGGTCCCACAAACGCAGCCGTTGCACGAAGGCGACGATTAGCAAACCAGCCAGCGTCGACGCACTGGTCGCCAGCAGGATCGGCAGGAACACCATGGTCGGATCGGCCGCGCCTTGCTGCACGCGATACATGAAGATCGACACCGGCAGCAAGGTCAGCGATGAGGCGTTCAACACCAGAAACAGGATCTGCGCATTGGTCGCGCTTTCCGGCTCCTGGTTCAGGGTTTGCAACTCGCGCATCGCGCGCAAGCCGATCGGAGTTGCCGCGTTGTCCAGGCCCAACCCGTTCGCCGCGAAGTTGAGCGTGATCAGGCCAATCGCCGGATGACCGCGCGGAACCCCGGGCATCAAGCGCGCGAACAGCGGCCCCAGCCAACGCGCCAGCGCATCGATCAATCCGGCCTGTTCGCCGATGCGCAAAAAGCCCATCCACAAGGTCAGCGTGCCGAACAGCAGCACCATCACCTCGACAGACAACCGCGCCATGTCGAACAGGCTGGCGACCATCGCCGCGAACACGGCCGGGTTGCCTTGCCACCAGCTGGCACAGGCGGCGACTGCTGATACCGCGAAGAATCCGAACCAGAGTCGATTGAGCATGCCGATCCCGTGAGTGCGCGGTCGATCATAGGCGTTTCAGCTGCTACGGCAATCGCTCCAATCGGCATGGGCACAAGCGTAGGATGTCAACGACACGAGCTGACGACGCGGCCTATCTCGACGGTGATCGCCGGTTCGCACAACGATTGAGGGGTAAGCGCGTGCATTGGTATCT
>JBBSLA010000045.1:0-20551 GCA_038255665.1 Lysobacterales bacterium | reverse complement strand
GAAGAAGTCCAGCTCCGGCAGCAGGCCTTCGACACCGATCAGCTCCCAGCCGGTGCCCTTGGCCAGTACTTCGTTGAGTTGGTCGAAGCGCGGAATCTGGTCGGGACTCATCCCGAAGCGTTCCTGATTTTCGAGGAACTCGGCGCAGGCGCGATTCTTCAAAACCTCGCGCTGACGCATGAACAGCGTGGACCAGGTGTTGTGATCGTCGGCCGTGTAGCTGTCCCAGGGTTGCTCGACGATGGCCGTGGTGTAGACCGGGACGTAGCCCTTGTCGGTTTGCTGACGCTCGACGCGCTGCGGTTCGCTCGACATGGCGTTCTCTCGATTCGGAAAGTTGAAACTATACGCCGCGTCGCCTGAGCCTCGCCCATTCCTGCGCGTATGTAGACCGCAATGCGGCTATTTGCGGGCAATTGCGACTTGCCCATTGCCCATTGCCAGCAGCGCTACCTATGCTGGTTCCCCGCCTCGCAGGAACTCGTCATGCCGCGCCATATCGCCATCGTCGAAGACGAACCGATCATCCGCGCCAACTACGTCGAAGCGCTGACTCGCATCGGCTACGACGTACGTGGCCACGGCAATCGCCACGATGCGGAAATCGCTTTCGCGCAGAAGTTGCCGGAGCTGGTGATCATCGATGTCGGACTGGGTGACGAGCCCGAAGGCGGCTTCGACCTGTGTCGATGGTTACGCGCGCAATCAGCCAGCTTGCCGATCCTGTTCCTGACCGCGCGCGATTCGGATTTCGATGTGATCTCGGGGCTGCGTCTTGGTGCCGACGACTATCTCGCGAAGGACGTGTCGTTCCATCAACTGGCGGCACGAATCAGCGCCTTGTTCCGGCGCAACGACGCGTTGCGTAAGCCCGCAGCCACCGACAGCTTGATCGAGCATGGGCCATTGCGCATCGAATCCGAACGCATGCGCGTGCTCTGGAACGGCGAAGAAGTCGCGCTGACAGTGACCGAGTTCTGGATGGTCCACACGCTGGCGCGGATTCCCGGTCACGTGAAAAGTCGCGACCAGTTGATGCGCGATGCGCAAGTTGTCGTCGACGAAGCGACCATCACCTCGCACGTCAAACGCATCCGCAAGAAGTTCATCGTGGTCGATACGCAGTTCGATGCAATCGACACCGTGCACGGGGCAGGCTATCGCTGGAAGACGTGACGGCTCACGACGGCGTTTTGCATGGGATACTCCACGTAGCCCGACGGGGCACCGCAGTCGACAAGGAGTGGCACGATGAAGAAGCATCGATTGAGCTTGGGCTTGTTGTCCGCCCTGATCGGCACGCTGGCAGCGGTTGATACCGCCAGTGCCGTCCACCTCAGCAACAATGGCATTGGCCAGGCGCTGGTCTATCCGTACTACACCGTCAATGCGCAGCAGCAGACGCTGCTGTCGGTGGTGAACACTGGCAGCAGCGCGAAGGCCGTCAAGGTTCGGTTTCGCGAAGGCTACAACGGCCGTGCCGTGTTGGACTTCAATCTTTTCCTGTCGCCGTACGATGTCTGGACCGCCACCATCTTCGCCCTGAGCGACGACAGTCCGAATCGTGGAGATGGCGCTGCAATCCTGACCCGTGACCGCAGCTGCACGGCTCCACTCTTCTCGGAGGAAGGCACCACCACGAGCGGTGGCACTGCCTACGTCGCGTTCCGAGATCTTGCGTACCTGACCCCGAATGACGGCGGCCCGTACACCATCGACCGCACCCGCGAAGGACATTTTGAAATCATTGCGATGGCCGACCTTAGCGGGGCTCTCGCGGCTGCGGTTACTCACACTGGCCCAACCCAAGTGCCGGCGAATTGCGCGGCAGTGCGCAACCTGGTTGCCGGCCAGGCGGGCATCAATCCGCCGAGCAGTGGATTGTTCGGTTCGGCCGGCATCATCAATGTGCCGGCAGGCACGTACTTTGGCTACGACGCCGATGCGCTGGAGCGCTTTACCGCGACGGCGTTGTATAGCAACACCGCGCAGACGGGCTACCCGGATCTCGGCGCGGTCAATGACGGAGCCGGCGCGTTGGCCAGCCAGGCCACGGCACTGGTGGTAACGCCGGAAGGAGCCACGTTGTCGACCTATCCAGGTGCCGATCCTCGCAGTCGTCGAATCGATGCGGTCAGTGCGGTGTTTGCGGCGGATAGCGTCTACAACGAATATCAAACGGCGGCTGCACTCGCTGCCAATACCGACTGGGTTTTCACGTTCCCGACCAAAGCGTCCTATGTGGACGAGCAGTTGATCGGACTACAACTGGCGATTCCGCCATTCACTCGGATTTACAATGGCTCGACAGCCGGCGGTCCGTCCTGCATCACGTTCGCGCAAAAGATCTTCGATCGAGAGGAAAGGACGACAACCGGCAGCCCGATAGGCTTCCCCGGGGCGCCTCCGCTACCGCCGCCGACATTGTGTCGTCAGATCAACATCATGAGTTTTCTGGATGTCTCGGTCGCGCCGACAAGATCGGGCGCACTCGGCTCGCGTCTGGTCACCAATATTCGTCCGGTCGTAGGTGCGGCGGGCTGGCTACGGGTGGATTTGAACGCCGCAATCGAACCGCATGCGTTGCTGCCGGCCAGCAACGGCAACGTCTTTCGTGGCTTGCCGGTAGCCGGCTTCGCCGCGACATCGTTTACCAACAACCAAGCCACCACGATCAACGGCGTATCGACGCTGTCCAACTACAGCAGCACGACAAAACATAGACCGACGGGCAAGTGCGTTAACGGTGGCGGAGGATGTGAGTAGTTGGATAGGGAGCCGAACGATCCGCTCATGCTGCTGGCGGCGACGTGAGCGCGCGGCGGTTTGATTGGCCGGCGCACGCTGCCAACTGGCTTGAGCAATGCCTGATGTCGTGGAAATGACGATGATGAAGCAGTCGCCGCGATATCTGATCTTCTCACCATGCCGATACTGACCACCGACATCAACGAAGCGGTCGACCTGCTGGTTACGCGCTGCGGCCCGCACCTGAAACTGGCCGGGCCGCTTGGCATTGGCAAGCCGCATCGTTTGCTCAATGCCATTTATTGGCGCGTGGTGGCCGATCCGAAGTTGTCGCTGCATTTGCAGACGGCGTTGTCACTGACGCCGCCGTTGCCGGGCAAGGGCTTGCAGCGTCGCTTTCTCGAACCGTTCCTGAGCCGGCATTTCGGCGACGATTTCCCGGTGCTCGACTACGCGCGCGACCTGCGCACGAACAGCGTGCCGGCGAACGTACAGATCGAAGAGTTCTACATGCAATCGGGCGATCTGTTGCGTTCGACCCAGGCGCAACGGAACTACGCCAGCCTCAACTACACACTGGTTGCGGCCACGGTTGCGCGCAACGGCGTTGAAGCGGTGTTGCAGAAGGTCGCGCGCAAGGACGGCGAAACCAGGCTGTCGATGAGCAGCAATCCCGACCTCACGTTTGACCTGATCCACGAAGTCGCGACGCAAGGCCGGCCGCGTCCATTGCTGATTGCCGAGATCGACGACAACCTGCCGTGGCTGGACGGACCCTGCGCGGTCGAGCCGGAATTCTTCGACGTCATCCTTGATCCGCCGGGCCCGACGCCGAAGTTGTTCGCCACATTGCGTAACGCTGTCGCTGACGCCGACTACGCGATTGGTTTTATCGCAAGCGCACTCGTTCGCGATGGCGGCACCTTGCAGATTGGAATCGGATCGCTGGCTGACGCGCTGTGCCACGCGCTGATCCTGCGCCACACGCGCAATGCCGATTGGCGTGCCGTGCTTGATGCTCTCGAACCCGGCATGGCCGAATCAAAACTGGTTCGAGATTACGGTGGCGTCAAGCCATTCCAGCTTGGCCTGTACGGCGCGAGCGAAATGGTCAACGACGGCTTTCGCGCGCTGGCCGAAGCCGGCATCCTGAGTCGTCGCGTGGTCGATGATGTTGGTGTGATGGCGCGTGCCAATCGTGGCTTGGCGACGGACGCCGATGACGCGCTGATCGAACGCGACGGGCGCTGGCTGGATGGCGCGTTCTTTCTCGGTTCGAACGATCTCTACCGATGGCTGCGCGAGTTGTCGCCCGACGACGCGCGTGGACTGGCGATGATGCCGGTGTCTCGGGTCAACCAGCTTTACGGTGGCGACCAGCGTTTGCTGTTCGAGCAACGCCGGGATGCGCGCTATTTCAACACCTGCATGAAGATGACTTTGCTTGGCGCGGCAATGTCGGAAACGCTGGACGATGGCCGCGTGGTTTCCGGTGTCGGCGGCCAGTACAACTTCGTCGCGATGGCGCACGCGCTGCCCGGTGCACGGTCCGTATTGATGATGCGGGCGAGTCGTGGTGCGGAAAGTAATCTCAACTGGGAGTCGGGCCAGGTCACCATTCCGCGTCACTTGCGGGACATCGCGATCACCGAATTTGGGATCGCCGACCTGCGAGGTCGTACCGATGAAAACTGTGCGATCGCGGTGCTGGCCTTGGCCGCCGTTCCGCACCAGCAGCGGCTGATCGATCAGGCGAAAAGCGCCGGCAAGCTCGACCCCAACTTTCGCGCGCCAGATGATTGGGCCCACAACACCCTCGATGCGTTGGCGGCAACATTGAAACCTTTCCGCGCTAGTGGCGTGTTGCCTGACTATCCGCTCGGCAGCGATTTCACGCCGGTCGAAGAACGCCTGGTGCGCGCGCTGGCGTGGTTGCAACGACACACGGCAACGAAATTCGGCACGCTGCGCACCGTTTTGTCAGCTCTGTTTTTGTCTGCGGGCGCTGGCGATACCGAAGCCATGCAACGCATGGGGCTCGACCCACCTCGCTCGTTGCGCGACCGCCTCGACGCGCGCCTGCTCGCCATGGCGCTGCACGAGACGCGGCAGATTCACTAGTCGGCTTTGGTCAACGCGTCCACGCGCGTGCTTCTTCAGATTCGCGCAGCCCACCAAAAATATTTCTTCGTCATTCCTGCGAAGGCAGGAATCTATTCTGATTTTGCCGTTCGTTCAAAAACTTGACGGAAGTCAAAATGGATTCCTGCCTTCGCAGGAATGACGAGGTTGATGGATTTCGCGCAGCCGCCGCAGACAAGTCGAATTGCTGGCAAGTCGACTCGCGCTGCACTACATTCGACGCGGCAATCAAAACGGGGAGCGCGCCATGCGCCGCAGTGTCAACGAGTGGTTCGGCAATTACGCGCGTGACCACCACAATCCAACCAATCGGCTGATCCACTGGATCTGCGTGCCGGTGATCCTGTGGGCCGTGTTGGCGTTGCTATGGCTGATTCCGATATCGCCGTCCATCGGGCGACCGGGGTTCTGGGCCGGCATGGCGATGATTCTTGCGGCAGCGTTTTATTTCCGCCTGTCGCGACCGCTCGGTCTGGCGATGGTGCTGGTGTTCGTCGTGCTGGGCCTGATCACCGAAGGCTTGTATCGCAGTATCGGCCCGCAGGCTTTGCTGTGGCTGGCAATCGGCCTGTTTGTAGCAGCGTGGATCGGCCAGTTCATCGGCCACAAAATCGAAGGCGCAAAGCCGTCATTCCTGACCGACCTCGCCTACTTGCTGATCGGTCCGGCGTGGCTGACCGGCAAGCTGATGCGCCGGCTTCACATCAGCTACTGACCCGCGCTACAGCCGACGGTGGCTACGGTGTCAGGTCGAAGCCAGTTGCGAAGATCGTGTTGTTGACGATCGTGAGCGTGCCGTTCATCGACCCGTGGTTGCCGCAGTTGTAGAAGAGCGAATCGGGCGCATCCATCGGCACGATGAATTGAATCTGGGTGTTGCCAGTCGCGCCGTTGTTGGTGACGCCGGTCGTGTACTGATTGGCTGTCCCCGTCGTGTTAACCGTATTGATGTAGAACGGGTGGCTGGCGGCTACGTTCTGCAATGAGAACTGGTAGGAGCCACCGCGCACAAGGGTCAGCGAGGGATTGTTGACGCCATCAATGACCCAACTGGTCGCACCGTTGTTGACGACGTTGAAGTTCGTGAAGTTGGGTATCCCTGCAGTTGCGACGCCGGCCAAGGCAAGGACGGCAAAAAGCACGATTGACATTGGAGCGCCCGATTTCAGGCGACGGATGGTGCTGACGATCATCGTGTTGATCCCCTTCGGTATCCGCGAGCTGCCGTGTCGCAGGAACGTGGCGCAGTCGATCAACTGGGCTGCTCTACAGTAACACTGACCCTTTGGAATTCGATTACGCGGTGGGTGGCGGCGGCGGCTCAGAAGTTGACCGTCTCGGGTCAACCGGGCCGCCGAATGGACGTGACCGATTGTCGCAACGCAACATGGATTGCCTGCAACAACCCCGCTTCTGTTGCGGCGCGCAAACGCGGACTGCTATCATTCCAAGGCTTGATCGGCCCGATTTATGGGCTTGATCGGGCGTTCGCCCGACTCTCGCTACCGGATGTTGAATGCGGAATTCGCTCGCAAGCGGACGGCGGGTGGCCCTGCTGACCGTCCTTCTGCAAGGGGTCGTGGTACTCGCAACCGCTTTGATTTTCGCGATTGCGGGCTCGACCAGGGCATGGGGCGTGCTGGTCGGGGGCGGCATCATCGCCAGCAGCAACCTCATTTTTGCGTGGCGCCTGTTCGGCAGACGCGTAAAGACAGCGGGTAGCGCACTGGGATCGGCCCTGCTGGGCCAGTTGCTGCGCTGGATCTGGATAGGCGGTGGACTCGTGCTGGCGATGGCCAACGGGTTCGACCCGGTTGGCGTGTTGATTGGTGCGGCTGTCGCGCTGCTGGCACATCTGGGTGGTTTGCTCATCAAGCATTGAATGGCGGAGAGATTGTGAGTACCGAAGCACTGAGTACCGAGGCCAAAACTGGCGGCCTCAACGAGTACATCCAGCATCATCTCAAGCACAACGTGCTGGAGTTCGGCAGTGGCTTCAATATCGATACCTGGGTGGTGTCGTTCCTGCTCGGTTTGTTGTTCGTGGCATGGTTTGGCTTTGCTGCACGCAAGGCGACTGCAGGCGTGCCTTCGAAGGGACAGGCGTTCGTCGAGCTGGTCGTTGAATTCATCGATGGCCAGGTGCGCGATATTTTCCACGGCGACCGTCGCACAGTCACACCGCTGGCGCTGACCATCTTCATGTGGGTTCTTTTCATGAACCTGATGGACCTGCTGCCGCTGGATTTCCCGGGCTTTGTGGTTCGTCACGCTGCCGGCATCGAAGTGGCCCATCACACCTATTTCCGCTGGGTTCCAACCGCGGATCTCAACACCACGGCGGCAATGGCGACGGCGGTGTTCTTCATCATTCTTGGCCACGGCATGCAGGCCAAGGGCATCGGCGGCTTCGGCAAGGACCTGGTCACTTCGCCGTTCCACGGCAGTGGCGTGATGGCCATCGTGCTGGCCCCGTTCAACCTTTTGCTCAATGTCATCGAATACCTGTCCAAGCCGGTTTCGCTGGCCATGCGACTGTTCGGCAACATGTACGGCGGCGAGCTGGTCTTCATGCTGATCGCCGGCTTGATGGGCGGCGGCTTGCTGACCCTGTCGTTCCTGCCTGGCGTGGTGTTCAACACGATGTGGGCGATCTTCCACATCCTGATCATCTTCCTGCAAGCCTTCATCTTCATGATTTTAACCGTCGTCTACATCGCCGGCGCTCGCGAAACACACTGATTTTTCTGATCTTTTCTCGTTCTTTCACTTAACTGCGCAACGGAGACAACCATGGAATACATCGCCAACGTTCAGAGCTTGACCGCCATCGCCATCGGCCTGATGGTCGGTCTGGGTGCCCTCGGTGCCTGTATCGGCATCGCCATCATGGGTGCGAAGTTCCTGGAATCCGCCGCCCGCCAGCCGGAACTGGTGCCGATGCTGCAGGGCCGCATGTTCCTGCTCGCCGGCCTGATCGACGCGGCGTTCATCATCGCGCTCGCTGTCGGCCTGCTGTTCACCTTCGGCAACCCGCTGCTGGCCGCACTCCAGCAGTAAGGCCCGGCTGGCGCGACGAGCCTGGGCTCGCTCGCGCCGCTGCATAGAAACCGGCGACTGCGCAAGCGGTTGCCGACCCTGTCTTCCAAGGAGTTCCCATGAATATCAACTGGACCTTTTTCGGCCAGGTGATTTCGTTCGCGATCCTGGTCTGGTTCACCACCAAGTTCATCTTTCCGCCGCTGATGGCTGCGATCGAAGAACGCCAGAAGAAGATCGCCGAAGGTCTCACCGCTGCCGACCGCGCCAAAAAAGATCTCGCCGATGCCGACGCCCGCGTCGCCGACGAGATCAAGAAAGCGCGCGTGGAAGCCGGTGCGATCGTCGAGAAGGCGCATGCCCATGCCAACTCGATCGTCGAGAAGGCCAAGCTGGACGCCATCGTCGAAGCGACCAAGCAGAAGGCGATGGCTGCTGCCGAAATCGAGAGCTATGCCCACCAGGCGCGCGAGGAATTGCGCAGCAAGGTCGGCGCGCTGGCGATTGCCGGTGCACAGAAGATCCTCGGCCGCGAGATCGACGCCAATGCCCACAAGGCATTGATTGACCAGCTCGTTACCGAGATTTGATGCCATGGCAAGCGCAATGACCTTGGCTCGCCCCTACGCCCGCGCCGCTTTCGAGCTGGCACGCAAGGACAGCAGCCTGGCCGACTGGTCGGGCAAGCTCGGCTTCGCCGCGCAGGTTGCCAACGATCCGCAGCTGGCTGGCCTTTTCGGCAGTCCGCGCGTCGGCCAGGCCGAGATGGAGTCGCTGTTTCTGCCTGATGGTGTAGCGACCGATTCGACATTCGCGAACTTCGTCCACGTGCTGGCCGACAACGGTCGCCTGCACGTGCTGGTCGAAGTCGCGGCGATATTCGAACTGCTCAAGGCGGACGCCGAGAAGGTCACCAAGGTGCGCGTACGCACGGCGGCACCCATCGACGATGCCGAAACGGCCAAGCTCAGCGCCGCACTCAAGCGTCGCTTTGGCGGCGAGATCGAGATCGAGCGCAGTGTCGATCCGTCGGTGATCGGCGGTGCCATCATTGACGCCGGCGACGTTGTCATCGACGGTTCGGTGCGCGGTCGCCTGGCCCGCCTCGAACAGGCACTCACTCATTAACTGACAGCCGGGTGGGCATGCCCACCGGAAGCGCAGACGGGTTAACGCCCGCCCAAAGGAAAACACGATGGCCACCACGATCAACCCGTCCGAAATAAGCGACCTCATCAAGAGCCGCATCGAGAAGTTCAAGCTGTCCGCCGAGGCGCGAAACGAAGGCACCCTTACCGGTGTTTCCGATGGCATCGTCCGCGTACACGGCTTGAACGACGTGATGTCGGGCGAAATGATCGAGCTGCCGAAAGGCGAGAACGGCTTGCCGACTTACGCGCTCGCACTGAACCTCGAGCGCGATTCGGTCGGCGCGGTGGTGCTCGGCGACTACGAACACTTGAGCGAAGGCGACACTGCCAAAACCACCGGCCGCATCCTTGAAGTGCCGGTCGGACCGGAATTGCTTGGCCGCGTCGTCAACGCACTCGGCGAGCCGATCGATGGCAAGGGCCCGATCAATACGTCGCGCACCGCGCCGGTCGAAAAAGTGGCGCCGGGCGTGATCTGGCGCAAATCGGTCGACCAGCCGGTGCAGACCGGTTACAAGTCGGTCGACGCGATGATCCCGATCGGCCGTGGCCAGCGCGAGCTGATCATCGGCGACCGCCAGACCGGCAAGACCGCGCTTGCCATCGACGCGATCATCAACCAGCGCGATTCCGGCATCAAATGCATCTACGTCGCCATCGGCCAGAAGCAAAGCTCGATTGCCAACGTGGTGCGCAAGCTGGAAGAGAACGGCGCTCTGGAAAACACCATCATCGTGGCCGCATCGGCTTCCGAATCGGCCGCGATGCAGTACATCGCGCCGTATTCCGGCTGCGCGATGGGCGAGTACTTCCGCGACATCGGCGAAGACGCGCTGATCGTCTACGACGATCTCACCAAGCAGGCCTGGGCGTACCGCCAGATCTCGCTGCTGCTGCGACGTCCACCGGGTCGCGAGGCCTATCCGGGTGACGTGTTCTATCTGCATTCCCGCTTGCTGGAGCGCGCAGCCCGCGTGTCGGAAGCCTATGTGGAGAAGGAAACCGAAGGCCGCGTGACGGGCAAGACCGGTTCGCTGACCGCGCTGCCGATCATCGAAACGCAGGCCGGCGACGTCTCCGCGTTCGTGCCGACCAACGTGATCTCGATCACCGACGGCCAGATCTTCCTCGAAACAGACCTGTTCAACGCGGGCATCCGCCCGGCCGTGAACGCCGGCGTTTCGGTGTCACGCGTCGGTGGCGCTGCGCAGACCAAGATCATCAAGAAGCTGTCCGGCGGCGTGAAGCTGGCGCTGGCGCAGTTCCGTGAACTGGCTGCGTTCGCGCAGTTCGCTTCCGACCTTGACGCCGCAACCCGTGCCCAGCTTGAGCGTGGCCAGCGCGTCACCGAGTTGATGAAGCAGAAGCAGTACGCGCCGCTGTCGATCGCCGAACTGGCGCTCAGCGTGTACGCCGCCGAAAAGGGCTATCTCGACGATCTGAAGGTCAGCGAAATCCTGCCGTTCGAAAGCGCGCTGCACGCGCACTTCCACGGCAACTACCAAGACCTTATGAAAAACGTCGTCGACACCGGCGACTGGAACAACGACATCGAAGCCCAGTTCAAGCAGGGCATGGACGAGTTCAAGAAGTCCGGTAGCTGGTAAGCGGTCGACGCGGCGTTCGCCAGTCGAACGCCAACGACGCGCGCCAAGCGCAGGGCTGACAACAAACCCAAGGGTGGAGCAGACGTGGCAAGCGGAAGAGAAATCAAAACCAAGATCAAGAGCGTGCAGAACACCCGCAAGGTGACCCGCGCGCTGGAAATGGTCTCGGCATCGAAGATCCGCAAGGCGCAGGGCCTGATGAGCGCATCGCGCCCGTACGCACGCCTGATGCGCACCCTGATCGGTCACGTCGCCCAGGCCAATGTCGACTATCGCCACCCGTTCATGGCCAAGCGCGACAACGTGCGCCGGGTCGGCTACATCGTTATTTCCAGCGATCGCGGCCTGGCTGGTGGCCTCAACTCGAACATGTTCCGGCGCGTCCTGGCCGACATCCGCGAGTGGCAGACCAAGGGCGTCGAGGTCGACGTGGTCTGCATCGGCAACAAGGCTTTGAGCTATTTCAAGCGGCTCAAGGTGAATCTGGTTGGCAGCGTGACCCATCTCGGCGAACGCCCGCAGATCTCGGAACTGATCGGCGTCATCAAGGTGATGCTCGATGCCTACACCGAAAATCGCGTTGATCGCCTCAACCTGGTCTACAACGACTTCATCAACACGATGACGCAAAAGGCCACCATCGATCAGTTGCTGCCGCTGCCGCCCTCGGACGACCTGGCAGCCAAGCACGCGTGGGACTACATCTACGAGCCGGACGCGCCCAGCGTGCTCGACCACGTGATGATTCGCTATATCGAGTCGCTGGTATACCAGGCTGTCATCGAAAACCTGGCCAGCGAGCACGCCGCGCGCATGGTCGCGATGAAGAGCGCTTCGGACAATGCGTCCAAGGCGATCGATTCGCTGACCCTGGTCTACAACAAGGCGCGCCAGGCCGCGATCACCCAGGAAATTTCCGAAATCGTCGGCGGCGCTGCCGCCACCTGAATATGCACGCGCTGTCGCATTGGCGACTTCGCACCAACCGTCAAAGTATCTGGAGTCCAACATGAGCCTAGGCAAAGTCGTACAAATCATCGGCGCCGTCATCGACGTCGAATTCCCGCGCGATGCCGTGCCGAACGTGTACGACGCGCTGAAGATCGACGGCACCGAAATCACCCTTGAAGTGCAGCAGCAGCTGGGCGACGGCGTGGTCCGCACGATTGCGCTGGGTTCGGCTGACGGCCTCAAGCGTGGCCTGGAAGCGCGCAACACCGGCGAAGGTATCAAGGTGCCGGTTGGTACCGCAACGCTGGGCCGCATCATGGACGTGCTCGGCAACCCGATCGACGAAGCCGGCCCGATCGGCGAAAAGGAAAGGTGGGTTATCCATCGCGCCGCACCGACCTATGCCGAGCAAGCCGTCAGCGACGACCTGCTGGAAACCGGCATCAAGGTGATCGATCTGGTCTGCCCGTTCGCCAAGGGCGGCAAGGTCGGACTGTTCGGCGGTGCCGGCGTCGGCAAGACCGTCAACATGATGGAACTGATCAACAACATCGCCAAGGCGCATGAAGGCCTGTCGGTGTTCGCCGGCGTGGGTGAGCGCACCCGCGAGGGCAACGACTTCTATCACGAGATGAAAGATTCCAACGTGCTCGACAAGGTCGCGATGGTCTATGGTCAGATGAACGAGCCGCCCGGCAACCGCCTGCGCGTGGCCTTGACCGGCCTGACCATGGCCGAGTACTTCCGCGACGAGAAGGACGAGACCGGCAAGGGCCGCGACGTGCTGTTCTTCGTCGACAACATCTACCGCTACACGCTGGCCGGTACCGAAGTGTCGGCGCTGCTCGGTCGCATGCCGTCCGCCGTGGGTTACCAGCCGACGCTGGCCGAGGAAATGGGCGTGCTGCAGGAGCGCATCACCTCGACCAAGACCGGTTCGATCACGTCGATCCAGGCCGTCTACGTGCCGGCCGATGACTACACCGATCCGTCCCCGGCGACCACGTTCGCGCATCTGGATTCCACCGTGGCGCTGTCGCGCGATATCGCCAGCCTGGGTATCTACCCGGCAGTCGATCCGCTCGCTTCGACCAGCCGCCAGCTCGATCCCCTGGTGATCGGTCAGGAACATTACGACGTTGCCCGCAAGGTGCAAGGCACGCTGCAGCGCTACAAGGAACTCAAGGACATCATCGCCATCCTGGGCATGGACGAGTTGAGCGAAGAGGACAAGAACGCCGTGTCGCGTGCGCGCAAGTGCGAGCGCTTCTTCTCGCAGCCGTTCCACGTGGCCGAAGTATTCACCGGTTCGCCTGGCAAGTACGTGACGCTCAAGGAAACCATTCGTGGCTTCAAGATGATCGTCGAAGGCGAAGTGGATCACCTGCCCGAGCAGGCGTTCTACATGGTTGGCACCATCGACGAGGCCATGAAGAAGGCCGAAGACATGAACAAGAAGGCGGCCTGATCAAAGCCGCCACGCGACGGGTGGGCTGGACCCACCCGTGCCGTAACCGCACAACCCGCACGGGCGCCGGATTGCCCGCGCCGCATCAGGAACTGCCATGACATCGACCATCCGCTGCGAAATCGTCAGTGCCGAAAGCGAAATCTTTGCCGGCGACGCGACCCTGGTGATCGCGTCGGGCGAGGTCGGTGAACTCGGCATCGCACCGCGCCACGCACCCCTGATCACGTTGCTCAAGCCGGGCCAGGTTCGCGTGCAAAGTGCCGATGGCGAGGAACAGTTCTTCTACGTCTCCGGTGGCATCCTCGAAGTGCAGCCGGAACTGGTGACCATCCTCGCCGACACCGCCGCCCGAGCCGCCGACCTCGACGAAGCCGCCGCCCGCCGCGCGAAGGAAGAAGCCGAAAGCGCCATCGCCGACCGCACCGGCGCCATCGAGATTGCCGAGGCACAAGCCCAACTCGCCCAGGCCATGGCCCAGTTGCAGGCAATGGAGCGACTGCGCCGCAACCTCAAGCACTGATCGGGTTTCGCTACGCAGTCCAGGAAAACGCCGGCCGAGTGCCGGCGTTTTGCGTTTCAGTTGCAGACCAGCCATTCATCCAAACCCCACTTTGCGGTAACGTGACCAGCCTGACACCAACGGTCCAAGCCATGCCCGCCAACGCGCCGCTGCACATCGTCATTCTCGCCGCTGGCGAGGGCAAGCGAATGAACTCCGCTCGGCCCAAGGTGCTGATGCCGCTGGCTGGTCGGCCGATGCTGGCGCACGTGTTGGATACCGCGCGCTCGTTGCGCCCGGTGCGCATCCAGATTGTCCATGGCCATCTCGGCGACCAGGTACGCGCTGCGGCGACCGATCTCAACGACCTCACCTGGGTCCATCAGGCCGAGCGGCTTGGCACCGGCCACGCCATGCAGATCGCGATGCGTGATGTGCCCGACGGTGCGCGCGTGCTGGTGCTGTACGGCGACGTGCCGCTGATTGGTCTGGATACGCTGCGCAAGCTGTTGGCCGAGGAAGCGACCCTGGCTGCCTTGGTCACCATGCTCGATGCGCCGTATGGATACGGACGCGTTGTGCGCGATGGCATCGGCCGGATCCGCGCGATCATCGAGGAGCGCGACTGCCGTCCGGAACAACGTGCGATCACCTGCGTCAACACCGGCATCCTTGTCGCCGATTCAACCAGCCTGCGCGAGTGGTTGAACGCGCTGCGCAACGACAACTCACAACGCGAGTACTACCTCACCGACATCTTCGCGATGGCGAACGAAGCCGGTACGCCGGCAGACGCCAGCGTCTGCATGAATCCGCAGGAAGTGTTCGGCGCGAATGATCCGTGGCAACTGGCCGGCCTCGAGCGAATTTACCAGCGGCAACGCGCGACCGAACTCGCCGCGCAAGGCGTGCGCTTCTCCGACCCGGTGCGCTTCGACCAGCGCGGCAGCGTCAGCGTGGGCCGCGATGTCGAGATCGATATCGACGTGATCCTCGAAGGTCAGGTTGAACTCGACGACGACGTCAGCATCGGCCCGTTCTGCCGCATCCGCGATTCGCATCTCGGCCCCGGCACGCGCGTGCTGGCACATTGCGACCTCGACGGCGTTGTCACCGCCGGACCCTGCACCATCGGTCCGTTCGCGCGACTGCGCCCCGGAACCGAGCTTGCCGAAGGGGCACACGTCGGCAATTTCGTAGAACTGAAAAAAACACGCCTTGGCGCAGGATCGAAAGCCAGCCACCTGTCCTACATTGGCGACGCCGACGTGGGAGCCGACGTGAACATCGGCGCCGGCACCATCACCTGCAATTACGACGGTGCCAACAAGCACATCACCCGCATCGAAGACGGCGTTTTCATCGGCTCCAACAGCGCCCTCGTCGCACCGGTAACCATCGGCAAGGACGCAACAATCGGCGCGGGATCCGTCATCAACCGCAACGCCCCCGCCGGCGAACTAACCGTCGCGCGCAGCCGTCAAGGCGTGGTGCAGGGCTGGAAGCGACCGACAAGGAAAGGTTGAGGACAGGGCGATTCGTAATTTGGTGGCGCAAAGCTGAGGCCCTCCCCGTACGTCCTCGCAGTTTGAGATGCCCAGTGGCCTATTCTATTTGTCACCTAAGCTCGGTTTTCTCATCTGAACCAGGTTTAGCCGTCTCCTTGTCCCACTTGTTCATGCTTAACTCGCCCCATTGGATTAAGGTACTTTCGCTGCGTAGCGACGGGGATTGTCGATGGAAAGCTTGAAACGGGGACCGGTCCGAATAGCTTTTCTTGTCTACGTCTTGGCGAGCCTGTTCCACGTGGACTCGCTGCGCGCGGATTCAATCAATAGTCTGTTCCATACGATCGACAGTTTTGCGGCGAGCCAGTACATTGACATGGCGGCCGTCGACGTTGACGCCGATGGCGCGGAGGATGCCGTCTTTGCAACGAACGTTCGCACCACGTCTGTGCTGTTCGTCGTGGGAAAGCGTCAGGACGGAACCATTGGTTTCAAACAGGACATCGTCCTGCCATTCAACAACTTCGCCAAGCACGTAGTTGGCGCGTCCACCCCGACTGGCCCGGTCATCGTCGTGATCACCACGGCGGGGATCGTTCGCAGATATGGCGGTCGGCCTCTTGCCGAGCAACTCGCGTTTGACGTCGGCTACACCGCATCGGCCGCACTGGGTGACGTGGATGTAAACGGAACGCTGGATCTGGTCGTATCGGGCTCGTCTCAACTGCGAACCTACTCCGTGCAAACCGGGCAACTGGTCAGGGCCATGGCTGGCATGAACGGTTATGGGTCGATGGTGCTTGCCCAGATGGATGCCGATCCGGCGCTCGAAATCGTCCTTGGCGGAAATGTGCCGGGACTGATTGTCGACGGTGCCACGCAGGCTATCGACTGGACCCAGCCAACCAGCCTCGGCACCGAACTCGCACTGGGCAGCATCGGCACCGGCGGGAACAACATCATCGCGGCCCCGACGGGTTGGAATACGTTTGGGCTGTTCACTGGATTGCCGTGGTCCGCGTATTTGAACGGGAGCGTTGCAATGGGGCCTGTCGGCGGCTTCGAAGTAACCACATTGGAAACCGCCGAGGGGGAGTCGGTCGTAGCCAGTGCCGCCAGCGCTTTCCACGTTTTCGATGCCGCGAACCTGCAACTGCGTCGCAGCTTCTCCGGCTGTGATTTTGCGGGCAGCGTTGATTTCGGGAACAACGGGTCGCGCAAGTTGTTCTGCCTGTCCGGGTTGGCCGTAACCATTGCGAGCGCTCAAACCGGCGGACTTGAATGGCGATTCGACGCCACCGGGGAACCGCTCATGCGGTCCGTGATCGGCGATGTCGATGGCGACGGGCTGCTGGAACTGGTCGCAGCAGGGGCAACCCGGCAAGGCTACGGAAAACGCTCGCTGATAATTTCCGACTTGCTTACCGGTGCCGAGAAGTGGCGCGCGCCCTCGGCGCCGCTCTTCACGTACGATCCGTTGGGGCTTGGCGCAGCCCGAGTTATGTTAACGCCACGACCAGCGGCCGCGGGAATGAATATTGTCCTGGCGGGAGATGACGGCACGAACGGTCAGATCGTCGTCATTGACGGGGTCAACAAGAACATGACGTTGTCGGTTGGTGGATCGCAGCCCACCAGCCCATTTTTCGGACGCTTCATCACCGACGCCGCCTCGTTCGACTACGACAACGATGGCGTGCAGGACTTCGTTGTCGGCAGCAGCGCCAGTCACTCCGGCAGCCAAGGCGCTTTCCTGAGTGTTGTCTCGGGAGTGAGCGGTTTACAGTTGTGGACTTCGGTGCCGATGGGGTCAGGCTCCCCGCGAGTCAACAACGTACTGGTGCTGGGGCGCGGCGAACCTGATCCCGAGCTGGTGGCCGTCCTTCCAACAAGCTTGCGATCTTACGACGCTCAATCCGGCTTGCTTCGATGGACTTGGTCGATCAACAACAACGGTGCCGTCCTGCTGCCGAATTCGGTATCAGGCGATGAGCTGCTCGTCTATCGAACCGATGGGATCGTCGTCGTGCATGCGGCCGATACCCGCCAGTTCCTTCGCAGCTTCTCCCTCCCCGCGCCGTTGTCTGGATTGGTTGCGCTAGCCGCGAACACGCGCAGGTTGCTCGCCATGCACGGCGAGCGATTGACCCTGGTCAACAGCATTGATGGAGCGGTGGTGGCGACGACCGAGCCATTGGGTCAGGCTGCCGAACCTGCAGGCTCGCCAGCTGTTTACCGGATCACCGATTCCCTGTGGCATGTCGCGGTCGGCACCTACTCCGGGCTGTATCGAAAACTCGTGGTGCTGGACGACGTGATTTTTTACGGTTCGTTCGACGGTGCGCCATGAGTGCCACCGCCAATCCCGGCAAGCGATTTCGACGAAGCAATGACTTCGCGCCAGCATCTCTGGTGAGCAATGGCTTTGCCAGCGACCGCCGACATCAATCAACAGGAACGAGGCGTGCGATGGCGGTGACGAAATGGCCGCGACGAGTGGCTTTGGGACTGGCGCTACTGATCGTGCTGGCTTGCGGCATGGTAAATGCAGCCGAATTCGAATCGCTCTATTACAGCGTAGACAGCTTCGAGTCTCCGGCACGCTCGCGTCTGGCGACGGCCGATCTGGATGGCGATGGGCTACCCGACCTGGTATTCAGCGCCACAGCCGGCAGCGAGGAGGTCCTGATTGTCGCCGGCAAGCGAGCTGACGGCGACTTCGCCATCAAACAGACCATGTTGCTACCCCCCGGTAGCGATTCGGCTCGCGTACTCGTGCGACACGATCAGCGCATTCCGAGCGTGGTCGTGGTTGGAAAAACGGGAATGGCACGCGAGTTTGCCGGTTGGCCGCTGCTGTCCATCCGCTCATTCTCGATAGCGTCAGCGGCGACTGCGGCGGCGATTGGCGATATCGATGCCAACGGCACGGACGATCTGGTCGTCGTCTCGCGCACCGGTCTTGCAAGCTATTCGCTGGCGACTGGCGCGCTGCTTCGATCGCGGGCCTTGCCCGACCAAGGCGCGTCCGATGTCGCGCTTGCACAATTGGACGCCGATCCTGCGCTGGAAGTGATCGTGGCCGGCAACGTGCCAGGTGTGGTCGTGGATGGCGCAACCAACGCAACCGACTGGTCCTACATCGATGGTTTCGGGATAAACGTCGCGAGTGGGCAGTTGGGCGCCGCTGGACTCAATCAATGGGTCGGTGCGAAAAGCTACCAGCTGTATACGGTGTTCCGCGCCGATCCCTGGTCGCCACTATGGGCGGGCACCGTGTCGAATTCAATCGGTGCGATCGCGACTGCAAGACTCGATGTTGGCGGTCCTGATGTCATCGCCGTCGGCAGCCGGGATTTCGCCGGTGGCGTACGAATCATCGATAGTGTGACCCGCCAGCAACGCTTGCTGATTCCGAATCCTGGAAGCGCTATCAGTTCGATTTCGAGTGGCGACTTCAACGGCGATGGAGCGGTCGACATTGCGTTTTCGCCCTCGTATCCGAACTACGCGCCGGACATCGTCATTGCCGACGGCACAACCGGCGCCATGCTTTGGAGTTTCGCATCCGAGTTGGTCCCGCTGACGGGAACGGCGATTGGCGACGTCGACGGCGATGGCAGTCTCGACCTGGTCTCGCTGAGCTACCGAATGGGTGAATCCAGTGGGCTGATCATTTCGGACTTTCTTACTGGCGAGGAAAAATGGCGCAAGCCAAGTTATCTGTCGGACCCAAACAGCCCCCTCCACTTTCTGATCACTAGTCTCAAGCTGGTGCCGAAAGCATCGGGACTTGGCATGGATATCTTGCTGGCCGGGGAAGACGGCATCCGTGCGAAGTTCGTCGTTCTAGACGGCGTTGAGAAAACGGTTTCCTCCCACGCAGGCCAATTGTCGACCAACACGACAGGCGGCCACCGGATCAACGACCTTGAACTCGTCGACTTCAACAGCGACGGGGTGCTGGATTTCGTTACCCTGAGCTTCGCCGTCAGCGGGGCGTCCGGCGGTGCGTATTTGCACGTATTCTCCGGTATCGACGGCACGCCACTTTGGGTCTCCGAACCGCTGCAACCGTTCTTCCTATCTGTCAGAAACGTGCTTGTCGTAGGTCGCGACAGCGCCACCCCGCACATCGTTGCCGTACTCACCGATCGGCTGCTGGCATTCGATGGGCATACCGGCACCGCGGCTTGGACGCTGCTGCTTTCCACCACGATCGATGGCGGCGCGCTGTTGCATGACGGCCTCAATGGCGAGGAGATCGTCGTGTTCCGCAATAGCGGACAGGTTCTGATCTACTCCGCCGACACGCGAGCATTTCTGACCGGATTCGCGTTGAAGTCGCCACTGGACGCGATCACCGAACTGCCAGGACAACCGCGAATGCTGATCGCGCAAAGCGCCAACCGGCTGACGTTGGTCGATGCCAGTAGCGGAACCATTCTTGCGACCACCGAGTACTTGGGTGATTTCACCGGACTGGCGGTGCCGCCATCGACATTTCGCGCCACTGACTCCACCACGTACGTCGCCATGGGAAGCAGCGCCGCGCTCTATCGCAAACGCCTGGTGTTCAGCGAGCACATATTTGAGAGTGATTTCGATAGTCCGCCGATATCAACGCAGTGAGCCATCGGCAATCCCAATCGCTGCCTCTAACGCCTTCGGCTCGTAGCGCTTGCCGCCCTTGAATACCAGGTCGATGTGGCGGGTGTTGGTGATGTCTTTCAGTGGGTCGCCGTTGATCGACAGTCTTGATCAAAATCACGTCGGCGTAGCGGCCGCAGGCGATGCAGCCGAGGTCGCGGACAAGTCTCAACGTGTGATCAGCCGTTCGATGAAACCTCGTCGACCGCAGCCCACGGGTCGTAGCTGCCGAACCACCACAGGTGCCCTTCCGGATCGCGAGCGCCGTAACCTTTGCCGCCGTAGGGTTTTTCGGCCAATGGATCGATGATGTCTGCACCGGCCGCGACCGCTTTTGCGTAATGCGCGTCACAATCCGCGACCGACACTGAACAGCACTGCGTTTCCCGACCGCCGATCTCATCCGGCTGCGCGAAGTGCTTGCTCCACGCGCCTTCGGTGTTTGGGCCCAGCATGATCATGCCGCTGCCGAAGGTGAGCTGCGCGTGCATGACCTCGCCATCGTCGTCGTGGTAAACGCCGTGGCGCGCGAAGCCGAAGGCGTTGCACAGCCAGTCGATCATCGTCGCCGGATCGCGATAGCGCATGGCCGGAACGATGGTTGATGTTGAAGTGCTGGAATGGTTGGTCATGGCGATTCTCCCGTGCGAACTTCCCGCGTCTATTCAGAGCTGCGAAGGTGTAAGCCTTTGTAGGGTGGAACCCGCGCAGCGGATTCCACCGCCATCCCATGATGCGCCCCGTGGTGGAATCCGCTACGCGGGTTCCACCCTACCAAGGCAAGG
>JBBSLA010000044.1:0-21392 GCA_038255665.1 Lysobacterales bacterium | reverse complement strand
TAAGTGAAGCGGAGTTGCTAATCACTTGATATTGAAGGAAACTGTGACCCAGTCCACGGTTTTTCGCAGGGGCGCGTGATGACACGATCGGTCCGATTTTTCTCAGTAGGCCATCGGCTGCGACCAGTTTCGCTGCTCGCCGCATCGGCTTTGCTGTGTCTTGCATTGCCTCTTTACGCAGCCGATTTCGTCGTCACGACGAATCAGGACATCAACAACGGAACCTGCACCAGCTCCGCGTGCAGCCTTCGTGACGCAATTCTTGCTGCCAATGCGACGGCCGAACCCAGCACGATCCATCTCGGCACCGCCAGTTACTTCGTCGTCATCCAGGGCCCCGGAGAGGATGAGGGCCTCGTTGGCGATTTCGACATCAAGGGCGACCTGACGATCATCGGTGAAGGTATCGAGAAGACCCGTATCGGCACGATGGAATTTGGCGAACAAATCATCGATGTCGCCGCCGGCGGTCGCCTGCGCCTGGAGCACCTTTCCACCGGCATCGGTCTACGTTCGGGCTATTTCGGAAGTGGTGATGTCGCCACGACTCGGTTGGAGTTGCTTGATGTCAGGGCGGGCGTGACTAACGCGCCAGGAAATACCATTGTTGCAAACGGTAAATTGCTGATCGATCATTCGGAGGTTACGGCGGCCGCGTTTTCGCCAAGACAGGCCGCCATCGTCTTCAGCGGTAACGAACTCGCTATTTCAAGTTCGAAGATGAGTTGGGGAGAGGATGGCCTGCGCGCCGATCTCGTGCCGACCGGCAGCGCGAGAATTGGCAACAGCTTCCTGAGCCGCTACAACAGCAATGGGTCCGAACTTTGCGGCAGTCTCCGAATAAACGGCGGCCATCACGTCAGCATTGTCAGTAGCCAGGTCGACAGTCGCACTTCTCAAGGCCTTAGTGGGGCTTGCATCACTTCGCCAGATGTCGCGATCATCAATTCGGCATTCACCGCCGGCCCCTTCTACAACAAGGCACTCTCGATCTGGGCAACGACCGCGACGGTTCGCAATTCGACGATTGCCGGCAGCCTCACCTTTGGATCCGGAACGCTCTCGCTCGAGCAGGTCACGGTCGGCTCCAATATCACCTATGCAGGGGTGGGTCCGGCGTCGATTGAACGCTTAGGCAATTCGGTCATCACCGTCAGCAACAGTGCGCTGATCGGCGAATGCATTGGGACGGTCGTGGCGCTGGGAAACAACGTCGAGTCGCCGGGCAATACCTGCGGGCTTCCAGCCGCCAGCAGTCGCGTCGACCAGACCTACGCGTCGCTGGAACTAGGCGAGCTCGGATCCAACACGCCTCCGGGCGCAGCCCTTGCCCCATTCAATTACCTGCCGGGCGCAATGAGCGTCCTGAACCGGGTATTCACGCGTGACGGTACCGCGCGATGCCAGGTCACCGACCAGCGCGGCTTCATCCGCGCTCCGGCGTGCACCATCGGCGCGGTGGAAACCGGCGCGACTGAGCAGGTTCTGTTCCGCAACGGCTTCGACAACTGATCGAACCCGGTTGAGGTCAGGCTGTCAGCAGCCTGGCGATGTCCTTTCCGATAGCTTCCGGTGTATCCGTCGGTGCATAGCGCTGGATCACTTCGCCATAGCGACCAACCAGGAATTTGGTGAAGTTCCACTTGATCGCCTGGCTGCCAAGCAGGCCCGGCTTTTCCTGTTTCAACCATTGCCACAACGGATGCGCGTCAGCACCGTTGACGTCGACCTTGGCGAACATCGGGAAGGTCACGTCGTAACTGGTTGAACAGAAATTCCGGATCTCCGCCTCATCGCCCGGCTCCTGATGGCCAAACTGGTCACAGGGAAAACCCAGCACGACCAAGCCGCGTTCTCGGTGCTCGCGCCACAGCGCTTCGAGTCCGGCGTATTGCGGCGTGAATCCACACTTTGACGCAACATTCACGATCAGTGCGAGCCGCCCATTCCACTCCGACAGCGCGCGGTGTTTGCCATCGATATCGATGGCAGTGAATTGGCTGATGTCGTTCATGCTGCGCTCCCGTGGTCGGCGAGTCACGATGATAGCCGCTGGCGAAAGGTGACTGGCTCCGTTCAGCGATCACGCCATGCGGCGACGAGCATCGACAGCCAGCCGACGATGAAGGCGACGCCACCTAACGGCGTGATGATTCCGAGCGCGCGTGGCGCACCAAGCGCCAAAGCGTAGAGGCTGCCGCAGAACAAGAGCATGCCGACGGCGAAGGCGATTGCTGCGACCGCAAGTGGCTTCGTCTGCGGTCCGGCCGAAGATGACAACTGCCGCATCCAGATCGACACGCCGAACAACGCCAGCGCATGCCAGAACTGGTAGTCGACGGCGGTGCGCCAGGTGACCAAATATTCAGCGCTGAGCTGTTCGCGCAACGCATGCGCGGCGAACGCGCCAAGCGCAACCGCGAGCATGCCGGCAACCACTGCGATGATCGCTGCGTTGCGCGGACTCACTTCCTGTTCGACTTGCCTGGCTTCGCCGGCGCGGCCGTGGCTTCATCGGGCGGCAGTAACAAGTCGTCCATGCCCTTGTTGATGATGTCGAACTTGTAGGCTGGCAAGGTGAACGTCCAGCCATCGAATGCACTGTTCAGACGATCCACTTCGTCCTTGATCGCAGCACGCTTTTCAGCGCGGTCTTTGGCGGGATCGGTCAAGGCCAGCGGCTTGGCTGGCGGTGCTTCTCTCGAAGCAGCTTCCGCAGACGCCGTGTCAGGATTTGCCGCAGCGGGAACATTCTTTTCAGCAACCGCTGCCTGATGAGCGGCATCCTGCCTGGCTTGCTCCATGCCAATCCAGTCGTTCGCGACAGCATCATTGATGCTGGCCTTAAACCGGGCATGGTGTTTGTCGCCGGCGGTCCATGCCGATGCATCGACGCGAACGCCGTTTGCTGTCATGTATTGCGCCTTCATCGCATTTGCCGAGGCTGGCAATTGCGCGGCTGCGGTCGCATCGTCCACCCGCAAACCGGACAGCGCCGCAGCGAGAGCGTTGGCGGAAAATTCAGTGGACGGTTTGCGACCGACGGGAATGTCTTCGATGACGAAGTTGCCGTCGCTACCGGCGGGCTTGCTGACGCGCAGGGTTTTTCCATCCTTTTCGATGACCACTTCTCGAATGCGGCTGGACGGGATGTCGGCGATTTCCTTGGCGATCCAGTCGGATGTGTTGCGATCTACAGTCAACGTACCGGCCACCAGCCAGCTCTGCTCATCACCGATGCGGCGCACGAACGTACCGCCGCCACCGCCACCATTGACGTTGCCAATGATCACGGCGGCGTTATTCGGCATGCCGTCCAGCTCGACCAGCACGCCGCCCGCGTCAGGCGCAGTGACATCCTCGACGCCAAGCTTCGGATAGAGACCAGGATTTCTTGTCTTCGCCTCGATGGTCTTCGCATCGGAAAGCTTCAGCACAAATTCGCGCAGCTTGGCCGCGTCGGCGGGGAAGTCGCCGCGATTGACGAGAACCCAGCCATTCTCGCCACGCTTGAACGTCGCGATTTCCGTCTGGCCGGCTGCGGTCAGCTTGATCGTGTCGATCTCGTTGAGGTGACTGGCCAGTTGCGGCAGCAGCAGGTTCGCGTTCGATGTCACTTCGCTGTCGGCTTTCTCGCTGCGATGCGCGAACACGGCGGCGATCAGCACAATGACGGTGGCAATGGCGACGACAGTCAGGGTTTTGCGATTCATTGCTGCGCCCTCACAGAATGCCGCGTCGAGGATGGCTGCGACGACGCCTGCGCAGCATCGCGAAAGCCAGCGCAATCAGGGTGACGATGATCGGCATCACAGCAATGTTGATGACTTTCAACCGCGTTCCAAGCGCTTCAATGCGTTCATCGAGCTGACGCCGCACGCCGCGCAGCTCCTTGCGGATTTCGAGCTTGCGCGCGGTGAACTTGTCGATCTCGGTCTTTTGTTCGGGCGACAGGAATTGCGCCTGATCGCCGCTCTTGGCGCTCTGCAGCTCGGTAAGCTTGCGCTCGGTGTCGGTCAGCTCTTTTTGCAAGGTCTGTTCGGTCTGGCGGAAGCGCTCGTCGGCGGCGTTGCGGATCGCCTCGACGCGGGTAAATGGCCGCTGCGAGGTTGCACGACCACGTATTGAAATGAGATCGCCGGAACCGCCGAGATTGTCGACCAGGTTGACGACGAAATCGCCGTTGTTCGCGAACGCGTTCAACACGCGCTGGCCGAAGAACTCCTGCACCTGCGCCCACATGCGGTCGGTCAGCATGTCTACGTCACCGACCAGGATGATTTGTGCTTCATCGCTCGACTCGGCGAGATGCCGGGCGTCGCTGCGCTGCGGAAACGCAGTGACAAGCTTACCGGTCAACCGCGCTGCGAGCACGTACGGGCCGCTTGGCTCGTAGTCGTTGAGCAATGCCGACGGATCGCCGAACAGCAAAGCCGGGTCGGCGCTGGCGGTGGATGCATCCGTGGTCGACTGCAGCAACGGCGTCAGCGTGGTCCTGGCATCATTCGCCAACTCGAAATATCCGGCGCTCGACATCGTGATCGTCGACAGGCCAGCAGTCACCACATCGTCGGTGCTCATGTCGCTCGCAGTCAGGCCAAGGATCGCCGGATGCCGGATTGGCGGCTGGTTGGGCCCACGGCTTATCGTCAGTGCACGCTGGCGATCCAGCACGACGCGATTGCTGGCGAATTCGACGCCCCAGGCCTTGAACAGCGTCGGCAGGTTCGACGAATGGTCAGCGGTCAATGCCGCCGCGGGATCATTCGGATCGTCGCCGCTGCGATCCGCTTCCGCGTTCGGATCGACGAATACCAGCAAGTGGCCGCCGCGCAACACAAATTGATCGATGGCGTACTGGGCGTCGTCGCTCAATTGCTTGGGGTGGATCAGCACCAGCATGCCGATTTCCTTGTCGATCGTCTTCACGCTGGCGGCGGTCAGCATGCGCAGGTCGAACAACTGTTCGAGCTGGCCGGTGATCGCCCACGGTTGCGACATCTGCCGCGTTGTCTGGTCGAAACCGGCGCTGATACCGATGCCGCTGATGACGCCGACAACGGGCTTGTGCGCCTCGGTCAGTTCGTGGATCAGCTTGGCGACGTCGTACTCCAGAAACGCTTCCTTGTCGGGCTGGAAGAACGGAATGATCGTCTTGCCGTTGGTGGAGTTGGTGCCGGCCAGTCCAAAAAAGATGTTGTCGCCACCAGCGCCGGACGGGACCGGCGTGAGGCCGTACGCGGATGCGCGATCCTCGTCTTCCGAGAACGGCAACGGGTCGATCACCTCAAGCCTGATCTTGCCATCGGATCGGGCCGACATTTCCTGTAGCATTTCGCGCACGCGCGTGGCGTATGTGCGCAACTGCGGCACGCTACGCGTCGCTTCATCGGAATAGAAAAGGTAAAGATTGATCGGCTCGTCGATCGACGCGAGGATCTTGTTGGTGCCATCCGACAGGGTGTAGAGATTGTTTTCCGTCAGATCCAGCCGCGCGCCGCGAAACAACGTGTTGACCAGGATCAGCACGGCGATGAACAACACGGCGATCACGATCAATGCGCCGGCGGAAAGGGTCTTGCGCGTATTGAAGGCCATGTTCAGTCCGCCTTCTTGATTTCGATCACCAGCACGCTGGCGTAGAGCCAGAAGCCGATCATCAACAGGAAATAAAGCAGGTCGCGCAGGTCGATCACGCCCTTGCTGATCGATGCGAAATGGCTGAGGAAACTCAAGCCGGCGACCGCATCGACCACTCCTTGCGGCAGCACCGTCGATACCGCGTTCAGTACCAGCGGATAGCCGGCGAGCAGGAAAAGGAAACACACCACCACGGTCAGGATGAAGGCGACCACCTGGTTGCGCGTCGCAGCCGACAGGCACGAACCGATCGCGAGGAATGCACCCGCCATCAGCAACGAGCCGATGTAGCTGGCGAAAATGACTCCGTTGTCCGGATCGCCGAGATAGTTGACGGTGATCCAGATCGGGAAGGTCAGCAGCAAGGCAATTGCAACAAAAGCCCAGGCGGCGAGGAACTTGGCGAGCACCGCCTGCCACAGCGTTACCGGCAGGGTCAGCAGCAATTCAATGGTGCCGCTCTTGCGCTCCTCGGCCCACAAACGCATCGACACGGCGGGCACCAGGAACAGGTACAGCCATGGATGGAAGTTGAAGAACGGTTGCAGGTCGGCCTGGCCGCGCTCGAAGAATGCGCCAAGGTAGAACGTGAATGCGCCGGCCAGGACCAGGAAAATGACGATGAAGACGTACGCGACCGGCGTCGCGAAATAGCTGCGCAATTCGCGCTTGAACAAGGTGACGACGGCGCTCATGCCCTGCCCTCTGCGCTGGGTTGATGGGTGATGGTTCGGAACACTTCATCAAGCCGACCCGCTTCGAGCGCGAGTTCGTGCACGGCCACGTTTTGTGCCTTCAATGCATCGCTGACCGCGACGAAGATATCGCGACCGGGTTTGGGGAATGCGGTGATGCGGCCATCCTGCGGATCAATCTCGACGCTGGCGACATCGGCCACCTGTGCCAGCGCCGCCTGCGCGTGGCTGGGCTGCAAGGTCGATAGCGAAACCGCGCCGTGATAGCGCGAACGCGCTTCCAGTTCGGTCGGCGTCGCGTCGGCCAGCACCTTGCCGCCGGCGATCACGATGGCACGTGTGCAGACCGCGTGGACTTCTTCGAGGATATGGGTCGACACAATGATCGTCTTGTCGCGCGCCATCGCGTTGATCAACGCGCGCACTTCGTGTTTCTGGTTCGGATCCAGGCCGTCGGTCGGTTCGTCGAGCACCAGCACCTGTGGATCGTGCAGGATCGCCTGGGCAATGCCGACGCGGCGCTTGAAGCCTTTCGAAAGCGTATCGATCGGCTGCTCGATAACGCCATCAAGGTGCAACCGCTCGCCGACTTCGCGCAGGCGCTTGCCGCGTTCCGCACCTTTCAGGCCACGCACGTCGGCGATGAAGCCAAGGTATTCCAGCACGGTCATCTCGCCCCAGGCCGGCGCGCCTTCGGGCAGGTAACCCATCAGGCGCCGGGCCTGCATCGGCTCCTTCTCTACATCGAAGCCGCACACCGTGGCCGTACCGGCGCTTGGCGTGAGAAAGCCGGCAATCATCTTCATGGTGGTCGACTTGCCGGCACCGTTCGGGCCAAGAAAGCCGAGCACCTGTCCGGGCTCGACGGTGAAACTGATGCCGTCCACGGCGACGAGATCGCCGTAGCGTTTTGAAAGGTTGCTGGTCTGGATCATCGCTATCTCGCTGAACTATGCCGGCCTTGAATCCCCGTCGTCGGCGCTTGGGCCGACAGGTCAATTACAACAGGAATGCCGAAAAGTTCCCAAGGCAAAAGTGAAGCAGCAGCAAATCGCTCCAATTACATCATCGCGAGCTCGGTATTGCTAAGGGTCCGCTTGTAGAGATCGCGCAGGCGCACCTTGCGTTCGAGATCGTCGATGATGCAGCCGCTGAAGTCGATGCCGGTCAAATCGTCGACCATGTTGATGCCGCCCGGTGTGTCGACGTTGATCTCCATCATGCGGTCGCCGACGATATCCAAGCCGACGAAGTACATGCCGTCCAGTATCAACTTGGGGCCGACGATTTCGGCCAGCCGCAGCGCATCGGCATCGGGCACCGCCATTTCGTACTTCCCACCGGCGCTGATGTTGCTGCGCGCATCGCCGCTGTCGTTGTAGCGACGAATACACGCATAAGTGCCGTCCACTCGCAACGCACGTCCGTTCAAGGTGAGCAGGCGCAGGTCGCCTTTTGCTGCTTTGGGGAGGTATTCCTGCACGATCGCATAGCCATCGCGGGTGACGGCTTCGATCATCTGGTTGAGGTTGCCCTTGCTATCCGGCGTCACCACGAACACGCCCTGGCCACCCGAACCCTGCAACGGTTTGATGACGCCATAGCCTTTGCGTTCCTTGATGAAGGCGCGAATCTCATCGGCATCCATCGTGATGCAGGTCGCCGGGCGCACCTCTTCGGGAAAATGCTGGAAGTAGGTTTTGTTGGCTGCGTCGGTCAAATGCGCGGGGTCGTTCAACACGATTACATGCTTGAGTACCGAAAGCTGCGCGAACAACAGGCCGCTGTTGGGTGCCCACGGTCGATCGACCGCTTCTTCGGCCGGGTCACTGCGCAGCATCAACACATCCAGTTCGTCGACGCAGATGCGCGTCAGCTCCGCATCGTCGGCCTGGAGGTCGTCGAGCAGGGCCTGGTCGCTGGCGTATCTGGTCTTTCGCGGTACGTGCGCCTTGGCGAAGATGGTGCCGCTGGAGTCGTAGATGAAGCCGTCAAGTCCGATCAAGGCCACTTGATGTCCGCGCTTGGCGGCAACGCGGGCGAGACGGATCGTCGTGTAGTACGCCTCTTCGCCAGCCATCGAATTGATGACGAACCCAAGCTTGATCGGGGCCGATTCGGTAGCAACGAGACGTGGCAGTCCTGGCTCGGTGCGTGCTGCACCCTTGCTCGCAGGTTTTGACGACTTGTCGGCTGCGGGCTTTGCTGGCGCGCTCTTTTTTGGCGCCACTTTCTTCGTGGACTTGCTGGTCTTGCTACTCATACTGTCGGTTCCTTCTGGAAGAGTTCGGCCACTGACAGTGTCCGGCATTCGGTCAGGCGCGCGAGTGCCCGTTCGTTGTTGAAATAGCGCGGCAGCAACACTGGCGCCACGGCCCAACCTTCGTCGATCAACTGATCCATCACCACGCGATGCGACAACGCGAATTTGCCGATGAACAAAGGTTCGAATTCGCCATCGTCGTGCAGGTAATCGACAAGGTCGACCAGGCCGCTAAGGTACACCGCATCCTTGGTCAAGCCGCCGCCGCGCAGCGCACGAACTGCAACGTCGAAGGCGTCGTCGATCGGCAGGCCGTGGGTGTTGTGAAGCTGTTCGAAAATGGCCGGCACAGCTTCGCCATGGATCGCCATTTCGACCGCGACCACGCGGGCGGCGAGTACGCGCAAGCGCTCTCCCGGGAGGTAGCCCGCCAAGTATTCGGCGAGGACGCCAAGTCCTTCCTGCAATGGGTCGTAGTGGGCCAGCCCCACCTCCAGTTGGCGCAACGCCTGGTGACGACCGTTGTGCCGGGTCAGCACATGCGTACCGATCTCGTGCTGCACCAGCGGTTGTATCCGCGCAGCAGGAATCCGGATCTGGCCGTTGATGTAGAAACGGCCGTGCGACACCATCATCATCGAGTTGAGATCATCATCGACGACGACTTCGCAGCTGAAATCCGACGACTGCTCGCGGTACCAACGCAAGTCTTCCTCGACGGCAGCCAGTACCTCTTCAAGGCCGGCATCGTCAGGCGGATCGTCCACGCGCGGAATGTTCTCAAGGATCTCGTTGGCCAGCTTCAGCAACGGTGGCTTGACGCTGCCGAACAGATCGAGGCTGGCGGTGATGAAGCCATCGGTGCCGCGCATCTGCACCAGCTGAATCTGCCGCTCGATCTCACGCTGTTTTTCGGTCAGCAGGCCGGACAGCAACGGTGATTCGATCCGATCCATTGGCAGCGCAAGCAATCGTTGCCGTGCTGCCGGCAGGTCGATGTCGAGATCGACGTATTCGAGGGGCGCAATCTGCTTGTACCCGCTGTCCTTGAAACCAGCCCACAGCGCATCGTTATGAATCGGTGACAGCGCCTGCAGCCAGTCGATTTCGCCATCCAGTTGCACCAACGCGGCATCGACCATTCCGGCATGGGTAGGTAACGAACGAACCCGCGTGCCGTCCGCGCTCATTGGAGAAACGCCGGTCGCACCGCAGCGACGGCCTCTTCGAGCCCTGTGCGAATTTTTTCGATTGCTGCTATGTCCACTTCACCGCTCCACTCGTCCATGAAAATCTTCTTGTATTCGGGGGATATGGTGCAAACGCGTTCGCCATACTCCGCGTACACCCATTCCGGAAAATAGCCGCCAGTCGGGAAGCGCACGTTTTCACGCACGTCGAGCACGCGATTGCCGAGGGGATGGCGCCTCAACTCTTCGCCGAATCGCCGCGCAACATTCCCCCAGCGTCGCGGATCCAGCGTGGTCACACCGAGTTCGATGTCGGGGTTTTCTTCAGGGTCAGCGGTGTCGCCGGTCGCGCCATCGCGTCGATGGTTGTAGCTGTGGAGGTCGATCAGCAGCGCACAGCCCCAGCGTGCGATGGTGGCGTCGAGCAACGTCCGCATCATCGCGTACCAGGCGTCCCATGTTTGCAACGAGCGATCAATTTCAGACTGCGGCAACGAGTCCTTCCACACACGCATGTCCCAGGTGTCGGCCGGGTCGGCCGAAATGGCCTTGTCGCGAGGACGATTCAGATCGACCTCGAAGCGCGAGCTGCGCAACCGGATGCGCACGTCGCCGACACTGGTCAGCAATCCTGTCAGCGGATCTTCCTCACGACGACGCTCGGTTTCGTCACTCGCCAACCATGGCAATAATGAGTCACGGATCGCGTGGCCATCGTGAATCGCAGTTGCGATCACCGGGCCATCGCTCAAGACGATGTCCCAGTCAGGATGGGTGAGCTTGTGCAACCAGGTTTGGGAACTTGGCGCGGCGGCACGTGGGGCGTCGGTCATCGGCAAAGCTTGCCATGCGTTATCTGAGTCTCGCGTAAGCACCGGTGGGCAATGCGAGCGAATCGCGGATGCCTGGACCTACAGCATGCACTCCGTGCAGACCGCTACCGGGCTACCATCGGCTGGCGTCGATGCCGACCGGCATCCAATCTCAAATCGCAGAGGGGCTTTCGCATGGCGAGCAAACCATCAAAAAAAGGCTTTCCGTGGAAGTGGGTGATTCTCGCTGCCATCCTTATCGCCATCACCGTCGCATGGTTCCTGCTGCCGGTCGACGAATGGATCAAACAGTTAAAGGGCTGGGTCGACGGTCTGGGGCCATGGGGCTACGTCATCTATGGTCTGATTTACATCGCCGCGACCATCGTGCTGGCACCGGGCGCGCCGCTGACGATCGCGGCCGGCCTGATCTTCGGCGGCTGGGGCATTCCACTGGTGATTGTGTCGGCAACCATTGGCGCCTGCCTGGCGTTCCTGATCGCCCGTCACCTCGCCCGCGACAGGGTCAAGAAAGCCATCGACAGTCGCCCGAAATTCAAGGCGGTCAGCGATGTGGTCGGCGAGGATGGCTGGAAGATCGTCGGCCTGATGCGGCTGAGCCCGGCCGTACCGTTCAACCTGCAGAACTATTTCTTCGGCGTCACCGAAGTGAAGTTCTGGCATTACGCGCTGGCGACCTTCTTCGGAATCATGCCGGGCACTTCGCTCTACGTTTACATGGGCGTGATCGGCGGTGAAGCGGGTGGTGGATCGGGCAGCACCTTGAAGTGGGTGTTCCTCGGCGCGGGACTTGTTGCGACCATCATCGTGACGGTGTTCGTCTCGAAGAAGGCCAGCGAGAAGCTCAAGAAGCAAGGCGTCGGGGAGAACAAGTCTTCGATCAAGCAGTAGTCGGGCGACTTTTCCGAAGGAGATCTCGCAGCTAGTTTGCCAGCCCGACGGCAGCTAACGGCTGCCTCGCTGCGAGGTATGCACGCGCTACCGTAACGTTGCATTCCGAGATGTCATCGCCAACCTCAAACCTCAAGACTTTCAAGCGCATGGCTAGCAGAAGTCCAATGGCAGGTCGTACACGCGACCCGGACGCACCGGGCGGAAGCACGGCAGGTCGAAGAAGTCATCCGCTTCGCCGTTCGCGTGCCAGCCCGGAATCCCCGCTAGCGGCAATGGTCGGAGTTGTTGCGGATCGGTGAGCAGTTCGTTTTTTCCCATGGCAGCGGCGATTTGCGATTCGTTTTCCGCCCATCCCGCGATCACGCCATGCTCATCGCTACGTGCGGCGATTTCACCAGCGTCGACACGAACTACGATGCAGCGCCCCATCGGCAACAGGTCGCGCTGCGCCGTGTGCTCAAGCAGCGCGTGACCGAATACGGTGACGGCGACGCACGTTCCCCAAGAGCCGCGGTGGCGACGAAACAAACCTTCCCAATCGTGACGGTCCCAGCATGCCAACGCTACGTCGTCCGTCAACCAGACGATGGCGCCGGCTTCGTCGAAGTGAGTCATCGCGTATTGCCCGCGACTACGTGTTTTCGTACCCATCGATTCAATGTCGATGCACTGGCGGCGGTTGAGCGCCCACTTGAGTTGCGGATGGCGTAGCCAGACCAGCGCGTTGAAGAAGTCGTGGGCGTCGCCTTCGCGCGTCGCCAGCCCGCCGGCGGCGATGCGTTGCTCGTAGTGCAAACCATCGGCCAGTAGTTGCGGTGTCTGCGCGACGAACTCGGGCCGGGCAATGCCATCCACTGCCTCCGCGCGTTTGCGCCACGCGTTGAGCACGTGGATTGGCACCGGGCCATCCGCGAGCGAATCGGTGTATTCGCGCCACGCAGTCAACGGCGGTTTCGCGAGTCGGGATTGAATCGGCGATGTTCGTTCTTCAGGCATCGCAATGTGGTTAGCAAGCAATCGTCGCCTTGGCAGCGTAACGCACGCGTCATCGCTGCGTCATCGCCCCTGCCTAGCTTGCCGCTGGTCGCTGATACGCAGGCGTGGCGATCATCCGTTCGTCGTTACTGAGTGCAACGGCGCTGGGCGCGAATCCGGCAACAGGCAAGTCAGCGGTCGGCGTCTACGAGCAGGCGAAGTTCCCGAAGTACATGATCGCCGCCGACGGCTATCCGATGACCACCAACATCGACAACCAGATGATGATCGGCTATGGCGCCAATGCAGACCGTTACGAAACCTGGTTGCCGAGCATTTTCCTGGTGGCCGACTCACAGCAGCCGTTTTCCGTCGCCGTCTCGCCGCCGAACGCCAGTGTTCGCAACGAAAGCATCGGCGCCTCGATTGGCGGGGAGGTACCCGGCAGTTCGGCAGTACATACCGGCAGCGACATTCCGCTGTCGGCATTCGGTCGCGGTGCTGGTCGTTTCGGCGGCACTTACGACAACACGGATGTGTTTTTCAAGATTGGCCAGGCTGCTGTGGGTGGCGCCCAGTAGGGCGCTTCAGAACGACAGGTTTTCGACAGGGCCTCCTCGATGGAGGCCTTTTCGTTTCCGCCCCGGCAGGCTGCTCGGACAACGATGCGCAAGTCAGCTTGCCGCCGCGCTCGGACCAGTTCACGCGCAGTCGCTACAATAGGGGACTTTCGGATCCGCATCGCGGTGTCCGCGATCGCCTGCTGGCAGTCGCCGAATCCACCGCTTCGACGACCATGCGCCTGTTGCCTGTCGACTGGTGCCGCCGCATGACTGGAAGGCCCGCCCAGCCCGCTTTCGAGCAAAGGTGTGGCGGCACCGCTGCACCCACGGACAATCAAACGAGCCCTGCCCATGAAAGATTCATTCGCCACCCGCGACGTCCTCGAAGTCAACGGCCGCCAGTATCACTACGCCAGCCTCGCCAAGTTGGGACAGCGTTTCGATATCAAGCGGTTGCCGTATGCGATGAAGATCCTGCTCGAAAACCTGCTGCGCAACGAGGACGGCATGAGCGTCAGCGCGGCCGAGATCGAAGCGGTCGCAACCTGGGACGCGAAAAAGGAATCGGATACCGAGATCGCCTTCATGCCGGCGCGCGTGATTTTGCAGGACTTCACCGGCGTTCCCTGCGTGGTCGACCTCGCCGCGATGCGCGACGCAATGGTCACCCTGGGCGGCGATCCGGACAAAATCAATCCGCTGGTGCCGGTTGAACTGGTCATTGATCACTCGGTGCAGGTCGATGTCTACGGCACGCCACAGGCGTTGGAAAAGAATGTCGAAATCGAATTTGAGCGCAACCAGGAACGCTATGCCTTCCTGCGCTGGGGCCAAAAAGCCTTTGAGAACTTCAAGGTGGTGCCGCCGCGCACGGGCATCGTCCATCAGGTGAATCTGGAGCACTTGGCCCGCGTCGTCTTTACCAACGAAATCAAAGGTGAAACCTGGGCCTATCCCGATACCGTTTTCGGTACCGATTCCCACACCACGATGATCAACGGCCTTGGCGTGCTCGGCTGGGGAGTCGGCGGCATCGAAGCGGAAGCGGCCATGCTCGGCCAAGCCTCGTCGATGCTGATTCCGCAAGTCGTCGGTTTCGAGTTGACCGGCAAGTTGAAGGAAGGTGTGACCGCGACCGATCTGGTGCTGACCGTCACCCAGATGCTGCGCAAGCATGGCGTGGTCGGCAAGTTCGTCGAGTTCCATGGCGATGGATTGCAGCACCTTTCACTGGCCGATCGCGCGACCATCGGCAACATGTCGCCGGAGTACGGCGCTACTTGCGGCATCTTCCCGGTCGACAAGGAGGCGCTCAATTATTTGCGTCTGTCCGGTCGCAGCGACGACTTGATTGCGCTGGTCGAAGCCTACGCCAAGGCGCAGGGCTTGTGGCACGAGCCGGGACAGGCCAAGGCGACCTATTCGTCGACGCTGGGACTGGACATGGGCGAAGTCGAGCCATCGCTGGCCGGCCCGAAGCGCCCGCAGGATCGCGTGCTGCTGGCCGACATGCAAAAGAACTTCCACGACAACGTTGGCGCGATGACGAACGGTCGCGCGCCGGACTGCGTGCCGGCCGTGGGCGAGTTCAAGGAAGAAGGCGGTTCCCAGAACCAGGCCGATCACTTGGCCGCCAAGCCCATTTCGAAGATCACGATCAACGACAAGCAGTCCGAACTCAAGGACGGTTCGGTGGTGATCGCGGCGATCACCTCGTGTACGAACACGTCGAACCCGGCCGTGATGATTGGCGCCGGCTTGCTCGCGCGAAACGCAGCGGCGAAAGGCCTGAACTCGGCACCGTGGGTGAAGACATCGCTCGGCCCAGGCTCGCTGGTGGTCACGGACTACCTGAAGAAGGCCGGTCTGCTCGACGAACTTGAAAAGCTTGGGTTCTACCTGGTCGGCTACGGCTGCACCAGTTGCATCGGAAATTCCGGTCCCTTGCTCGACGCGGTATCGAAAGGGATCACCCAGAACGATCTCGCTGTTGCTGCGGTGCTTTCGGGCAACCGCAACTTCGAGGGCCGCATCCACGCCGAAGTGAAGATGAATTATCTCGCCTCGCCGCCACTGGTCGTCGCCTACGCGATTGCCGGCACCATCGACATTGACCTGGTCAATGATCCGATCGGCAAGGGCCGCGATGGCAAGGATGTATTCCTGCGCGACATCTGGCCGAGCAACAAGGAAATCAGCGACACCATCGCCAGCACGATCAACCCGGCCATGTTCGAAAAGAACTACGCCGACGTGTTCAAGGGCGACAGCCGCTGGAACAAGATTTCGTCGCCGGATGGCAGCCAGTACGAGTGGGACGATTCCTCCTACATCAAGAATCCGCCCTACTTCGATGGCATCACCATGAACGTGGGTTCCATCGACGACATCAAGGGCGCGCGTGCGCTTGGCGTGTTCGGCGATTCGATCACCACTGACCACATCTCGCCAGCCGGCTCAATCAAGAAGGATTCGCCAGCCGGTCGTTACCTGATCGATCATGGCGTGCAGCCGAAGGATTTCAATTCCTACGGCTCGCGTCGCGGCAACGACGACGTGATGGTGCGCGGCACGTTTGCCAACATCCGCATCAAGAACAAGATGCTCGACAATGTCGAAGGTGGTTACACGCTGCATGTGCCGAGTGGCGAGCAAATGTCGATCTACGACGCCGCGCTGCTTTACAAGGAAAAGAAGACGCCGCTGGTGGTGTTGGCCGGCAAGGAATACGGCACCGGTTCCTCGCGCGACTGGGCGGCCAAGGGCACCTTGCTGCTAGGCGTGAAGGCGGTGATCGCGGAGAGTTTCGAACGCATCCATCGCTCCAACCTGGTCGGCATGGGCGTGCTGCCATTGCAGTTCGCCGAGGGCGAAAACGCGGGCACCTTGGGACTGACCGGCATGGAAACCTTCGACATCACCGGCCTTGAAGACGGCAAGTCGATCAATGCAAAGGTGCTCGCGACGCGCGAAGACGGCAGCCCCGTCGAATTCGCTGTCCGCGTATTGCTGGCGACGCCGAAGGAAATCGAGTTCTTCCGCAATGGCGGCGTGTTGCCGTACGTGCTGCGCCAGCTTGCAGCGGGTGCAGATGCCTGATCGTTCTGCGCGGCGATTTCACGTCGCCGCGCCTCTGTAGGGTGGAACCGGCTTCACCGATTCCACCGCCCGATCGGATCACGCTTTCACCATTCCTGGCGCTGTCGCTGAGAGTGCGGTGGAATCTCCTGCGGAGGTTGACCAGCACCGCTGTTGTGAAGCGCCTCACCCTACGTTTGCGTTGCATCCGTTTGTAAGGTGGAACCGGCATCGCCGATTCCACCGCCCGATTGGTTCGACCCATCACCAATTCCAACCGCCCAATTGGCGTGCGGCGGAATCTCCTGCGGAGGCTCCACCCTACAGGGTGCGATTCCAGCTCGCCTGGACCAGTTTCCAATCACCATCATCCCTGCGCCAACCGGTGGTCACCGTGTAAACCGAGCCACGCTCCGGCAGCCAACCGCCGGAGCTGCCGGTCAACGTTGCCGTCAGCAGAATCGTTGCGCGACCGCCTTCGACTCGCATCTCGCGCACCACCGTCGATACGCCAATGCGCTGGTTGCGCAGCACCTGAAGCCGCAGCAAATCGTGCACCTTACGCCGATCCATTCCGCCGTCGGGTGCACTGAAGTCATCGGCGATGTGTTCCATGAAGTCGGACGGTTTGCGATCCTCGATAGCTTGCTGCATCGTTGTCATCGCGTCACGCAGTTGCTCTTCGTCGGAACTGCGCGAACAACCAGACAGCTGAATAATCGCGACCAACAGGGCGACCGTGCCACACGAAGCGCGACGCAACCTACTCTGCGGATGAACCATCAACGTATGCCTTTGCGAACCAATCTGCACCTTAGCGGCACCCGGGCGGTTCGTCGATGAGGGCGGCAAAATCATCGCCGGAGGCGGCCGGCCCGCATCCGCGCAATCGTCACCAGGGCCGCTACAACCTTCCCGCGATGGTCGGCGCCCTGCCTGAGCTGCGCCAGTACATCGTCCAGCGACGCGGCGACAGCACCGTCGATTTCTCCGACCAGCGCGCGGTGCTTGCGCTCAATCGCGCCCTGCTCGCGCAGTGGTACAGCATCCGGGGCTGGGACTTGCCCGCCGCCGCGCTGTGCCCCGGCGTTCCAGGTCGCGCTGACTTGATCCATCACCTCGCCGATCTGCTCGCGAGCGATCGCGGCGGTAGCGTTCCACGTGGGCAGTCGGTGCGCGTGCTCGACATCGGCGTGGGTGCCAGCGTGATCTACCCGCTGATCGGCCACGCCGAATACGGCTGGAGCTTTGTCGGTATCGATGTCTCGACGCAGGCGCTGGATTCCGCGACACGAATTCTCGCCGCCAATCCGACCGCTGCCGCGGCGATTGAACTGCGCCGCCAATACGATCCGCAGCACATCTTCGAAGGTGTCATCGCTGCCGACGAACGCTTCGATCTTTCAATCTGCAACCCGCCGTTTCATGTCTCGGCGAAAGCGGTTAAGCAAGCCAGCGTCGCCAAGTGGCGCAAGCTCGGCAAGGCCGATCGCGACGGCGCTCGCGGCTCCAACTTCGGCGGCATCGCAGCGGAATTGCATTGCAGCGGCGGTGAGCTCGGCTTCATCCGTCGCATGATCGACGAAAGCGCGCAGCGCCCGGACCGCGTGCGCTGGTATTCAAGCCTCGTATCGCAGGCGGCGCACCTACCACCATTACGGAAGGCCCTGCAGGACGCCGCCGCCGTCGAGGTGCGTCAGATCGACATGGGTCACGGCCAAAAACAAAGCCGGGTACTGGCTTGGACTTTTACTAACGTCTAAAAAATCTACAGGTTTTCAACTGTCCGACTACACCAGAGCGAAATCATCCGCATCCATCCAGGCCGGGAAGCGCTGGCGATGCGTAGCCAAGGATTCCGCATTGAGGCTGACGGTGACGACTTGCTCTTGCGCACCCAGTTCGACCAGAGCTTCTCCGACGAAATCAATAGCGGCGCTGTCGCCGGCATAGTTGATGTTGTTGCCATCGCTGCCGACACGATTGACGCCGACGACATAGGCCAGGTTTTCGATTGCACGCGCGCGCAACAAAGTTCGCCACGGTTGCCGGCGCGGTGCCGGCCAGTTGGCGACGAAGATGGAGATGTCGTATTCGAATCGATCCGTGGCTCGATCGTAGCGGTTGCGCAGCCAGACCGGGAAACGCAGGTCGTAGCAAACCTGCGGCAGGATGCGCCAGCCGTTCAATTCCACCAGCAAGCGATCCTTGCCGCCGACGTAGCGCTCGTGCTCGTTGGCCATGCGGAACAAATGGCGCTTGTCGTAGACCTCGTAACTTCCGTCCGGGCGCATCCAGACCATGCGATTGACGCACTTGTCGCCATGCCGAATCACCAGGCTGCCGGTGACGACGCAACCGACG
Organism: Lysobacterales bacterium; assembly: GCA_038255665.1. Lineage (GTDB taxonomy): Bacteria > Pseudomonadota > Gammaproteobacteria > Xanthomonadales > Rhodanobacteraceae > Dokdonella. The sequence continues at coordinate 2,897 of JBBSLA010000044.1, read as the reverse complement.
TCGCTGGCGAGTTGCGTCAACCAGCTCATGCCCTCGCCGTCCATCGGCTCGGCGTTGTGCAGGGTTTCGTTGGTGAAGCCGCTGAGGAACGTCTCGGGCAGGACGACAAGATCGGTCTGGCCTTTCAACGGTCGTACCAGTGCAGCGTAGTAGTCGCGATTGCCAGCGGCGTCGTGCCAGCGCGTGGCGCCTTGCACGAGCGAGACGCGCAACGGCCCCGGTCTCGTCACAGCTTGCACAGCCGCTCGGCGGCCTGTTCCAGAACGCTGTCGCTCTTGGCAAAACAGAAGCGGATCAGACGCTGCCCGGGTGGCGGTGAATCGTAGAACGCCGATAGCGGAATTGCGGCCACGCCGCCCTCGCGAACCAGCCAGCGGCAAAACTCCATATCTCCCATATCGGGCTTGATCGCACTGTAATCGGCGAGCTGGAAATAGGCGCCATCAACTGGTGGCAACTTGAAACGCGATGGCGCCAACAATTCCTGGAAGCGATCACGTCGCGCCTGGTAGAACGCGGGAAGCTCCAGATGATGCGAGGGCTCGTTTTCCATCACGTCGGCCCGCGCGTATTGCGCCGGCGCGAAGGTGCAAAAGGTCAGGTATTGATGCACCTTTCGAAGTTCGGCGGACAAGGCCGCAGGTGCCACGCAGTAGCCGACCTTCCAGCCGGTGCAGTGATAGGTCTTGCCGAATGAACTGACAACGAAGCTGCGCTGCGCCAGTTCGTCATGGCGCAAGACGCTTTGATGAGGTTTGTCGTCGAACACGATGTGCTCGTAGACCTCGTCCGACAGCACCAGGATGTCGCTATCGCGTGTGAGCTCGGCGAGTGCATCAAGGTCTGCCGGGGAAAACACCGATCCGCAGGGGTTGTGAGGCGAGTTCACCATGATCATTCGTGTTTGCGGCGTGACCGCATCGCGCACGCGTTGCCAATCGACGCTGAAATCGTTCGGGTCCAGCGGCACATGCACCGCGATGCCCCCACTCAAGGTGATGGCCGGGTCGTAGCAGTCATAGCATGGGTCGAGCACGATGACTTCATCGCCGCGACGCACGACGGCGGCGATGGCGGCAAACAACGCCTCGGTCGCGCCGGATGTGACCGTGACTTCACTTTCAGGATCCACGCTGCGGCCGTACATTGATGCGACCTTCAAGGCAATCTGCTGGCGCAACGCCGGGATGCCGGTCATCGGTGCGTATTGATTCTTGCCGCTTTCCATCGCGCTGATAAGGGCATCGCGCAATCGCTTTGGTCCATCGAAATCCGGGAAACCCTGGCCCAGGTTGATCGCGCGAGTCTCGGTCGCGAGCTGGCTCATCACCGCGAAAATGGTGGTGCCGACCTTGGGCAATTTGGTCTGGAGAACAATGGGCGATTGGAGGTTTGGAAGGCTGGACATTGGGCGATGCTAGCACGCAGGTCGGGCCGCAACGGGGGCCGCTGGGCGCGCTCCAGACGACTCGTTCAGACGCCTCGCAACAGGATTGCCACCAGCACCAATCCGATCAACGCGGCCGCGCCCAGCAACCACCAGATCGCGCTGACGCTGCGCCGTGCCTCGTCTGCTGGCGTCTGGCTGGAGATGTCGTCGACATCAGTTAAGGCGACCGCTTCCTCGACCGGTTTCGCACTGCTGCATTCGATGACGAACCGGTCCCTGCCGAGGGTCAGCTGGTCGCCCGTTCGCAGCGGGGTGGAGGTGATCCGCCGCCCGTTTAGTAGGCAACTGGACGACTGTTCACTGTCCAGACTCAACCCTGAAGCGCCGACGCCAAAGCGGACAGCGCGAGTCGACTCAGCGGTTTCGCCCAACACTGCGCCGCCACCCTTGCCGACGCTGATCAGCAAGCCATCGGCAATCGCCACCGACTTTCCGAACCATGTGCCTGACATGCCGCGAATCACACCGCGCTGCGGTCCCTGTGCGGGCGGTGGTCGCTGGACTTCGCTGAACTCAACGGGATCGGCTGCGGAAACGACGATGGATATCGATCCAAGACACACGGTGTCGCCGTATCGCACGAACGCCTTCTCGCGCACTGGCCGCGCGTTGACGTGCGCACGAGCGCCAGCTTCAGCAATCTCGAGCACGATGCCGCGTACATCGCGTGTCAGTCGCGCGTGCTGTGCCCCAAGATCTGCTAGAACGATATCGTTGCCCGGCGCGCTGCCAATCCGGATGATGCCGTCGCCCGCGAGTACGTCCGGATGTTCGGCATTGGGGAAACTCAATCGCATCGAAAGGCGGTCTGGCGGCGGAACGACGGCGAAATCTAGCACACGCGCGCAACTGAACCGCCAGGCGTGCGTGTGCCAAGGACGGTCGAAAGCGATTGACGCGCCGGAACCGCTTCCCTACCATTGCGCACCCCCAGCCACCATGGTGTCTGCGGGTTTCACCGAGTACGGCGGGGTATAGCGCAGTCTGGTAGCGCATCTCGTTTGGGACGAGAGGGTCGGGAGTTCGAATCTCTCTACCCCGACCACCGTATTCGCTGGTTTCTGCGCCCGTAGCTCAACTGGATAGAGCATCGGCCTTCTAAGCCGACGGTTGCAGGTTCGATTCCTGTCGGGCGTGCCAGGCTTGGAAGTCAGTGGTGGGCGTAGCTCAGTTGGTTAGAGTCCCGGATTGTGATTCCGGTTGTCGGGGGTTCGAGTCCCCTCGCTCACCCCAATTTTGGCGGTCCGAAGGTTCTCCATCGGATCGCAGTTTGATAAACTTGTTAGTCTGTTCGGGTCGTTAGCTCAGTTGGTAGAGCAGTTGACTCTTCATCAATAGGTCGAAGGTTCGAATCCTTCACGACCCACCAAACAGATACCGGCTGGATGCATTGTAGTCGCCGTGTAGCGCCAGCGACACATCCTCGGCGTGTTGTCGGAAACTGGCT
>JBBSLA010000043.1:0-21445 GCA_038255665.1 Lysobacterales bacterium | reverse complement strand
ATGAGCGAGACGGCCAATATCCTGCACAACGCGACCCCGCGAAGCTTGGTGCTGATGGACGAGGTTGGCCGCGGTACCAGCACTTACGATGGTCTTGCGCTGGCGCAAGCGTGTGCGGTGCATCTCGCCAGCGTCAACCGCGCGTATACGCTGTTTGCCACGCACTATTTCGAGTTGACACAACTTGCGATGCAGTACGACACCATCGCCAACGTCCATCTCGACGCGGTCGAATATGGCGACCAACTGGTGTTCATGCACGCGGTGAAGGAAGGCCCGGCCAATCGCAGCTTCGGCCTGCAGGTGGCGGCGCTGGCGGGCTTGCCCAAAGCCGTCATAGCCGACGCTCGACGGACCCTGGCAACGCTGGAGACGGGCCCCCGCAGCTTGCCCGAGCCTGCGATCCAGTCTTTGTCACCGCAACTTGGGCTGTTCGCTCCGCCGATGCCGTCACCGACAGAAGAACTGCTACGCACAGTCGATGTCGATGCGCTGAGTCCGCGCGATGCGCTGGATCTGGTCTATCGCCTCAAGCAGGCCATGCCGCGGGAGTGAGCCTGGGCCTCGAGCGCTCGCGACCTATACTTCAACCCCGTCGTTCGCCACGGCCCACCGAATCCAATCCTCATGCGCGACACGCGTATCCATGTGCCCGCGACGCTTGCACGCGACGGCGTGGTCGAGCTGCCAGCATCGAACGGCGAGCACTTGGTGCGCGTTTTGCGCATGCAGGTCGGTCAATCGCTCACCTTGTTCAATGGCGATGGCCGTGACCATGCGGCAGAAATCGTGCGCATCGACAAGAACCGCGTTCTGGTCAGGGTGACTTCCGCCGGCATCGATATCGCTGCCGAAAGCCCGCTGCGAATCACGCTGGCCCAAGGCATCGCTCGCGGCGAAAAAATGGACTGGATCGTGCAGAAGGCGACCGAGCTTGGCGTGCACCGCATCGTTCCGGTGGTCACCGAGCGCACCGAAGTGAAGCTCGATGCGGATCGCGCGCAACGACGCCTGACGCATTGGCAGGCCGTCGTCGTTTCCGCATGCGAGCAATCCGGTCGCTCCGTGGTCCCGGTCGTTGCTCCGCCGATCAAGCTGGCCGACTGGTTGGCGCGTCTGGGCGACGAAGCCGGCGTCCGACTGAGTCTCGATCCGCAGTCGACGCTCATGCCGCGTGAGCTTGACTTGGGCGGACGTACGGCAACCCTGATCGTTGGTCCGGAAGGCGGCCTCGCGATGAACGATCTCGGCCTGCTTGCCCAGGCCGGATTTCGCGGGATGCGCCTGGGTCCGCGCATCCTGCGCACGGAGACCGCCGGCATTGCTGCCATCAGTGCAATGCAAACGCTGTTCGGCGATCTGGGCTAGTTCGAGTTCGAGTTGGATTTCGCCGCACGCTGCACCACGGCGTGGATGAATTGCAGTTTGCCGACCACGTCACGCGGCAGCACAAACGGATAGAAATCCGGCTGGCCCATGCTGCGTGACATTTCGTTGAGCACTCCGGTCAATCGCGCCCAGTCGTTGACGATGGCGAGAAACCGGTCGGCATCGGGAGCATCCGGCCAATGCAGGGCGTCGCGGCCAAACGGCTCCATTTCCAGTTCGACGTTGGCGGCGCTCAATCCGAAGCTGAGCGCCGTATCGAGCGTATCGATCATGTGCAGGTAGTGCGCCCAGGTCTCGGCCCAGTCTTCCCAGGGATGCATGGTGGCGTAGGCACTGACGTAATGATCGGCCCAGTCCGGAGGCGCACCTTGTTGGTAATGGCGGTCCATCGCTTCGCTGTAATCCAGCGTCTCGTCGCCGAAAAGTTCGCGATATGTCCCCAGCAAGTCGCTGCCATCGACGAGGACATCCCAGTAGTAGTGCCCGATCTCGTGGCGCAGGTGACCGAGCAACGTGCGATAGGGCTCGTGCATCGCCACGCGCAATTTCTCGCGCTGCGCATCGTCGGCTTCTTCGATGTTGAGGGTGATCAGGCCCTCATCGTGGCCGGTCAGCACGGGCTTGTCCTTTTCGCCGTGCAGGAAATCAAACATCACGCCATGCTCGGGATCCTCATGGACTTTTGAGCGAACCGGCAAGCCGATTGCCAGCAACGAAGAGACCAGGCGACGCTTGGCGACTTCTATTTGCGCCCATTGGGTAGCGTATTCGGGATTGGTCAGGTCCGGGATGGTGCGATTGAGTCGACAGGAGCGACACCACGCCATCGATTTTCCGCCATCCGCAGCCCGGCTGACCATCCAGTTGCAGGCGGCCGGACCTTCGAAATTGGCGCACCGATGCAGCACCAGCTCGCGCTGGCGACGCGACAGGCCGGCGCTGTCCCGGTGGGGTCGCCACTCGTCGAGTTGGTCCGTCGGCTCCAGCGCGATCATGGTGTGCGCGTTGGGCAGGTATCCCAACCCGGTTCCGCAGTTCAGGCAGCGGCTGTTGCGGAAGAAGACCGGTCGCCCGCATTGGCAGCGATACGATCGTGCTGTCGCCGGTGGCTGGTCCACGGTTGCAGCAACATCGGCGGTTACGGTTTGGGTCTGCAGGCTCGCTGGAACAACGCTCATTGATGGACACTGTTTCGAAATATCGGCGCAAGTCTACGCTGCCGCCAATGAAGGCCGACCGGCTCATGCAGAGCGGGGACGCGCGGAAGCTATACGAGTGCGGCGCTTTCCAGCAGCATCGTTTCGATCAAGGCCAGGTCCGGGATTGTGGCCGGATCTTCGCGAACGAGCACTTCAGCCAGCACGCCGACGGCACGATGGCCATCGTCATCGGTCGGCACCAGCGATTCCGGCGTCACCGTCACAAGGCGCGGAAAACCCTGGGTAAGGACCGCGATGAACGGCAATTTCGGATCACCGCCGAGCGCCTTCAGCACGGCGATCTTGGTTTGGTTGAAACCCTGCTCGCGACCGGTCCCGGAAAGCTGCGGAAACGACACCAGTGGCACTCGCCAGCCACGCCACGCGAACGCACCGAGCATCCAGTCAGGAGCATTTTCGCTGCGCTCTGGCGCGCTGTAGGCGACTACCTCCGCGACGGTGGCGTTGGGCAACAACAGGCGGCCATTGGCGACGGGGATCATCAGGCCACGAATTTCACGGGGTAGGTCGGCCATGCGTGCCTCAGCGTCGGTCGAGCAGCAGGTGAGCCGCCAACTCGGTGGGGGTGCCCAGGAAACTGACGACACCGGTCTGCTGCACCTGGTCGACCATACCGCTGGAAACGCAACTGGCCGGCGCTTGCGCGCAAACACGACCACGGCGCTCGGCAAGATACCGACAGCCCTCGGTGGCATCCGACGCGATTCCGGAAAGCACGACGGCGGTGCAGTCTTCACCGAATTGATCGCTCACGTCACGCAAAACCTGGTTCATCGGCGCCGAACCGATTGCATCCGTGCGCTGGTTGAGCATGACCCGACCGCTGCGGTCGATCACCAGCCGCTGCCTGGGTGAAACGGGTATCACTTCACCATCGCGCAACTGGTCACCCAGGTCGGCACTTCGAATGCGCAGCGCGGTTGCCCGCCGCAATTGCTGACTGAGCAGGTCGAGGAATTCTTCGCCCACCTGTTGAACCACCAAAAACAGCGCAGGATGGTTGGCCGGAATCGCACCCAGCAGGACCCGGATCGCCTCTGGTCCGCCGACTGACGCGCATAGCACAATCACGCGGCTCACCGTTGCGGGCGTCGGCACCACGTCAACAATCATGTCTTCGGCCGGCTCCGGGTGCTGGCAGTCGAACAAGGGCGTCAGGGCCGCCTGTTCCAACGGCGTCAGTTCCAGCGAATGCGCGAGATGTCCGGTTCCGGAGCCCTTCATGGCTGCGATGCCAGGCGGACTGAAAGGAGCCGTCAATATCGTTGGTTGCGCTGGAACGAATCGTCCTTCACCCGACGGTGGCGCCCAACGCGCTTCGATGGACGGCTCGGGAATACCGGCGACAGGCTCCGGGATTCGCTTGTCCTTGCCCGCCTCAAGCGGTTGCGGTTCGCCACCAGTCGTGAGGTTCGGCGCAACCTCCGTCGTCCTGGACCATAGCCGCGCCGCACGCGTCGGATCGATCGACGCCAATCCCGGATCGGGCGGTGGCAGCCAATCGTCGATGTCGCGAATAACGTCCTCGATGTTCCAGTCAAATCGCTCTTCGGCCGCTGGCTTGGCCGGCTCGGCAGCGGCCGGTGGTACCGGCGCGCTGACTTGCGCAGCAGTCGCCACCGCCTCCTGGTCGGTCTTGCGCCGGGATTCGGTCGCTGTCGACGGCGCGCCGTACACGCCATCCGTGTCCACGATTGCGTCGTTGCGGCTGGAATCCTTTGGCGTGCTTTCCACGAACAGCCCGGCAGAATCCTTGACCTGCAGGACTTCGCTCAACCAATCGTCGATTCCCAGCTCCGCGGCGGAAGATGCCGGTTTGTCGTTCGATTCACCCGAAGCAGGCGATGCCGGCCGCGATCGCGATTTCATGGACGCGATCGCATCTGCGGCCATGACCGACGCTTCTTCGGGCCTCGGCGGATCGACCACAGCGGGCACGCCGAGGATTTTCGCCGCCAGGTGACGCGCCCAGCGTGCATGCTCCCAGCCGGAAAGACCGCCGGTTACCTCGGCGTCGTTGACGATCACCCGATAGCGATCGTCATCGAGCAGGTCGAAAATGGAATCGATTTCCGCTTCCGGACCGAGGTCGACAACGACGATGTTCGCGCCCGATTCCGCGAGAACGTCCGACGCAAAAGTCGCCACAGACGCCTCGTAGACGATCGGACAACCGACAACTCGGATCACTTCGCGCAACATGCGGGAGCTGGCACCGTCACTGAAAATCAGCGCGATCGCGTTGGAGTCAACCACGTTCCACCTCCAGCATTTCCTGGACCTGGCGCAGCAGGTCCGATTCCTGATACGGCTTGCCAAGGTAACGCTCAACACCGATTTCCATCGCCCGCTGGCGATGCTTTTCACCACTGCGCGAGGTAATCATCATGATCGGCACGTTGCGCAGCCGCGAATCGTTCTTCATGTAGCTGGCCAGTTCGTAGCCATCCATGCGCGGCATCTCGATGTCGAGCAGCATCAGGTCGGGCGTACGCTCCTGCAACTTTTCGACGGCATCGACGCCGTCCTTCGCGGTTATCACTTCCAGGTCCGCACGCTCCAATACGCGCTGGGTCACCTTGCGCATCGTGATCGAGTCGTCGACCACCATGACCAGAGCCGGTCGCTGGCTTGCATCCTCATCCGGGATCTCGCGCAACTGCAGCGATTCGATGATCGCCGACGCGTCCATGTGGACGCGTTTCGCCGCTGCCCGGCGCACCAGCGGAGCAAGGTCGAGGATCATGACGACCGAGCCATCGCCCATGATCGTCGCGCCAAATATGCCTGGTACCGAACTGACCTGGGGACCGACCGACTTCACCACCACTTCGCGCGATCCGGTCACCGAATCGACGCGAACGGCTGCGCGCTGGTCGCCGGTGCGGGTCATCAACAGCGGCAACTGAAGGTCATCCGGTGCTCGCTCTGGCGGGACGTCGAGCAGGTTTGCCAAATCATAGATATCGTACTGCTCGCCCGAATACGGGAATTGCGGCGTCGCCGCACCGATCCGCTGCTGGAGCTCATCGCGCTCGATGCGTGACACGCCCTGTACGGATGTCATCGGCACGGCATACGTCGCGTTGCCAAGGGTCACCACGATGGCCTGGGTGACAGCGAGCGTGAATGGCAGGCGGATCGAAAATTCGGTGCCTTCGCCGGGCCGCGAATCGATGCTCAGCGATCCACCCAACTGCTTGATTTCATTGTGAACGACATCCATGCCGACGCCGCGACCGGCCAGCTTGGTGACTTCGTTGCTGGTGGAAAAACCGCTTTCCAGGATGAACGGATAGATGTCACGGTCGGCCAGTGCCTGGTCCGGTTTCATCAGGCCGCGTTCGATCGCGCGACGACGAATCGCATCGGCATCCAGGCCGCGACCGTCGTCGCTGACGCGCAGAACCACCTCGGTTGCATCGCGACTGACTGCGATCGTCACCGTGCCTTCGTCGGGCTTGCCGGCCTGGACGCGTTCTTCCGGAGTCTCGATGGCGTGGGCCAGCGCATTTCGCAGCATGTGTTCAAACGGCGCTTTCATGCGCTCAAGCAGGTTGCGATCCATTTCCCCCTGCGCACCTTCGACCTTCAATTGGGCGCGCTTGCCAACATCCTGCGCGGCTTGTCGCAAGGTGCGCCGCAAGGTGGGCACCAGCGAATCGAACGGCACCATGCGGGTGCGCATCAGTCCTTCCTGAAGCTCGGAACCCACGCGTGCCTGGGCCAGCAGCAATGCTTCTGACTGGCGTGTCAATTCCTCCAGCAGGTTCTGGATCGAGACGAGATCGGATACCGATTCCGCCAGCGAGCGCGAGTACTGCTGCAACTGGGAGAATCGATCCAGCTCCAGCGGATCGAACACCGGCTTGGCCTCGGCCTGGCCGTCGCCCTGCTCGCGCTCGTAGCGCGAGACGATCTGCATTTCGGTTTCCATCTCGAACTTGCGCAACTGGTCGCGCAGTCGGGTGATGGTCTGGTCGAACTCGACCAGGTTGAAGCGGAACGACGCGTTCTGCTGGTCCAGTCGCGAGCGATAGATGGATACCTCGCCAGCGAAGTTGACCAGCGAATCAAGCAGGTCGGAACGGACCCTGATCATTTCCTGGGTTCGTGGGACGTCGTCTGCGACCAGGCCTGCACCGGGCAACGTCGCCATCGCCGGCACCACCGACGATGAGGCCGCGTCGCCGGGCAGCGGCGAGAACGGCTTGATTGGCACCACGGTCGACGATGGAGAAACCGGCGGCATCGGTGACAGCGTCGGCTCGTCCGGTGGGATGTCTTGCGATTGCGGGGCTACGGAATCTTTGACGGTGTCCTCAACGATGGGAGCGTCTGTCGACCGTAGTGAGTCGTTGATTGGTGCATCGGGAGCGGTGGTTTCTGTCGTTGTGTCGACGGCGGCATCGTCGTCAGTATCGGATTGTGTGGCAGCACCGGCAGGTGGCGCTGCAGGTAGTTCGAATGAGCGATTGCTGCCACGCTCCAGTCGCGCCAACGCCTGGATAGGCATCGTGATGGGAGCGTGCTGGGCAACTCGCTGCACCATCTCATGCAAGGTATCGAAGCCGTTCTGCAACGCGTCGACGGCCTGGCTGTCGAACTGGCGCTGCCCATCCTGGACCCGTTCCAGCAACGTCTCCATGGCATGGCCGAGATCGCCGATCGGCACCAGTCCAGCCATGCGCGCACCGCCCTTGAGGGTGTGCAAGTCGCGCTGCAACGCCGACAGTGCGTCGGCACCGTGAGGTCCCTGGTGCAGGCCGGCCATGACGCCGTCGCAATGATCAAGCAGTTCGCCGGCTTCCTGAAGAAATACCTCCAGCAACTCCTCGTCAATCTCGGGCATATCGCGCGCGAGTTCCGGCTCGCCTCGTTCCACACCGGCGATCGGCACCGGCTCGGTCTCCACTGCGGATTCGGATTCGGGCTCGCTCGTTGGCGGCGCTTCTATCGGTGCAGCCAATTCGGGAAAGCGGCTGTCGTCCGGGGTCGAACGTGGCACCGACAACAACGCTTCATCGCTCAATGCGGCGTCGCCATAAAGGTCGAAATCTTCGTCTTCCTCGCCGTCTTCCTCAACGTCATCCTTGCCGTCGTCGGCCAGCAAGTCACCAAAGCTGTCTTCACTGAACTCCGAAGTGAAATCGATGCCGATGTCGGCGGACTCCCCGGCTTCTTCCTCAAAGCCCATATCCACGTCGTCATCGACCAGATAGGCATCTGAAGGCTCAGGCATCGCATCGCGCATCTCGGCCAGTCGCGATGCCAAACCTGCCGGTTCGGCCGGCAGGGCCGATTCGCTGCCAAGGTTGTCGCTTACCTGGCGCACCAGGTCAGCGATTCGATGCAGCGACATCATTCCTGGGCCATCCGGCGCCAGGCCGCCGCCGCGCATGCGGCGCAGGTAGCCCTCGGCGGGGCCGAGTACGCTGCTGAGCGCTGGCACTTCGACCATCGCGACGGCACCGTTTAGCGTATGCACTGCGCGCAACAGGTCGTCGGTGACGGGAATCGGCGCTGGCGAACACTCTGCCAGGTAGTCGTCGATTACGGCCCCGTGCATGGCCATTTCAGTGGTGAGAATCTCCAACAACGCCGGATCGATATCCGGCTGGTTCGACACCGGCTCCGGTGTGGCATCCTCGCGCGGGCGACTGGCGTTGTCGGTGGCAACGGGTGCCGGCTCGCGCTGCAGCGGTCCACGCGGAGCCTCCGCGTTCGCCAGTTCGTGCGCGCGTTGGATCAGGTCTTCCACGTCTTCGCCGGGTGCGATCCCGCTGCGCAACGCCACTGCCAGCGCAGGAAGCATCGCAACCGCGTCCTTGGCAAATGCCTGCACCTCCGGTCCGGCAGCGATGGTGCCTTCAAGCACACGATTGAATACGCTCTCGACGTTCCAACTGAATTCGGCAATCGCCCCGGCACCGACCAGGCGGCCAGAGCCTTTCAGGGTATGGAACGAACGACGGATCGGCACCAACAGACTCGACTGGTCAGGCGCCTGAAGCCAGGCTGCCAGGGCCGACCGCATTGCAACAATCTCGTCGTCCACTTCTTCTAGGTACACCTCGCGAATCTCGTGGTCGATGCCACCCTCGTCGTCGCCGACGAAGCCGTATTGGGTGAATGCGCTGGGGGGCGACGCAGGCAGTGGGCGGACGCTGCTCGGCAGCACCACGTCCCGTGGTGCTGCCACGTCGTCGATCTCGCCCAGCCACCCTGGCACCGGGGCAGCCGTTAGTAGCTCGTGTTCGCTCGTGGCCGTGTTCTCGCGTTCACTCGTTGCGTCCCCAGCCAACGCGGCGGATTCAGCATCGTCCAACAGTCGCTCGCTTGCCGGCACCGGCCAGTAGCCGAGGTCTCCCAGCGCGCGCTGGGTAACAAGCAGTATCTGCTCGCGCCCCGCGCGCTGCTCGCGGGTGGCATCGAGGTAGTACTCGATCGACGCCAACGCATCGGCAAGGTGATCCATCTGGGTAGCGCTGGGAACCACATGGCGGCGCAACAGTTCGCCATCGACGAAACGGAGGATGCCGGTCATCGCTTCGGCGGCGTCGCCAAGGTCGAGCATGTTCAACGCGCCAGCGATTTCTTCAAGCAGGCGCGGAATCGGTTCGACCCGGGCATGATCCCACGGCGATTCGATGAAGGCGACGATGTCCAACTTCACCTGCTGCACGTTGCTGGCCGCTTCTCGCATCAGCGCGTCGAGAATCTTGCGCACCTCCGCCTTCGGAAGCTCCAGTTCGCCGGGCAATGGCAAGCTCAGGTCCGCCTCGCTGCCGAGGCGGTCGATGTGGTCATCCAGCGTGGTCTCGACGACCAGCAACGCCTTGGCAACGTCGAGCAAACGCGGCTCGTCGAGGCTGCCTCGACCGCTGCCCATCTCCTCGATGATCAGGCGTTGTTCCTCGATCATCCGGCGCGGGATACCGAGGCCAAGCATGCCCAGCGTATCGCCGACCCGGTCCAACGATTCAGCCGGCTCCAGCAGCATCGCCGGGTCGGCATCGCGGGTCCGCAGGAACATGTCGAGCATTTCCTTGACCCGCAACAGATCATCCTTGATCGCGTTCGACACCGTGTTCAACAGGGTCCGGTTGTGTCCGGCCATCGCTCCTTCCGCCTGTTGCACCTCGCCGTCGGTCGGCAATGCCGCCTGCAGGTGGTAGATGCGGCGGACTTCCGAAACACGCGGACCGTCGGCGCTGGAGTGCGCGATGTAATACAGCAGGCTCTGCATCACCTCGCGCGGCGGTTTCGCGGCGAGGCTGTCCTCGCCCTCTTCGGCGAAGCGCTTGAATTCGCGGTCGATCTGGCCGAACAGCAGCTTGACGGTGACGCTGGCTTCCAGCGCGCCATCGCGTATCGCTTCGAGCACGGCCGTGCCAACCCGCCACAGGCTGCGCGCCTCGGGCTGCATCGACACCGAGTACAGCCGATCAAGGATTGCGATCAGCCGATTCAGGTGTTCGCCCGAGCTAGGTGCCTTGAACCAGCGCAGCAGGGTGAACTCATAGGCTTCGCGCAGGCGGCGAATGCGTTCCAGCGGTGCAGCCGCTGGCGCGACTTCCGGCGGTTCGGCGGCGTGCACGCGGGTTGGCTCGTCGAGTTTGCCGGTCGAGAACAACACCGATTCGGACAGTAGCTTTTCGCCACGACAAGCGCGCAGGTCGTTGAGCAACGGCAGCAGGACGACCGGTACGTCCTTGTGGCCTTCCTGGACGCGCTCCAGATAGTTGGGCAACTGCACGATGCCGCGCAGCAACACGGCGTAGGCGTCGTCCGGAGCGTGGATGCGGCCGTCGACGATGGCTTGCGCAAGCAATTCCATCTCGTCGGCAACCATCGCCGCGCCGTACAGTTCAACCATGCGCAGCGCGCCCTGCACCTGATGCAGGTAGGCGGAACAGAAGCGCATCAAACCGGTATCGGCGGTGTCCTCGACGAAACCCTCGAGCGCCTCCTGGGCTTGCTTGAGAGTTGCGTCGATCTCGCCCTTGATCCAGCCGAGACCATTGAAGTCGATGTCTTGTTGCAGTTTCATGCTCAGTCCTCGCGGCTTCCGTGCGCCCGTTCCATTGCAGCGTTCATGCCGGCAGCTTGAAGTCGGCGACCGATCGACGCAGGCCGGACGACAACTGGGCCAGGTTGCCGATCGACTCAGCCGTCTGGCTTGCGCCAAGCGACGTCTGCCGGGTGATTTCGCGGATGGTCCCCATCGTTGCCGAGATGCTGGATGCCGCTGTCGCCTGCTGGCGCGCGGCGGCGGAAATGCGCTGGATCAAGCCCGACAGATCGGTCGACACGTTTTCGATCTCGCCCAGCGCGAGGCCGGCGTCTTCGGCCATGCGCGCGCCGGAAACCACCTCGGCGGTGGTCTGCTCCATCGAGCTGACCGCTTCGTTGGTGTCGGACTGGATCGTCTGGACCAGGGTTTCGATGCGTCGGGTCGCGTTGGATGCGCGCTCGGCCAAATGCTGCACCTCATCCGCAACCACGGCGAATCCGCGGCCCGATTCACCCGCCGAGGCGGCCTGGATCGCGGCATTCAAGGCGAGGATATTGGTCTGTTCGGCGATGTCGTTGATCAGCTCGACGATGGTTCCGATCTCCTGCGACGACTCGCCGAGGCGCTTGATGCGCTTGGCGGTTTCCTGGATCTGGTCGCGAATGGAGTCCATGCCCTCGATGGTCTGGCGCACCATCAAGGCGCCCTTGGCGGCGATCACCACCGAACGCTGGGCAACGTTCGCGCTCTCTGCGGAGTTTGCGGAGACGCGGTCGATCGAGCCGGCGATTTCGTTGACAGCGGTGGAGGATGCATTGATCTGGCGCGCCTGGTGTTCCGCCGCTTCAGCCAGGCTGATGGCGGTGGCCTGGGTTTCGTGGGCGGCAGCGGATACCTGCACGGCGGTTTCGTTGATCGTGGTTACCAGCGATCGCAACGCCTCGATGGCGAAGTTGACCGAGTCGGCGATCGCACCGGTGATGTCCTCGGTCACCGTGGCTTGCACGGTCAGGTCGCCCTCGGCGAGCGAGCCCATTTCATCGAGCAGCCTCAGAATCGCCTCCTGATTACGCAGGTTGAGCTCGCTGGACGCGTTGTACCGCTGCTGCTGGCCACGGATCAGGTTCAACACCAGCAGGAACAGCAGGACCAGCGCGGCGATCGCCGCGATGCCGCCCGACAACGCGTTCGGCCAGGGTCGGTTGGTGGCGAGGGCGTCGATGCTTTCCGCGAGCGTCGCAGCGCGCAATTGCAGCGTCTGGCTTTCGGTGACCAACTCGGCGGCGGCGCCTCGTGCCGCAGCGAGCTGTGGCGCCGCCTTGCCAGCGCGCTGCACGGCGGGCTCCAGGCTGGCCCAGGTAGCGCCTGCCTCGATCAACCGGTTGTCGCTGGATGTGGGAACGGTGGCCAAGGCGACGCCAAATGCCGCTGCATCACTGCCAATGGTGTTCACATTGCTGCCAATGCCGCTGACGCCGTACAGCAACTCGCCAAGCTGGCGCAGGATGCGATCAGCCAGTCGCGTTGCCGTTTGCGCAGCGCCATTGCGATCGCCACTGCGCACCGCCAGTCCGTCTATCGCACTGACCAACGGCAACAGCTTGCGTCGCGCCTCGACGCCCGCGGCAGTCGCATCAAGCACCACGTCGCGCAGGCTCAGTATGCGGTCGGCCTCGGCGGATGCCGATGCCCAGGCAGCGACCAGCGCGGCCATCGGTACGGCGACTTCGCCGCGTTGCGGGTAACCATTCGGCCCGCTCAGCCCGTTGACATGGCTGGCCAGGTTGGCTCGGGTTCGCGACAGCTCGTCGAACGCATCCAGGTTGCCCTGCGCCGCGGCAGCCGAATAACGCGCCAGCGACTGCGCCTCGATCTGGATGCGGGTGGTCTTCTCGATGGCTGCGTTGTCACCGCCCCGCTGGTTCCACAGAACCGCAAATGTGACGGACGCGAAACCGAGCAAAATCGTCAGCAGGCCGAGCAGCAGCCAGTTCCGTCCGCTGGTCTCGGCTGCTTTTGGTTTCTTGCGTGTCGCCA
Organism: Lysobacterales bacterium; assembly: GCA_038255665.1. Classification (GTDB taxonomy): domain Bacteria; phylum Pseudomonadota; class Gammaproteobacteria; order Xanthomonadales; family Rhodanobacteraceae; genus Dokdonella. The sequence continues at coordinate 8,782 of JBBSLA010000043.1, read as the reverse complement.
TGCCTCGCTTGTCCCCACTCCAAATTCTGCAGAATTGCTTCGACGCTCAGGCGAACTACAAAGCCGCCTGCTGGAACTCGACGCTGCGTACCAGCGCGCCCATGTTGAACAGCCCCCAATTGAAACTGCCGCTTTGAACCCGCTCGCGGACATAGCGCGCGACGGCAGGATCGGAATCAGCGTCGGTCGCGTTCAACTGTTCTGACGCCACGGTGCGCTGCCCGAACACTTCATCGACCAGCAGGCCGACACTGCCAGCCGGCTGGCGCACCAGCAGCAAACGACTGTTGTCAGTGAGCTGCGCCGCCACGCCATCGATGAAGGCGGCCATGTCGATCACCGGAACCAGATTGCCGCGCACGTTCGCGACGCCGAGCAACCACTCCCTGGTGCCGGGAACCGGCGTCAGGCTTGACACCGCAAGAATTTCGTTGACCTCGCCGATCGCACTGAGCAAGTGGCGCTGGCCGATGCGAAAGCCGATGCCGCGCCAGACTCCGGGCGCATCGGCCTGTTGCTGCGCGCCAACGACATGGGCAAGGCTGCGCTGCTCGAAATCGGCGAGGATCTCGAATGGAGAGCGCGGGGCTGCCCGCATGTTCACCGATCAGCCCGCCGTGCAGGTTGTTGGCGTACTTCCAGCACGCTCACTTCACACTCACGTGACGGCGGATCGCGCCCAGCAGTTCTTCGCGGGTGAACGGCTTGGTCAGGTATTCCTCCGACCCGACGATGCGCCCACGCGCCTTGTCGAACAGGCCATCCTTCGACGACAGCATGATCACCGGGGTCGATTTGAACACCTGATTGTTCTTGACCAGCGCGCAGGTCTGGTAGCCATCCAGGCGCGGCATCATGATGTCGACGAAAATGATCTGAGGCTGGTGGTCGGAAATCTTCGCCAACGCCTCGAATCCGTCGGTGGCGGTCACTACGTCGCAGCCTTCCTTTCGCAGCAGCGTTTCCGCCGTGCGCCGGATCGTCTTCGAGTCGTCGATGACCATCACCTTCAGGCCGTTCATATCAACGGTTTTGGAGTCAGACATTGCGGTTCCCGACAGTAGCGATGCGGATGGACGATGGTTGCAGCAGCGTGATTGACGGGCAGACGCGGGACGCCGGACCGATTCTCGAAGCCAAGTGAATGAGTTCGGGCAAGCGCATGGAATCAAACAACTTCCGCTGGTACGACACCTCTCCGAGGTGCCCGGTCGCGCAAGTGTAGTACAGCCTTCACGCGAATCGCGTGGCTGCGTTGGCAGTTTTTGCCGCGTGTTGCGGAAACGGTGACGCGTGGCGGCAGTCGATGCTTGGACACAACGGATAGAATTGGTCGCTGTATTCGCCACCCTTCAACCGGAGCTTGTATGTCGCGAACCCTGGCCGTGCTGATGGATCCGATCGCACGGATCAATCCGAAAAAGGACAGCACGTTCGCGATGCTGCTCGAAGCGCAGCGTCGCGACTACCGGCTGTTCTACATGAGCCATGGCGATCTTGCGCTGCGCGATGGCCTTGCCTGGGCGCGACTGGCCGAGGTCAGCGTTCGCGATGATCCGCGCGACTGGTTCACGCTCGGCGACAGCACGTGGCAATCAGTGGCTGGCATCGACCTGATCCTCGCGCGCAAGGATCCGCCGGTCGACGCGCAATTCATCTACGACACGCTCGTGCTCGACCAGGCTGCACGCGAAGGCGTTCGCGTGGTGAACGATCCTACCTCGCTGCGCGACTGCAACGAGAAACTGTTCGCGCTGCATTTCCCGCAGTGCTGTGCACCGTCGCTGGTTGCGCGCGATTCCGGCGAACTGCGCCGCTTCGTCGCCGAGCAGGGCAAGGTGGTATTCAAGCCACTCGATGGCATGGGCGGCCGCGGGATCTTCGTCTCGCAACATGGCGATCCGAATCTCAACTCGATCATCGAAACCCTCACGGCAAACGGCAAGGCATTCGCCCTCGCCCAGCGCTTCATTCCGGAAATCAGCGCCGGCGACAAGCGCATCCTGCTGGTCGACGGCGTGCCGGTGCCACATGCGCTGGCGCGTATCCCGCAAGGCGATGAGTTTCGCGGCAACCTTGCCGCCGGCGGCAAGGGCGTCGGCATCGACCTCAGCGAGCGCGATCGCTGGATCGCCGCGCATGTCGCTCCCGAACTCAAGCGTCGGGGATTGGTGTTCGTCGGCCTCGACGTGATCGGCGATTGGCTGACCGAAGTCAACGTCACCTCGCCGACCTGCATTCGCGAACTCGACGCGCAATACGGCCTCAACATCGCCGGCCAGTTGTTCGATGCATTGGAGGCGACCGCAGGCTGATGGCGACCAGCAGCAGCGACCGCCTTGGCGTCACCATCCTGTTCTCGGTCATCGCCCACGCGGTGATCGCTCTGGGGATCAGCTTCGACTACGAAAAAATGCGGCCACGGCTGCCGTCTCTGGAAGTGATCCTGTTGCAGAGCAGCAGTGGGGAAAATCCGGACAAGGCCGATTTCCTCGCCCAGGCCAACAACAGCGGCGGCGGCGATTCAGACCTGCCCAAGCGACCGGCTGATCTGCTCAGCGGACCGATGCCGCAGGTGAGTGACGGCATCGCGCCCGTGCCGATGCGGACATCAACGCCGCGCGCGCAGGTGGCCAGCCTGCCCGAACTTGCCAGCACGGCGACGTCCGAATTCAAGATACTGACCCGACCGTCCAGCGAAACACGGCCCGAACTACCACAACCCAACGACCGCGCGGCGCTGGAGCGTCAACTGGAAATGGCACGGCTGGCCAACGAGCTGCAAAAGGAGGCCGAGCGCTACGCCAAGCGGCCCAAGAAGAAATACATCTCGGCCAACACCCGCGAATACGCCTACGCCAACTACATGAAGGCCTGGGTTTCGCGGGTCGAGCGCGTCGGCAACATCAACTATCCCGACGAAGCGCGTCGCCGCCAGTTACGCGGCCAGTTGATCCTGACCGTCGGCATGAGCCGCGACGGCAGCATCAAAAGCGTCGACGTGATCAAGTCCAGCGGCGAGCGCATCCTGGATGACGCGGCGATTCACATCGTTCGCCTGGCCGCGCCGTTCCCGACCATTCCGGTCAACGAGGAAAACCTCGACGAGTTGTACGTCACCCGCACCTGGCAGTTCCTGCCCGGCGATGCCTTGCTGACGAAGTAAGGCTCAGCGCAGGCCGGTTTCGTTGCGGGCAATCACCATGCGCTGGATTTCGCTGGTGCCTTCGTAGATTTCGGTGATCTTGGCGTCGCGGAAATAGCGCTCCAGTGGCAGTTCTTTCGAGTAACCCATGCCACCATGGATCTGCACGGCGGCGTGGGTGATGAACATCGCGGCTTCGGATGCGAACAGCTTGGCAACCGCGGATTCGGTACCGAACTTGCCGTTGCCTTTCGCCGCCTCGGCCTTCGCAAAAGCGGCACGCAGGGTCAGCAGTTCCGCTGCATCGAGCTTGCATTTCATGTCGGCGATCTTGGACTGGATCATCTGGAACGAGCCGATCGACTGGCCAAACGCCTTGCGTTCGCGTGAATAGATCAGACTGGCCTTGTAGGCCGCGCGCGCCAAGCCGACGGCCTGAGCGGCAATGCCGATGCGGCCGGCATCAAGGATGCCCATCGCAATCGAGAAACCCTTGCCTTCCTCGCCGAGCAGGTTCGCCTTCGGGCACACATAGTCGTCAAACTCGATCTCGCAGGTCGCCGAGGCGCGAATGCCGAGTTTGGGTTCGCTCTTGCCGGCGCGGAAACCCGGTAGTTGAGTGTCGATGATGAAGGCTGAAATGCCTTTCGATCCCTTGCCCGGCGTGCTGATTGCAAACAACACGATATAGCGTGCCACCTGGCCCGAGGTGATCCAGCTTTTCTTGCCCTTGATCACCCAGTCGCCGTCCCCATTGCGTTGCGCGCTCGTGTGCATGGCGGATGCATCCGAACCCGACTGCGGCTCGGTCAGTGCATAGGCGCCAATCGCCTCGCCGCTGGCAATCGCTCGGACCACGGTCTGCTTCTGATCCTCGCTGCCATAGGCAAGAATGCAGTTGCAGACCAGCGAGTTGTTCACCGACATGATGGTGGAATGCGCGCAATCGGCCTCGGCAACTTCCATCACCGCCAGCGCGAAGGCGATCGGGTCCATGCCCGCCCCGCCATATTCGTGCGGCACTTCAATGCCCATCAGACCGAGCTGGCCCATCTCGCGGATGTTGGCCAGCGGAAACTCGGCCTTCTCGTCGAGTTCGGCAGCGACTGGCGCAATGCGCTTCTGGGCGAAATCGCGGGCGATCGACTGGATCGATTGCTGGTCTTCGGTGTAGCGAAAATCCATGAAAGGCTCCGGCGGGTCGTACGTCAGGAATCCCGATTTGGAATGCGCATCGACGGGGATGCGGCCGCAACCGGAGTTCCTGATTCTAGCGCAGGGCTGCCGCAATCACGGCGCGACGCAAGGTCGCAAACGAAATCGGCCCGCAATGAGCGGGCCGATTTGTGTGCAGCCTGTCGCCTGGAATCAGTCGACCGAGAAGTTCTGCAAGCTGACCGGTGTGGTCTGGTTGATGAACAAAGTCGCCGAGGTGACCGTACCGGTGTCGCCGCTAGCGGCATCGGTTACGGTCAAGGTCCAGGTACCGTTGGTCTGTGCAGGCGTCAGGCCGGCAAAAACCGGGTTCAGCGATGTAGCGGTGCCCGCACCGACGCCTGAAGAACGATAGTTCCCAGGGGGCAAAAATGTTCCAGCGGCCACGTTCGCAGCAGCAGCAGCCCAGAAATCACCCATGTGGCTGTCGAAGAAGGCATAAGTACCAGCCAGGTCGGAATTGGTTCCGAACCCGGTTCCGCCCACGCGACCTGGTCGAGCAAAGATCGTCGCGGATGGCGCACCACCGGGAGCAGCGAGGGTCACGGTCAAGTCACCAACCCAGGTGTGAGTAGCCGTCATGCCGATACCGATCGAGGTCGGAGCACCGGAACCGGTGACGGCGAAGCTCATCACCAAGCCCGCTGGAAGGTTATCCGGGATGGTGCCGGTGCCGGTGGCCGCGAACGACGCAGCAGAGGCCGCAGCGGGCAATGCCAGCACGATGGATGCAACAAGAGCGGAACGCTTCAAGAATGTGGTCATGTCAAATAGTCTCCCCGAAAAAATTCATTGTGCCAATGGCGAAAATTCGTTGCTGCAAGCTTGCGGTTTGCCGATTTGCGGCCACGACAGGCGCCACAATGCTTGCCGCAGCGGTCTGAGCATGCCACAAGTCATGCGTCGTGTACATCATCCTGATGCCGTCGACGCCGGGTTGCCGCGTTACCCGGCCTGGTGACGGGAAGTAGCCAGTCCCTATACTCGGCCGCATGCTGAACCCGGGAACTCGAAAATTTCGTACAGCGCGAACCACCCTGCAGGTGCTACTGGTGCTGCTCGCCGCGATCATTCCGTATTCGTCGGCCATCCACGGCGAGTGGATCTACGACGACCGCCCGCAAATCCTGCAGAACCACCTGATCCAGCAGCCGGGCCTGGTTGGGCAGGCCTTGCTGAGCGACGTCTGGGCGTTCAAACAGGCTGACGAAGTGCCGGTGAGCAACTACTGGCGGCCGACGTTCGTGGGTTGGCTGGTATTGAACGAGCGCGCATTCGGGCTGGACAGCCCTGCCGCATGGCGAATTGCCTTGCTGCTTTTGCACGCCACGGTCTGCCTGCTGGTTTGGCGGCTGGCCCGACAACTGCGGCTGGGCGGACCACTGACGCTGGGCGTGGCCGTGCTGTTTGCCGTGCACCCGGTACACGTGGAAAGCGTGGCCTGGATTTCCGGCGCTACCGATCCACTGCTGGGCTTGTTCGTGCTGCTGGCCTTGATCGCGACGATCAGTGCCGAACGAGCCACTGCGCATCGCGGCTGGTTGCGCATCGCTGGCTGGTCGTCCTACGCTTTCGCGCTGGGGAGCAAGGAAGTGGCGGTGATGCTGCCCTTGCTGATCCCGTTCGTGCTCGGCTGCGCCGTTCCGGAAACCCGTTGGCGACAGCGCTTGCTGATTGCCCTGCCTTATCTAGGTATGGCCGTTGGCTTCCTGGTCGCGCGCAGCCTGGTGCTGCAACGCTTCCAACTCGACTTGCCGAGCCATCTCAGTCTGCTTGAACTCGCCGTCAATGTGCCGCGACTGTTGGTGTTCTATGTTGGCCAATGCCTGTGGCCGTGGCCGCTATCGCCGAACTATGCGTTGCGTGCGTTTCGCCTGGCTGACCCGTGGACCTGGCAACTCACATTTCAATACGCACTGGCAACAGCGCTGATCGTCGTCGCAGCCTGGCAGGCGCGCCGATCCCTGCTCGCTCGCTGCGGCATCGCGCTGTTTGCTCTGTTGCTATTGCCAGCTTTCAATCTCAATGCCTTCCAGTTCGACCAGATCGTCCACGATCGCTATCTGTATGTGCCGGTGCTGGGCCTCCTGCTGGTACTTGCGGCGATCGTGCAACCGCTTTTGGAGCGTGCCGCTTCAACGGAACCGGGATCGCTGCGCCAAAACGCGCCCTGGCTCGCCGCAGCCGCTGTCGCGATTACTTCCCTCGGTGCCATGAGTTGGTCGTATGCAAAGGTCTGGAGCCACGAGTTGTCGCTATGGCAACGCGCCGTGCAGGTCGATTCCGAGTCGGCGTCGTCGTGGGCGGCATTGGCATCGGTGCAATGGCAGGAAAAGCAGGCTGAGGCAGCGAGTGCATCGGCGTCACGCGCCATCAGCCTGGCGCCACTGACTGCCGCTTATTTGCTTCGCGCCGAAATGGCGGTTGCGCACGGCGACGCCGCGGCAGCGGAAAGCGATTTGCGAAAGGTGCTGGCTTCGTTCCCCACCTTCCGACCGGCCATTGAACGCCTGGCCCTGCTACTGCAGACCGGGCGGCGCTTCGACGAAGCGGTCGCCCTGCTGCAGGCGTTTCGCAAAAATGCACCGCAGTACGCCTGCCGCACCAATGTCGACCTGGCCATCCTCAATTACCTTATCGGCGACAAGGTGGCCACGCAGCGCCTACTGCAGGAAGCCGAAACCTTCACTGCCAGCGATCGATCCGGCGCCTGTCTTGCCGCCCTTTTTCATTCGGCCCAGTTGGCGGTGGAGCAAGGCGACCACGAAACCGCGAGCCGACAGATTCGACGCTATCTTGATGCCACCGCCACCCTGCGCGATCGGTCCACCGTGCAATTGCGACCGGCGGCGCAACAACTCGCGCAACGCCTCGCCGTCACGGGTGGGTAGACATCATCGCTACTCCGCACCCAAGCCGCGGCACGTCTCGAATTCCGTAACGGCACGTTAATGAGGCAAGCCCGCATGAGGCGGGCAATTGACGCTGCACGCAGCGGCGGCTAGTCTGCGCTTCATCTTTTAATCGCGATGAAAGGATAAATCGCCGTGGACCTCGCTGCGACCACCAACCTGCTGCGCCTGCTGTCCGATCCGACCCGGGTGCGCCTGCTTGCCTTGCTCGAACGCGAGGAACTCACCGTTGCCGAGTTGGCCGCGATCACCCATCTCGCCCAGCCGCGCGTTTCGACGCATCTGGCCAAGTTGAAGGAAGCCGACCTGGTTCGTGATCGTCGCGCTGGGGTTTCGGCGTACTACCGGTTCAACGGCGAACTGCATGCGAAGGAGGAAGCAATCCTGCGGGCCTTGCGCGACCAGGTCGACGACGCGCTGTTGAACGACGACGAGCAGCGACTGCCGGAAATCCTGTCGCAACGTGCTGGCGTTGCCGGCTGGGCCGACACCGTGGCGGGCGACATGGAACGCCACTACTCACCCGGTCGCACCTGGGAAACACTGGCGCGGGCGATGTTGCAACTGGTCGAAACCGGCGACGTGCTCGATATCGCATCCGGCGATGGAGTTCTTGCCGAACTGTTGGCGCCACGCGCACGCTCGATCCTCTGCGTGGACGCCAGCGAACGAGTAGTCGCCGCTGCTGAGGAACGGCTGAAACCGTTTGCGAACGTGCAAGTGCAGGTCGGTGACATGCACGCGCTCGATCTTGGCAAACGTCGCTTCGACCTGGTCCTGCTGATGCACGCGCTGGCCTACAGCGACCGTCCCGAACAGGTCATCGCCGAAGCCGCGAGGGTTCTCAAACCCGGTGGTCGCTTGCTGGCGACCACGTTGTCGCAACATGCACACACGACGGCGGTTGCGCCGTTCGATCATAGAAATCTCGGCTCCAAGCCCGAACAGTTGCGCAAGATTGCGACGCGCGCCGGCCTCGACGTGATCACCTGCGAACGCATCACCCGCGAACGCCGTCCGCCGCATTTTGAAGTCGTCTCGCTGCTGGCGAAGAAGCCATGAACACCCTGCCCTGGTTGCACCCGGATCGCGTCGCCGCGCTGGAAAGCGCGCTGGCGCAACGCATCCTGATCATCGATGGCGCAATGGGCACAATGATCCAGCAACATCGGCTCGACGAGGTCGACTATCGCGGCGAGCGATTCGCGGATGGCCACGATAGCCAGCACGCACACGGCGACGGCTGTGGGCACGACCTCAAGGGCAACAACGACCTGCTCACGCTGACGCGCCCCGACATCATCAGCGCCGTCCACGACGCCTACCTTGATGCCGGTGCCGACCTGGTTGAAACCAACACCTTCAACGCCACCGCAATCAGCCAGGCCGACTATCACTTGCAACACGTGGTCTACGACCTCAATCGCGAGGGTGCGCGCCTGGCCCGTGCCAGTTGCGATGCAATGACGGCAAAAACGCCGAATCAACCTCGTTTCGTGATTGGCGTACT
>JBBSLA010000042.1:0-21734 GCA_038255665.1 Lysobacterales bacterium | reverse complement strand
GCGAGCGCGGCAATGGTTTTTCTTGCGCTCGCTTCGCTGGCGATCAGCGCACTGCCTTGGTGGTTTTCATTGCCCGCGAGCGCCAGCGTTCTGGTCCTGGCCGGGTTCGCCATCCAGCGCTATCGCAAGCCACGCTACGTCGCGATCAGCCACGACCAAACCGGTTGGCAATTGCGCGATCGCGCCGACGACTGGATTGCAGCGACGCTACGAAACCAAGGGCAACTCGGCTCGTGGGTGATCCTCAATTTCGGAACACCGACCGGTCGCTGGAACACTCTGCTCACCAGCGATGCGATTGATGCCGACGCGCGGCGAAGGCTACTGCTGGTCATCGCCGCCACATCCACGCAGGCCGCGACCAACGCTACGCCGGGCGCATGATCGCTGTCCCGTACCGAGGTCCGTTGCTGGTCCGTTTCGCCAATCAGCGCGCGGCTTCATAATCGCTGCATGATCGAATCCACTGCCAGCGCCGAACATCGCCTCGGCATGCCTGCCGGGCAATTCCTGCGCGACTACTGGCAGCGCAAGCCGCTGCTCATCCGTGGCGCATTTGCCAACCTGCCCTGCCCGATCACGCCGGAAGACCTCGCTGGTTTGGCCTGCGAGGAATATGCGCTGTCGCGGATCGTCATCCACAGTGCGAAGGACGATCGCTGGACGCTGGAGAGCGGCCCGTTCGACGAATCGCGTTTCGCGTCGCTGCCCAAGCGCGACTGGACCTTGCTGGTCCAGGACGTCGATAAATGGGACGGCGATGTCGGCGTCTTGCTCGACGCGTTCGCGTTCCTGCCGAGCTGGCGCATCGACGACATCATGGTGAGCTACGCGGTCGATGGCGGTTCGGTCGGCGCGCATGTCGACCAATACGATGTATTCCTGTTGCAGGCCCAAGGCACGCGACGCTGGCGCATCGACACGACGGCCCATCCAGCGACGGATTTTCGTGACGACGCAGAGTTGCGACTGCTCCGCGAATTCAAGCCGGACCGCGACTGGCTGCTCGAACCCGGCGACATGCTTTACCTGCCACCGGGCGTTCCGCATCACGGTGTCGCCGAGGGCGATTGCCTCACATTCTCGATCGGCATGCGTGCGCCGGCCGTCAGCGAGCTGATCGTCGATTTCGCCGAATCGCTGGCGGAGGACTTGCCAGAAGACTTGCGCTACCGCGACGCCGGCATGGGCGTGGCCGATGCGGCGGGAGAGATCGACGCAAGCGCCTTGGCTCGCGTGCGCGAATCGCTGACAAAGCTCAGCGATATTGATGACGCAAGCGTTGCCGCATGGTTTCCGCGCTTCATCACGCGCTACCGCGCAGCGAACACGCCAGCACCGCGCCCGAAACCGGTGACGGCAGCGCAATGGCAGCGTGATCGCGAGTCGGGTGCGCGCCTGCAACGCAATCCCTGGACGCGACTGGCTTGGGTCGCGCAGGATGACGGTGCCACGCTTTACGCCTGCGGCGAGGCGTTTCCGTGCAGTGCCACGATCGCCCCGCAACTTTGTGATCGCCAGGCGACGGGTGATATCGACATCGCCAAGCTCAACCCGCGTGACGCAAGCCTTGTTCTCGAACTGATCAACGCCGGCATGCTTGGACTGCACAAGCCGCGCGTGCCTCGGAGTCGCCAATGAGCAACGCTCCATTCACCGTCAGCATCGCCGAGTGGGCCGACGACCTGCCCGATCTGCGCGAAATTCGCGAGCAGGTTTTCATCATCGAGCAGAACGTGCCAGCGATCGCCGAGTGGGACGATATCGATGCGCAATCGCTGCATGTGATCGCGCGTGATGACGAAGGTCAGCCGATCGGTACCGGGCGATTGAATCCGCAACACACGATTGGCCGCGTCGCTGTGATTGCCGCCTGGCGTGGTCGCGGCGTTGGCGTCGCTCTGATGCATGCCTTGCTGTCGGCGGCACGAGAGCGTGGAATCCAGCGCGTGGAGCTGCACTCTCAAGCACATGCCACAGGCTTCTACGAGGGACTCGGTTTCGTCGCGTTTGGTGAGGAATACCTTGAATGCGATATCGCCCATCGGAGCATGGCGATCGAGCTGACCCCCAATCCCGCGGCGGCGAAACACTCGGATCAGACGGTTGATGCGCCCAACGTCTTGCGCGTCCGCAGTCGCGACGAGTTGATCGACGCGCATCGCCGTCTGCTGGTCGAGGCGCGTTACGAGGTAGCCATCCTCAGCCACGATCTCGACCCCGGCGTTCTCGATGCAGCGGATGTGCTCGCCGAACTGCGTCGCATTGCGCTGTCAGGTCGGCGTGCGCGCGTTCGCATCCTGGTGCGCCAGCCATCGACGCGAGCGGCGGCACTGATCATGCTTGCGCAGCGCTTGCCGAGCTCAATTGCGATCCGCAGTCCGGTCGAGGAGGAAGATCGCGTGATCAGCCTCGGCCTGGTTCTTACCGACGCCAACGGCTATTTGCAGCGTAACGACGCGCAGCGTGTGGATGGCCACGGTTCGCTCGACGCGGCTGCGCGGCAGCGTCCAATGTTGACCCGTTTTGACGCAATGTGGGAACGCGCCGAACCCAGCGTCGAGCTGCGCGCGTTGTCGATCTGAAAGCGTGAAACGCCGCTTCGATTCGGGCACAAACCGTGTGCAGTTGCAGCATCGTCAGGATGCAGCGGCTATAATTCGTTGATTAATTGCGCCAGCACGCCCGTGCTGCCGGGCTCCGCCGGGCGGCGTCGCGGAACGCGCCGCACTCCATCAACGCCGCCAGGTGAATCGTGTCCGCCAACCTGTATCAGCAGTTCGCATCGACCTCCGCCCTGTCCGGTGGGAATGCCACCTACATTGAGGATCTCTACGAAAGCTGGCTACGCGATCCTGATTCGGTTTCGGCCGAGTGGAAAACGTCCTTCGAAAGTTACAAGGGCCGTGACGCCGGCGATGTGCCGCATTCCGATGCCATCGCGCGGATCGAAGCCGCGCAACAGCGCCGTCCCGGTGCCAGCGCTGGCGGCGGTGGTAGCAATGATGTGGCCTCGCAGAAACAGGGTGGCGTCGCCCGGCTGATCACCGCCTATCGCTCGCGCGGCCATCTCGCCGCCGATCTCGATCCGCTGCAGATGCGCAAGACGCTGGCAAAGGAAGAGTTGAAGACGCTGGGTCTGTTGCCGCGACCCGGCATCCCGGATCTCGATCCGTCCTGGCACAACCTCGACGATGGCGATCTCGATACCGAATTCGCGACGCGCTCGATGGGCTTTGCCGAGCACTTGCGTTTACGCGACATCATCGCATTGCTCAAGAAGACCTACGCCGGAAGCATCGGCGCCGAGTTCATGCACATTGCCGACGCTCCCGAGCGACAATGGCTGCACGAGCGATTGGAGCGCGCTGGCGGTGATTTCGGATTCAGCGCCGATGAGAAGAAGCGCATTTACGAGCGACTGGTTCAGGCCGATGGCCTCGAGCGCTACCTGCATACCAAGTACGTCGGCCAGAAGCGCTTCGCGCTGGAAGGCGGCGACAGCCTGATCCCGATGCTCGACGAACTGCTGCGCAGTGGCGGCGAAGACGGGCTCAAGTACATGGTCGTCGGCATGGACCATCGCGGCCGTCTCAACGTGCTGGTCAACATTTTGGGCAAGCCGCCGCAGAAACTGTTCGACGAATTCGAGGGGCGCTTCGATCATATCGACGACCCGGCGCGTTCGGGTGACGTGAAATATCACATGGGCTTCTCGGCGAACGTGAAAACGTCGGGCCGCACCGTGCACATCTCGCTGGCGTTCAACCCGTCGCACCTGGAAATCGTCAATCCGGTGGTTGCCGGTTCCGTGCTTGCACGCCAAGTCCATCGCAAGGATACCGAGCAGGACCAGGCCGTGCCTGTGCTGATCCACGGCGACGCCGCGTTCGCCGGCCAGGGCGTGGTGATGGAACTGTTCAACATGTCGCAGGCCACGGGGTTCGACGTGGGTGGCACCATCCACATCGTCATCAACAACCAGGTTGGCTTCACCACGTCGAACCCGAACGACGCGCGCTCAACGCTTTACTGCACCGATGTGGCCAAGATGGTCCACGCACCGGTTTTCCATGTGAATGGCGACGACCCGGAAGCGGTTGTGTTTGTCACTCAGCTTGCCTTCGACTATCGCAAGCAGTTCCACAGCGACGTCGTCATCGACCTGATCTGTTATCGACGCCATGGTCACAACGAGGCCGATGAGCCATCGGCAACGCAACCCCTGATGTACCAGATCATCCGCAAGCGACCACCGTTGCGCGAGTTGTACGCGCAGCGGCTGATCGAGGAAAACGTACTGACGGCGGACGTCGCCAAGGCTGTCGTCGACGACTATCGCGCCAAGCTCGAGGCCGGAACACCCATCGCGGACCTCGACAACGATTTCCACGATGAGTTTGCGGTCGACTGGTCCAATCACCTGGACGGCTCGCTGGACGAACAAGTCGAGACTGGCGTGCCGCGCAAGCAACTGGATGCGCTCAACAATCAGCTGCTGACCATTCCCGACGACATCACCCTGCAATCGCGTGTCGCCAAAATCTACGGTGATCGCAACAAAATGGCGGCAGGTGAGCAGGCGGGCGACTGGGGCTTTGCCGAGAATCTCGCCTACGCGTCGATCATCGCCGATGACTACGACCTGCGCCTGGATGGCCAGGATTCCGGTCGCGGCACGTTCTTCCACCGCCATGCCGTGCTGCACGACCAGGCAACCGCGAAGCGCTACATCCCACTCCAAACGATCCGCGAAGGTGCCGATGTCGCCATCATCGATTCGGTATTGAGTGAAGAAGCGGTGATGGCGTTCGAATACGGTTACGCAACCGCCGATCCACGTACCCTGGTGTTGTGGGAAGCGCAGTTTGGCGATTTCGCCAACGGCGCGCAGGTGGTGATCGATCAGTTCATATCGTCCGGCGAAGCGAAGTGGGGACGCCTGTGCGGGCTGGTCCTGTTGCTGCCGCATGGTTACGAAGGGCAAGGCCCGGAGCATTCGTCCGCGCGCCTGGAACGCTACCTGCAATTGTGTGCGCTGGAGAACATGCAGGTGGTCGTGCCCACCACGCCTGCGCAGATGTTCCACCTGTTGCGCCGGCAGATGCTGCGCAGGACGCGCAAGCCGCTGATCGTGATGACGCCGAAGTCGCTGCTGCGTCACAAGCTGGCCGTGTCCCCGCTCGCCGATCTTGAAAAGGGAACGTTCCAGAACCTCATCCCCGATTCGACGGCGAAGAACGCGAAAAAGGTCGAACGCGTTGTGTTCTGTTCCGGCAAGGTCTACTACGACCTGGTTGAATCCGCGGCCGAGCGCAAGCTCGACGCCGTCGCCATCGTCCGCGTCGAACAGCTCTACCCGTTCCCGCGTGCGCTCGCGCACGACGAGATGGCCAGGTATCCCAAGGCCAGCGAAGTCGTCTGGTGCCAGGAAGAACCGATGAACCAGGGCGCCTGGTACCAGATCAAACACCAGATGCAGGATGTCGGTGGCGATCTGCCGTTGGGCTATGCCGGGCGCGGTCGCTCGCCGGCACCGGCTGCGGGGCACATGGCTACCCATGTTGCCGAACAGAACGCACTGGTCGAAGCCGCGCTGGTGTCGCCGCTGGGTTCACAAAAATCGCGCGATTGATCGCATTCGCGACCGCCGCGCCGTTACCCTACTGACAACAAAAAGAAACAGGACGCAACGCATGACCATTGAAATCAAGGTTCCGGTACTTCCCGAGTCCGTCTCCGACGCGACCATCGCCACCTGGCACAGGAAGCCTGGCGATTCGGTGAAGCGCGACGAGAACCTGGTCGATCTGGAAACCGACAAGGTGGTGCTGGAAGTGCCTGCGCCTGCCGATGGCGTGCTCAAGGAGATCAAGCAGGCGGAAGGCGCAACCGTGACCAGCCAGCAGGTGATCGCGACCTTCGAAGAAGGCGCAGTCGCCGATGCGCCAAAGGAGAAGGCCGAACCGAAGGCTGAGTCAAAGCCGGACGTGAAAACGGCCAAGGCCGCCGCGAGCAAATCCGCGGCTCCCGCCAAGGCGGAGACTTCGGGCAAGGTCGATGACCTGTCACCGGCCGGACGCCGTGTTGCCGTCGAAGAGAACATCGACCCCGCCAACGTGAAAGGCAGCGGTCGCGATGGTCGCGTGACCAAGGAAGACCTGGTCAACGCGAAGAACGCTCCTGCTCCGGCTGCGGCAAAAGCCACGCCGGGCGCGCGACCGGAAGAGCGTGTGCCGATGACACGGATGCGCGCCAAAATCGCCGAGCGTCTGATGCATTCGAAAGAATCGATCGCGATGCTCACCTCGTTCAACGAGATCAACCTCGCCAACGTGGCGAAGATGCGCAAGGAACTTGGCGAGGCTTTCGAGAAGGCCAATGGCGTCAAGCTCGGCTACATGAGTTTTTTCTTGAAAGCCGCCGCCGAAGCGCTTAAGCGTTATCCGGTGGTCAACGCTTCGGTCGATGGCAACGATGTCGTCTATCACGGCTATCAGGACATTTCGGTTGCGGTATCCACGGAGCGCGGACTGGTTACACCTGTCCTCCGCGACGTGCAGGACATGAGCTTTGCGGACATCGAGAAGGCAATCGGCAGCTTCGCGAAGAAGGCGCGCGATGGCGGCCTCACGCTCGATGACCTGCAGGGCGGCACCTTCACGGTGACCAACGGCGGCACGTTCGGCTCGCTGTTTTCGACCCCGATCGTCAACCCGCCGCAGAGCGCGATTCTCGGCATGCACACGATCAAGAATCGCCCCATCGTCGAGGACGGCCAGGTGGTCTCCGCGCCGATGATGTACGTCGCGATCAGTTACGACCACCGCATCATCGACGGCAAGGACGCCGTGCTGTTCCTGGTCGACATCAAGAATCAACTGGAAAATCCGCAGCGCATGCTGCTGGGCATGTGAGTGCTCCCGCTGCCCGCTCGGCAGCGGAAATGAATAGCGAGAAACCTGATGAGTGAACAATTCGATGTAGTCGTCATCGGCGGCGGTCCGGCCGGCTATCACGCTGCGATCCGCGCAGCGCAGCTCGGCATGAAGGTGGCCTGCGTCGACGACTTCGTCGGCAAGGATGGCAAGCAGGCACTCGGCGGCACTTGCCTCAACGTCGGCTGTATTCCATCCAAAGCCCTGCTCGACTCATCAAAGCAGTTCTATAACTTGAACCACAGCTTCGACGTGCATGGCATCACCACCAAGGGTGCCAGCATTGACGTCGGCACGATGATTGGCCGCAAAGACAGAATCGTCAAACAGTTCACCGGCGGCGTCGCCATGCTGTTCAAGGCGAACAAGGTGACGGCATTCTTCGGGCGCGGCCGATTGCTGAAGGATCGCCAGGTCGAGGTGACCTTGAACGATGGCAACAAGCAGATGCTGGCCGGTACCAACGTGATCATCGCCACCGGCTCGGTATCGATCGAACTGCCGTTCGCGAAGTTCGATGGCAAGCACATTGTCGACAACGCGGGTGCACTTGAATTTGAAAGCACGCCCAAGCGCCTCGGTGTGATTGGTGCAGGCGTGATTGGCCTCGAACTCGGTAGCGTCTGGAAGCGCCTCGGTGCCGACGTGACCATCCTCGAAGCGATGCCCGATTTCCTCGCCGCTGCGGATGCGGATGCCGCCAAAACCGCGCTCAAGGAATTCAAGAAGCAGGGCCTGAACATCGAACTCGGCGCCAAGCTCGACAAGGCCGAGGTCAAGGGCAAGGAAGTCCACCTCACCTACACCGGCAAGGAGGGCAAGAAGGAACTGGTCGTCGACAAACTGCTGGTCGCGGTCGGCCGTCGTGCGTTTTGCGACGACCTGCTCGCAAAAGATTGCGGCGTCGAACTCGATGATCGCGGTCGCGTCGTCGTCGACGAGCATTGCTACACCGGCGTCAAAGGCGTCTGGGCGGTCGGCGATTGCGTGCGTGGTCCGATGCTCGCCCACAAGGGCTTCGAGGAAGGCATGGCGGTCGCCGAAATCATCGCTGGCAAGCCGGGCCACGTGAACATGGACACCATTCCGTGGGTGATCTACACCGAGCCGGAAATCGCCTGGGTCGGCCAGACCGAACAGCAATTGAAGGATGCGGGGATCCCCTACAAGACCGGCAACTTTCCGTTCGCCGCCGTCGGACGCGCGGTCGCCATGAACGAGCCAGCCGGTTTCGTGAAAATGATCGCGCATGCTGAAACGGATCGCATCCTCGGCGTACACCTGGTCGGCGCGAACGTGTCCGAACTGGTCGCCGAATGCGTCGTCGCAATGGAGTTCAAGGGCAGCGCCGAAGACATGGCGCGCATTGTCCACGCGCATCCCACGCTATCCGAAGCAGTCCACGAGGCTGCGCTGGCAGTCGACAAGCGGGCGATTCACAAGGCGAATTGATTTTCACATCAATTTGTACGATCAAAAAAAGCCGGCTTCGCGCCGGCTTTTTCGTTGTGCATCGCGAGCGTCGCGCTTAGTGCAGCGCCGCTTCCAACAGCCAGCGGATCAACCGTTGTAGTGGCTCCGCGCGGTCCGGAAGGTATTCGTAGCTGTCTTCGTCCATGTAGTTGGCCTGTGCCAGTTCGAGCTGTATCGCATCCACGCCAACCGCCGGCTGACCATACTGACGCGTGATGTAGCCGCCCTTGAAGCGCCCGTTGACGACGTGGCTGTAGCGATCCTGTGCATCGAGCACGGCTTGCAATCGTTGCTGCGTCGCCTCCGAGCAACTGGCGCCTGCCGCCGTGCCGAGGTTGAGGTCGGGCAGCCTTCCCTCGAACAGGAATGGCACCACGCTTCGGATCGAGTGCGCTTCCCAGAGCACGACGCGGCCGTGCATTTCGCGCAGCCGGGAGATCTCTTCGCGCAGCGCTTGATGGTAGGGCCGCCAATAGCGATCAACGCGCGCATTGATTTCATCACCGACTGGTTGCTGGCCATCCAGATAGATCGGCTCGCCACTGAATTGCACGACGGGACAAAGCCCGGTCGTGTTCTGGCCCGGATACAACGACACGTCATCGGGCGGTCGATTGAGGTCGACCACGTAGCGCGAGTGCGATGGCACCAACGTCGTGGCACCCAGTTGCTCGGCGAATGCATAGAGCCGCGCGACATGCCAATCAGTGTCTGGCGTGGTTTTTGCTGCCGACGTCATCCGCGCGACGATATCGGGTGCAATCAAGCTGCCGTCATGCGGACAACTGATCAGCAGCGGCGACTCACCACGCTTGACGTTGACGATCTGGGTCACGGGCTTGGACTCTTCGAATGCGAGCGGCAGTTACGCACTGGAACAGACATTTTCCAGGTCCTCGTAGCCGACTTCCGGAGCGGTCGGGCCGCATCCCGGACAATCGGGATCGCGCGGCAAGACAAGTTCACGAAAGCGCGCCCCCAGTGCGTCGTAGCACAGCAACCGCCCCACCAGCGGATCGCCGATTCCAAGCAGCAGCTTCAACGCTTCGGTCGCTTGCAACAGTCCGATCGTTCCGGGCAACACGCCCAATACTCCGGCTTCGCTGCAATTGGGTGCCTCGGCGGCCGAGGGCGGCTGCGGGAACAGGCAGCGGTAGCAAGGTGAATCCTCCCGCCGCGGATCGAACACGCTGACCTGTCCGGTGAAGCGATGCACGGCCCCGTAGACCATTGGAATGCCAAGCTGTCGCGACGCTGCGTCAAGCAGGTACCGAGTCGGGAAGTTGTCGGCACCATCGATGAAGATGTCGTGGCCTCGAACCAGTTCTTCAACATTCGCCGCGACGACACGCGCCGCCTGCGCGTTAACGCGCAGGCGCGGGTTCAACGCCATCAGCATTGCTTTCGCCGAGTCGACCTTGCTGCTGCCGATGGTCTCCTCACGGTGGATCACCTGGCGTTGCAGGTTCGAGCGCTCGACCACGTCATCATCGATCAGGCTCAACTCGCCGACACCGGCGGCGGCGAGGTACATCGCAACCGGTGCACCAAGGCCACCGGCGCCGATCAATGCAACGCGCGAACCAAGCAGTCGGCGCTGCCCGACCACGCCGACCTCAGGCAACAACAGATGCCGCGAGTAGCGTTCGCTGGCGTCGTCGTCGAGGCTGGCGCCAATCAGCGGCAGGCCTTCCCGCCGCCAGCGCTCGATGCCGCCGCTGACGGAAAAAACGTTCGCGTATCCGCGGTGCTGCAATAGATCCCGCGCCGTCTTCGATCGACGACCGCTGCCGCAGATCAGCAACAATTCGTGCTTCCGGTCAGGAACGAGTTCGTCGATGTTTTCGGCAAGGTTTGGCAACGCCGCGCCAACGGAGCCTTCGGCCGTGCCGCTCTCGCGCTCATGGTCTTCGCGCACGTCGATCAGCATCGCGCCGGCACGCTGGCGTGAACGCACAAGGTCCGGTTCAATTTCGCCGTCGCGCGCGACATTCATTTAGAAGCTGGCCCAGGCGCTGCGGCCCGTTCACTGACCAGCGCAAGGTTCGCGAGGATCCCCGGCTGTCCAGGATACAGTCGGTCCGCTTCGGTGAGCAGCAGCAAAGCACGATCGACGTCACCGGAATGAAAATTCGCCATGCCGCACAGGTTAAGCGCATTTGCGTTGTCGGGCAGAGCCGCCAGCGCGCCTTCCAGCGACTGCAGTGCAACCTTCATGTCGCCGGCCTTCAGGTGTTGCTGGCCCAGGTAAAGCAATGCCTCGGGCTCGCTCTTCCAATGATCGAACGCCGTTTTCCACTTCTCGCGTAAACGGGCGTAGTAGGTTTCGCGCTGGCTGTCATCGGAGTTGCCGCCCAACCCGCAGCCCGAGTCGCCGCTGTATCCATTCCATACGCAACTGGCCACCTGCACCCACTGGAAAGGCGTGCGCGTCGCGCAATTGATGAAGAAATCCTGATCCTCGTAGATCGGGAACGTCGGGTCGAACCGGGCCCCTTCGACAACCAGGCTGCGATGAAACAGCGTCGCCACCGGTTGGCTGCGATTCTGGTTGTACAACTGGATGTGCATGCCCTCGCGACCGCTGTAACCGACCAGGTTGCCTTCAAGGTCGTGTACGCGCGCGCTGGCGTACAGCAATCGCACGTCACGGGGCCTCGGCGCTTCGAGCAGAGTGCGCACGTGGATCGGCAACAACTCGTCGTCGTCATCGAGGAAATTGAGCCATTCACCACCGGCTGCGTCCAGACAGGCATTCGCTGCCTCTGGCCGGCTCAGGACGGCGTCTGGCTCGGGCACGACGAAGCGCAGTTGCCTGCCGTTCCATGAGTCAGGCAATCGACGGTGGCGCTGCCCGCAGGCGGCGATGACCACGATTTCAAGGTTTGGCCATGTTTGCGCTGCCGCCGAAGCAAGCGCGCGGTCCAGGGTGGGACGATCCATGCTGCGAACCAGAATCGACACTAGTGGCTGATTGGACGTCATGGGCGTCGTTCCTGACCGCCGGAAAGGCGAGTTGCGGGTTTGGACATCGATGGGTTGGCTCGGCAACGCTGAAGGAATGCCATGATATGTCAGTCGCCGCCATGGCTCGACCGTGTTTGCCTTGCCCTCCGCACGCCGTTATACTTTCCTGCTTTGCGCAAGCCGGATGTTCCATCGGCCCCATCCCAAGGTACTCCAATGAAAGTCCTTTCTTCCCTCAAGTCGGCCAAGAGCCGCCACCGCGATTGCAAGATCGTCCGCCGCCGCGGCAAGATTTTCGTGATCTGCAAGAGCAACCCGCGCTTCAAGGCGCGCCAGCGCTAAGCCACTCCGCAGTCTTTTTTCGCGAAGGCCGCTTGCGCGGCCTTCGTCGTTTCTGGCGCTCGACTCTGTCGAGCTACCGCCGGCGAAAAGCTGACCAGCCTGGCGACAGCCAAAAAAAGCGACGGATGTCGCTGACACATTCAGGCAGTTTGGGTTAGCGTGGCGTCCTTTCCCAACATTGACCGGGAGTTCTTGCGATGAAGAAATCGATCATCGTCGGCATCGCTACCGCGCTGGCACTGGCTTGCGCGGCTTCCGTCAGCGCCGACAGTTTGCTGATTGAAAACACGATGCGTGGCCAGTCGCTGGCAGCACCAACGCGCGGGCTTAGCATGTCCCAGGTCGAACGTAGGTACGGTTCGCCATTGCAGAAATTGCCGACCGTCGGTGGCAGCTCGGCGAAACAGCCGCCGATCAATCGCTGGCGCTATGCCAACTACACCGTGGTGTTCGAGCGTAGTCGGGTCATCCACAGCGTCGCCACATTCAACTGAGCCGTGTCCACGCAGAATCTGCGCCTGCCCGCCGAATGGGAACCGCAAGCGGGCATCCTGATTGCCTGGCCACACGCCGACACCGACTGGGCGCCTCGCCTCACCGATGTCGAAACCACGCTGGTTGCGCTCGCGGTCGCGATCGCGCGATTTGAACCGGTTGTGGTTTGCGTCGCCGATGAAGCACTGCGCATCCACGCGCATCGACTCCTGCTTGCCGCGGGCATCAATACCGCCAACCTGCGCTATGTTGAAATCGGCTATGACGACACCTGGTTGCGCGATTCCGGTCCTATCACGCTGGTCGATGCAGATGGCTTCGTGCTGACCGATTTCCACTTCACCGGCTGGGGCGGGAAATTCGAGGGTGGCCAGGATGATCGTCTGGTTGAAGGCCTGGTCGAACGCGGCGTTTTCGCACGTGCAAGGCATCAGCGCATCGACTGGGCGCTGGAAGGCGGCGCGATCGAATCCGATGGTGCCGGGACGATCCTCACCACTTGGAAGTGCCTCACCCAGCGCCATCCACAACAATCGCGTACGGCGATGACGACTCAACTCAAGCAGGCGCTGCAAGCAGATCGCGTGCTCTGGCTTGAGCGTGGCCACCTCGAAGGCGACGACACCGACGCGCATATCGACACACTGGCGCGCTTCGCACCGAATGACGCCATCGTCTACCAGGCCTGCGATGACGAATCCGATTCACATCATGCCGAACTCTCCGCAATGGCGAACGAGCTTGCCGCGTTACACACGCGAGATGGCAAACCCTACACGCTGCACGCATTGCCGTGGCCGGAACCGATCCTCGATGAAACGCGTCGGCTGGCGGCCTCGTATGCGAATTATCTGATCGTCAATGATGCGGTGCTGGTGCCTGCGTACGGCTGCGCCACCGATGAGGAAGCCGCGCGCATCATCGGCATCGCCCATCCCGGTCGCGAAATCGTCAGCGTGCCGTGTCGTCCGCTGATCTGGCAAAACGGTAGTCTTCACTGCCAGACCATGCAGCTGCCAGTTGGCGTGCTCGCCGACTAGAATTTCCAGCGAGCGGTGAGGCGTAGCGAGCGCGGCTCCAGCGGGTGATAGTGGACGTCGTCGAAGCCATCGACGGGCTCTCCGGGCAGCCTCGACGCGTAGAAATAATCAATGTCGTGGTCGCGCGAGTCGAGGGCATTGAGCAGGTCCAGGCTTACGCCAAACTGCTGCCAACGCTTGCCGACACGAAAATTGAGAACGGTCGAACCTTCGGACTTGACGCTGTTGTCTTCGATCAGTGGATACGGACCAAAGTGGCGCACGCGAGCGGTGGCGTACCAGCCGTCATTGAAGTCGGCCTGCATCGATGCGGAAGCGACGAACGGGATCGCGCCGGGGATGTGGTCGCCGGCCGGATCGCTGTCGCGAAAACGAGAACGCGTATAGCTGGTTTCCAGCTCCGCTGTGATGCGGTCGGTCGGGTACCAGTACAGGCCAAGCTCAACGCCTTCGCGATGGCTCGGCCGGCTTGCTTCGGTATTGCCGGCATCGCCGACGAACAAAAGCTCCGAATCCAGGCTCAATTGCCAGACCGCAAGCGTTGCGTTCAAGCGATTGCTGAAGTGCAGGCGCGTACCCAGTTCCGAGCCAACGGAATTCACCAACGGGTTGACCTTGTCGGCGGGCTCGCCAGTGACCGGGTCCAACCGCAATGTCGTACCGCGAGCATCGTTGGAATGAAAGCCCTGGCCCCAGCTCAGATACACCTCAAGCGGATCGGTCGGGCGCCAGATGAGGCTGGCCTTTGTCGACGGCGTCGAATCAGTGGTGCTACCGGAATTTTCCGGCTGGATCGCATCGACATCGAAGCTGTAGCGGTCATAGCGCACGCCGAGGTAGCTGCGCAGGGAGTTGGACCAACGAGTTTCGTTGGCGAGGTAGACGCCAATGCTGCCCTCGTTCACGGAATCGTCGCGGATCGCAGCCGTTCGCACACGTCGTTCGGTGCGATAGAGCCCGACCTGGCCGATGTCGTCGTATCGACCCTGGGTTCCCACGCGCCAGCGTGAATCATCCTGATCGCCCCATTGCTGGGAAATGTCGAAGCCATAAATCTTGCGCTGGTCGACCTGCTCGAACTGGTCGCCCTGGTCCGGATCATCGAGGAAATAGGTGAAGTTCGACCACAGGTTGAAGTCGTAATCGATCAGGTAGGCATTGGCATTCAACTCGCCACCGAACGCAGCGCCTTGCCAACCGCCCGAGAGGCTGTAGCGCGAGGACCGGCCGCCCAGCGTGGTGTCGACCGACCCATATTCGGAGATCAGACCGGAGCGCACAGCGCGGTCGGGAATCTGGTCTGGCGAGTTCCAGCGGTTGTCATAGCCCATGAAGGTGACGTGGGCACGGCCGCCGGCCATGTCGTTGCTGTAGCGGGCAAGGAAATTTTTCTTGCGCACGTCTTCATCGATATCCGCCCAGGGCCCGTCGTACGTTTGCAGTTCGCCGCCGAGGAGCCAATCGCCGGCGCCGGCATTGAAGCTGTCAACCACCACCGTGCGAGCGTAGCCAAATCGTCCGACGGTAAATTCGGCCAAACCGTCGGTCACGCGATCCGCCAACGAGAACTTCGCCGAGCCCGCTGAGGAAAAGTCGCCAACGTCCGCGTAGTAGGTTCCCTTGCGGTAGCTGAGCGACTGCACCGTTTCCGGAATCAGGAAATTCAGATCGGTATAGCCCTGGCCGTGACCATGAGTGCGCATGTTCACCGGCATTGCGTCCACCGATGTCGCGAAATCCGTGCCGTGATCGAGATTGAAGCCGCGCAGGAAGTACTGGTTGGCCTTGCCACTACCGGAATGCTGGGTAGCAACCATCCCAGGCACGAACTCCATCAGGTCGCCGGAACGAACCATCGGGCGCTCGGCGATTTCTTCCGGTCCGATTTCGCCTTCCGACGCGGAGATCGCTTCACCAACGAGATTTCGCTGGCGCCCTACCACGACGACTGTTTGCAATGTATCGGCGGTTCGGTCGGTCGGTTCATTGGCGTGCGCTGGTTCCCCTGTGAATGCAACTACCAATAGCGCCACGCTCGACAATACACGCGTCATTCAACAACTCCCCCGTTCAGGACCTTCACTGGCGGCAATATACGAGTCCTCTACCTGTACGGATGCAAACCGCCAATGACATGGCACAGCTTCGCCTTACCGCAGCCGGGTTCGGGCTACCATTACGGGCTGATCGCCCCCATCTGTAGCGGAATGAACAACAAAACCTTGAAAGTCGCCCTGTTGCAGGAAGCTGATCGCGGCAGCGTTGAAGCCAATCTTGATGCGATCGAGGCCGGGCTCCGTGAAGCGGCTGCGGCTGGCGCGGAGCTGGTCCTGTTGCAGGAATTGCACAACGGACCGTATTTCTGCCAGCACGAAAGCGTCGACGAATTCGACCGTGCCGAATCGATTCCCGGGCCAAGCACGCGGCGAATCGGCGCGCTTGCAGCCGAACTGAAACTGGTCGTGGTCGCTTCGCTGTTCGAGCGCCGTGCGGCGGGCCTTTATCACAACACCGCCGTGGTATTTGATCGCTCCGAAGACATCGCCGGCAAGTATCGCAAGATGCATATCCCGGACGATCCGGCGTTCTACGAAAAGTTCTATTTCACGCCGGGCGACCTCGGGTTCGAGCCGATCCAGACGTCAGTCGGGAAGCTTGGCCTGCTGGTGTGCTGGGACCAGTGGTATCCGGAAGGCGCGCGGATGATGGCGCTGGCCGGCGCTGATTTTTTGCTTTACCCAACGGCGATCGGTTGGGACCCGGCCGACGACGACGCCGAGAAAGAGCGTCAGCGCGACGCTTGGATCACGGTGCAGCGCGGCCACGCCGTCGCCAACGGTATTCCGGTTTTGTCGTGCAATCGTGTCGGTCACGAAGCCGCGCCGATTGATGGTCGGGGCATCACGTTCTGGGGTTCAAGTTTTGTCGTCGGACCGCAGGGTGAGTTCCTCGCGCAGGCTTCGAAAGACCAGCGCGAGTTGCTGATCGTCGATATCGACCTGCAGCGCAGCGAAGCGGTGCGACGCATCTGGCCGTTCCTGCGCGATCGCCGCATCGATGCCTACGCCGACCTGAGCAAGCGCTACCGCGATTGATGCGCGGCGTTTGCAACTTCCCGGGCTGCTCCACCCTATTCACTCCAGCGCGCCGATCGCGCGCCGAGGATCACGATGAATCCAGTTGAAGAACACGCAAGCGTTGCAGACGCGACGTTCGCGACGTCGCCGTCCGTGCTTGCCGAGCAACCGATGAAGCGCGTCACCCGCGATGGTGTCGATTACGTATTGCTAGGCACCGCGCATGTGTCTCGCGCCAGTGTCGATGCGGTCAACGAAATTCTCGCTACCGAGTCGTTCGACGCGGTCGCTGTGGAATTGTGCGATCCGCGCTACCGCTCGATGCTCGACCCCGAAGCGTTCCGCAAGATGGATCTGTTCCAGGTGATTCGCCAGGGCAAGGTGCGCATGGTCGCGGCCAACCTGATGCTGGGTGCATTCCAGCGGCGCATCGCCGAGCAGTTCGGTATCGAACCCGGTGCGGAAATGAAGGCCGCCATCGATGGTGCAGAGGCGCGCGGACTGCCGCTGTGGCTGATCGACCGTGAAGTGGCAGTCACGTTGCGACGCGCGATGGATAGCGTTGGTTTCTTCGAACGCATGGGCATTGGAGCGGGATTGATCGGCGGCTTGATCAGTCGCGAAAATGTCAGCGAGGAAGAAGTCGAAAAGCTCAAGGAAGGCGACATGCTTGGCAGCATGTTCACCGAGTTTGCGAACGAGTCGCCAAAACTATTCGAAGCGTTGATCGCAGAACGTGATCGCTACATGACGGCGAAACTGCGTGAGGAAAGTGCCGCTGTGGTCGATATCGATCCGCCGCTGCGCCGCGTACTGGTCGTGTTGGGTGCTGGCCATCTCGCTGGCATCGCCGACGCCTTGCAAACGCAGGTTGCCGAAACTCAGCCGTTGATTGCCGATCTCTCGACCGTGCCTCCCCCATCGCGCTGGGGCAAGTGGATTGCGATCGGCATTTTTGTGGCGATCGCGGTCGCGATCGGAGTGCTGTTCACGCGTGGCGGTCAGCTTGGCGCGCAGGCATTGCAGGTGTGGGTGATCTGCACGGCGGTCGGCGCCGGACTTGGCGCCCTGCTCGCTGGCGGCCATCCGCTCAGCGTGCTCGCGGCTGCGATCGCCGGACCCTTGAAACCGTTTCGACCCGGCGTGCCCGCGGGCGCAATCGCGGCCGGTATCGAAGTGCTGGTCAGGCGACCGCGCGTCGGCGATTTCGACAATCTGCGCGACGATGTGACCCACTGGACCGGCTGGTGGAAAAACCGCGTGTCGCGTACGTTGCTGGTTTTCATCCTGACCAATTTCGGCACCATGTTCGGCACCTGGATCGCCGGCTTCCGCATTTTCAAGAGCCTGCTATGACCGCACGCGTCTTACCTCGAGTTCAACGATGAGCATCCTCGACAAGTTGTTCAAACCCCGCTGGCAGTCAAGCGACGCCAACGTTCGCCGCGCCGCAGTGGTCGACGGCAACGATGCGGACCTGGTTGCGGCGTTGCCGCGCATCGCGCGCAGCGACGCCGATGCGCAGGTTCGGCTGGCGGCAATGAAGCGCGTGGCCGATGTCGGCCTGGCCCACAGCCTTGCCAAGGACGATGGCTCGCCCGACGTGCGCAAGGCTGCGCAGTCGCAATGGTTCGACCTGATGAGTGGTCGACACGCGCAAGCGCCGGCGCTCGAGGCGCGGCTGCGTTTGCTGGGTGCACAGGACGACACCAGCCTGATCGAGCACGTTGCCGAACACGGCAAGCAAGTTGAACTGCGTGCTGCGGCAATGGAACGCGTAACGCGACCATCGTTGCTGCTTGATCGCGTGCTCGGTGAACGCGACCCTGCGTTGCGTTGGAAACTTCTTGATCGGATCGACGACGAAGCGCAACTTGAGCGCATTGCCGAACGCAGTCGTCGCAGCGACAAGCAATTGCATCGACGCAGCCGTGAGCGCATCGACGCCATTCGCCTTGCCCGTGGCGACGACGCCAGCATCGCGGAACGCGCTCGCGAGCTGTGCGAACGGGTCGAAAGGCAGGTACGTGATGGCGAACACGACAACGCGCTGGACCAACAATGGCAGGCGATAGCGGAGCAGGCTCCCGCGCCGCTGCGCACGCGCTACGAGGCCGCGCGCGCGCTGCTCGAACGCGCCAGCGATCCCGACCACATTGCCGGCCTGCGCGAACGCGCCGCAGCAATGGGACGATTCGACGATGCGCTTGCATCGTTGGAGCACGACGTCGGCCGCGCCAACCCGGCCCAGCACGAAAATCTCGCTGCACGCATGGACGAGCTGGCGGAACTTTGGTCCAACCTCGACGAAAGCGCAGCCACGCAACGCCAGTCGGCGACGCGCCGCATCGCCGGAATCAGCGAGCGACTGGACACGCTCGCCGACGAACATGCCGAACACGAAGATGCCGCCGCTGCTCGCCATGCACTGAAACAGGCGCGCGTCGATGAGCAGAAAACCGCAGTAGAGCGTGCTGCCGACGCTGCGGCCCTCGCTGCGAAACGGGATCAGGCGCTGACCGAACTGGAGGCCGCACTGCAAACGCTGGAACAGGCACTCCAAGTCGGCCACAGCGCCGATGCCGAGCTAGCCCATGCGCGCGTCGAGACGGCACGCGCCAGCGTCGATGGCGAACTTCCGACTGGTCTGCGCAAGCGCCTCGGTGCCACCGAAGCGGAATACGCGGACAGCGCGCAATGGCGCAATTGGGGCGCCAACCAGCGCCGCATGCAGTTGTGCGAAGAGATCGAATCCCTGCCCGAAGCCGTCCTGCACCCGGACGCGCTCGCGACACGCCTGCGCGAGGCGCAAGCCGAATGGACGCGCATCGAGAAAGCCTTGGGGCTGGATCATCCCGATGCGATTAGCCGACGCTTTCGCGCAGCCTGCCGTCGCGCCATCGAGCCGGCGCGGCCATACTTCGAGAAACGTGATGAGTTGCGGGCGACGGCGACAGGTGAACTGGAAGCACTGATCAAGCGCGCCAGCGCATTGCCGGATGAGATCGACGACTGGAAAGCGGTGATCGCCAGTCGACGCGAATTGGCATCTGCGCTGCGCGACCTTGATCGCGTCGAACCGCGGCAGCGCAAGGCGCTCGCCGAACGAATCAAGTCCGGGTTGTCCACTATCGACGAGCGCGTGGATGCGCGCGACAAGTCCGTCGCCGAGCGCAAGGAGGCGCTGATCGCGAAGGCCTCCGCGCTTTCCGAACTCAGCGACAAGCGCTCCGCAATCAGCAGCAGTCGCGATCTGCAGAAGCAGTGGCAAGCCAGCGGCAACGGTGCACGCCGTCGCGACGAGCAACAGTGGAAGCAATTCCGCGCCGCCATCGACGCGGTGTTCGCGAGTGCAGATGCCGAACGCGCGAGCATCGCCGATGCCCAAGGCGAGCGCCGCGACCAGGCCAGCGCGCTGTGCGAGGAACTGGAACAGCTGGCGAGTGCTGACGAGGCACCCGAGCGCGGCAGCGTGCAACGAATCGTCGACGCGTTTACATCGATGTCCGACATCGATACCGGCCTACGCACGCGCTTCCGTCACGCGCAGGACGCGCTGCGCCTCGCCTCCCAGGCGCGCCAGCAATCGGCTCGCCGTGCGCATTACGACACCTGGCTGGAGCAATGGAAATTGTGCCGTGCGGTCGAGCGCTGCGAACTGGAAGTGGATACGGCACGCGACCAGATGACGGCATTGCCAGCCTGCGAAATTGATGCGAACTTGATCGCGGAGCGTTTCCACGCGGCGATCAGCGGGATCATTGGCCAGGCTGCCGACGAATCCGCATTTCGCGATGCGGTGATTACGTTCGAACAATTTGCCGGCATCGAAACACCGGAAGCGGATCGTCAGCGCCGCCTCGATCTGCAAGTCGGCCAGTTGTCGGCGCATCTTCGCGGCGATGATCGCGCCGAACCTTCGGAGCGACTCGCAACCCTGATGCGCGAATGGTTGCAGCTTGGTGCGCTTCCGGGCCGGCCCGATGCGCTCGACCAGCGTTTCGAACGCGCCTATCTCGCTGCGCTGGATCGCACGCTTTCCGCATAGCGAGTCGAAGCATGACGCCGCCAACGCGTGACGCTCGGCGGCCAATCGACCCGATTCGTGCGATCCTCGACGATCCAATCCGAGGATCGTTCCTATGATTCGAACCACGCACGCCGCCGCCGTCGCGGTCGCTATTTTCGTTGCCGCGTCCGCGAGCGCAGTCGCCGCCGATGCCGCCCCCAAAGCCGGAACCATGGCGGACGTACTCGCCGAGTCGAAGGATTCGGACTGGCGCACGCCCGATCCGGAAAACGTCGTCTATCTCGACCTGCCCAAGGGTCGCGTCATCATCGAACTGGCGCCCGCGTTTGCGCCGCTGCACGTCGACAACATTCGCAAGCTGATCCATCAGAAGTACTTCGACGGACTCGCCATCCTGCGCGTGCAGGATGGCTTCGTGACCCAGTGGGGCGATCCCCAAGCAGGCGAGGCCAAGGCGCGCTCATTGGGTGAAGCAAAGAAAACGCTGCCGCCCGAGTTCACCCGGTCCAGCGGTGACCTGCCCTTCACCGTGCTGGCCGATGGCGATGTCTACGCGGCGCAGGTTGGCCATTCCAATGGCTTCCCCGCTGCCCGCGATCCGTCCAGCGGCGAAGCGTGGATGGCGCATTGCTACGGCGTGCTTGGCGTTGGTCGCGACACCGCGCCGGAATCGGGTTCCGGTGCGGAACTGTACGTGGTGATCGGCCACGGTCCGCGCCAGCTTGATCGCAATATTGCGGCGGTCGGGCGCGTGTTGCGCGGCATTGAATGGTTGACTGCGTTCCCGCGTGGAACCGGGCCGCTCGGTTTCTACGAACAGCCTGCGCAGCGGACGCCGATCAAGAGCGTTCGCCTTGCCGCCGATGTTCCTGCCGCACAGCGCGTTGCGTTGCAGGTGATGAGAACCGATACGCCCACCTTTACCGCGCTGGTCGAATCGCGGCGCAATCGGCGCGACGACTGGTATCACGTTCCGGCCGGCAAGATCGACCTGTGCAACGTGCCGATACCGGTTCGAGATACGCCGACACCTTCCGCGAAATCACCTGCCGAGTGAACGGAGTTACAGCCTTGTCCCGGTGCGCTCTCAAAAAGAACCCCGTCGGGCTTATCGTTGCCATCCACTGAATGCTGACCGTTCCAACCGGAGAACTCCCATGATGCTGCGTCGCCTTTGTATTGCTCCGCTTGTCGTTGCCATCACTCTCGCCGTTGGCGCCTGCGCACCCACGCCGCGTCCAGACGCAAGCCCGATGATGCCGACAGCCGCCGCCGAAACCGTCGTCGACAAGGCCGCGAAGCTGGACGCGCTCTACGAGGATTATTGGCAGGAAAGCCTGAAGATGAATCCGGTGATGGCGACCTACATCGG